>CAMFLW010000151.1 GCA_945957575.1 uncultured Aeromonas sp. | reverse complement strand
CATCCGCCAGCTCCAGGTGAAGTACTGGTGAATGATCTTCTTGCTGGCAATCAGCTCGGGCGGAATATTGCTCGCCTTGGCCTTCTCTTCCACCATGGCCTTGATGCGCTTGAGCTCGGCCTTGTACTGGGGATAGTCCACCAGCCGGCGAATGGGCTCGGGCCAACTGTCGGGATCGCTCTGCTGCGCCTTGGCAACGATATCGAGCATCCGCTTGCCGTGGATCTTGATCTCGATAGGCGAGAGGCCGAGCTCGTTGAGATCGCGCAGGGAAGCGGCGCGGCTCTCCGCTACCTTGAACAGGTGCAGCTCTTTGACCACAAAGTTCAGAGCCAGATCGCGGCGCACCGCCTCCTGCTGGCGCCAGGCGGCCAGTTCACGCAGGATGGCCAGCTCGCGGCGCCCCAGTTGCCAGGCGTTGACGATATCGAGATAGGCCTGACGGGGATCGCTGCCCTGGGTCTTGCGGGCGGAGTGGCTGTGGCACTCCTGCTCGAACCAGGCAAACTTGCCGCTTTCACGCAGTTTGGCCATCACCTTCTCGTAGAGCGGCATCAGGTAGAAGACGTCAGCCGCGGCATATTCAAGCTGACGCGGGGTCAGCGGGCGGGCCAGCCAGTCGGTACGGGCCTGATCCTTCTCCAGCTCCACGCCGAGGAACTCCTTGACCAGCGCGCCGAAACCGACCGATACGCCGTGACCGAGGAACGCGGCAGCCAGCTGGGTGTCGTGCATCTGGTTGGGCAGATGGCCGGCCTGATGCTGGATCAGCTCCAGATCTTCACCGGAGGCGTGCAAAATGGCGATCTGCCCTGCCCGGCCAAGCTGCTGCCAGAGCGGTGCCAGATCGAGAGTGAGCGGGTCGAGCAGCGCCAGTTGCTGGCCGTCATAGATCTGAAACAGGCCAAGCTGGGGATAATAGGTGCGGGTGCGAACGAATTCAGTATCGATAGCCAGGGGAACGTCGGCCAGAGAAGCGAGATACTGCTCAAGTTCGGCTTGCTGAGTGATAAGTTGATATTGCATCTGTGCCTGCGCGGTTGATCAGGGCCAAAAAGAAAAAACCGTGGGATGACCCACGGTTTTGCATCACTGCGACACACCAGAAAGCCGGTGCAGCGCCTTACTGCTTGGCAATCTCCTCGTCACGCAGTACGCGGCGCAGGATCTTGCCCACATTGGTCTTGGGAAGTTCGTCACGAAATTCTACCAGTTTCGGTACCTTATAGGCAGTCAGATGTTTGCGGCAGTGGGCAATAATCTCGTCCTCCTGCAGCTTTGGATCTTTCTTGACCACAAAGATCTTCACCAGCTCGCCGGAGACCTTGTGCGGCACGCCAACGGCGGCCACTTCCAGCACTTTCGGATGGAGCGCCACCACATCTTCGATCTCGTTCGGATAGACGTTGAAACCGGAGACCAGGATCATGTCCTTCTTGCGATCGACGATCTTGAAGAAGCCCTGCTCGTCGCACACGGCGATATCACCGGTACAGAGCCAGCCATCCTGCATCACTTCGGCAGTGGCCTCGGGGCGCTGCCAGTAGCCGACCATCACCTGCGGGCCACGCACCTGCATCTCGCCCGGGGTACCGAATTCGTGGATCACCTGACCGTTGTCATCCACCAGACGGATATCGGTGGAGCAGACCGGCAGGCCGATGGAACCGTTGTAATCGGTCAGGTCGTAGGGGCAGACACTCACCAGCGGCGAGCACTCGGTCAGGCCGTAACCTTCCAGCAGCGGAGTGCCGGTCAGTGTCTTCCACTTTTCCGCGACCGCACGCTGCACCGCCATGCCGCCGCCGATGGTCAGCTTGAGCTTGTCAAAGGCGCTCCCCTGAAACTCTTCGTTGTTGACCAGCGCATTGAACAGAGTGTTGACGCCAGTAATGCAGGTGAAGGGGTACTTCTTGATCTCTTTGACAAAGCCCGGGATATCGCGCGGGTTGCTGATGAGCAGGTTGTAACCGCCAAGACGCATAAAGAGCAGGCAGTTCACGGTCAGTGCGAAGACGTGGTAGAGCGGCAAGGCGGTAACCACGAACTCCTTGCCCCGCTCCAGCATGGGGCCATAGACGCCGAGGCACTGCTCGACGTTGGCAATCATGTTGCGGTGAGTCAGCATGGCCCCCTTGGAGAGACCGGTAGTACCGCCGGTGTACTGCAGGAAGGCGAGATCTTCGCAGGCAATTTCCGGCTTGATGTACTGCTGGTAACGCCCTTTGGCCAGCGCCTGGCGCATGGTGGTGGCGTGCGGTAGGTTGTATTTTGGTACCAGCTTCTTGACGTATTTCACCACGAAGTTGACCAGGGTGCCCTTGGCCAGACCCAGGTTGTCACCCATGCGAGTCAGAATGACGTGCTTGACCGGGGTGTCGTAGACCACCTTTTCCAGGGTATGGGCGAAGTTGGAGACGATAACGATGGCCTTGGCGCCGGAGTCCTTGAGCTGATGCTCCAGCTCGCGCGGGGTATAGAGCGGGTTGACGTTAACCACGATCATGCCGGCACGCAGGATGCCAAACACGGCAATAGGGTATTGCAGCAGGTTCGGCATCATCACCGCGACCCGATCCCCTTTCTCCAGCTTCAGCTCGTTTTGCAGGTAGGCGGCAAAGGCGCGGGACTGCTCTTCCAGGCGGCGGTAGGTGATGGTCTGCCCCATGTTGACGAAAGCGGGCTGGTCGGCGAACTGGCTCACCGAGGATTCAAACATCTCGACCAGTGAGCTGAACTGCTCCGGATTGATCTCGGCGGGGACCCCTTGTGGATAACGCTTGAGCCAAACTTTTTCCACGAACTTCTCCTGCATAACTAGCACCTGTGCGCTCACTCTGTTGCCTCCGTCCCTGATCACATCGATTTCAATCAACTGTTTTAAGCACGTACTCTAATGCCGCTCATATTTACACAGCGCAACATCAATTAACAGCAAATTAACAACGGAAAAGTGTGAGGGGGATGACAAACTTGGAATTATAGAAAGCCGGTGATTCTACCGAACTTGACAAAAATTTACGATACAAACGGCGGTTGCTGCGCCATTTTCCATATGAAAATGGTGATTTCCCGGCAAAATCACCTGCTCTATCTGCCTGAAGGCCCCCTGTCGCAATTGCCACTGCGCCTCCAGCTCGGCAAATCCCTGTTCACCGCGGATAAAGAGCACCGGGCAGCAGATTGCCTTGATCAGCGCCTGCGCCTGTCCCTCGCTCATCCGCAGCGGCGAGAGATCTCGCAAGCGGGGATCGCTGCGCCAGTGCCAGCGTCCTGCCCGCTCCTCGAGTTGCCGCTCGCAGATAAGGCGCGCCGCCGCAGGCGTGATATCCGCCACCTTGCAACGCGCCGCGACCGCTTCATCGATGGAGGCAAAGCCGCCCGCGCTTCGCTCGCGGGTTCTGCTGCGATTGAGGATCGCTCTCTTTATTTGAGCGGGAACCGCCTCGTCAGGCTGCGTGAGTGACCCGAGCCCCTCCAGCAGAATGAGCCGCTCTATCTGTTCGGGGAAAACGCCGGCATAGGCAGAAGCGATGAGGGCGCCGAGGGAGTGGCCCAGCAAGACAAAACGGGACCAGCCTGCGGCCTGAGTGATCTGGTAGAGATCGTCGAGCCAGTCGACAAAGACATAGGGCGTGGCCTTGTGATCGGAGTGACCATGCCCCGGCAGATCGACACACACCAGATGAAAATCATCGAGATACGGGGCGAGAGGCAGAAAGCTGGCACCATTGTCGAGCCAGCCATGCAGGGCTATCAGCAGGGGCTTTTGTGGCTGCTCGGGAGCCGCTTGCCGGTTCTCGAGCAAGGCCACCCGGCGGCCATCCGCCAGGGTGACGAAACGCTCTTGCATCGGGGTACTCAATGCCTACTCCTAGCGATGGAGTGGCCGTCTTGGCCAGAAGGGATCGTAAAAGGGGTCGTAGAAGTAGGGATCCACATAGCGAACCTCCACCTCCTTGACCGGCGGCCACAACTTGCTGCCCGTTACATTGAGCACCGAGAAGCGATAGTTGTGCTCGCCAATCTGGCTATCCACCGGTTTGCCGATGGTGCCGAGCACCGTCAGGCTGCGCCCCTTGGCATAGAGGGTCGGGTCGACAAAACCCTTCATGATGGCCAGAAAACGGCCGGGGCTCTGCTCGGTCTGCTCCGGCACGCCGTTGGCCTGCAGCGGCAGATAGACCACCTCGATGACGCTCTGATCTGCCTTGTTGTGCACCGCGGAAATGATGCCGCTCCAGCGGGCCGGCTTGCCTTCCATACCGCCGAGGGCCGGCTGATAGGTCACCAGCTGGTTCTCCGGTTGATAGACCAGCTCCTTGGGCACCGTACTGCAGGCCCCGAGCAGCAGGGCTGTCGCCCCAATCACCATCGCACGTTTCAACATGTCACTCTCCTCTCGCCGAACGGCCCCAAGGCCACGACACAACCCATTACAGGGCGAGTCTTGGTGGCAGAGGCAACATGAAAGCCATGGCGCCTTTGCCCTTATTCGCGACCCGGCAGCTTTTTCCAGGTCACCTTGTCACGCAAATATACCGGGGTCGCCTGCTCGACCGCTACCGCGTCACCCGTCAGCCAGGCGGTGCGGGCCAGCGGCAACATGTCTTCTGCGGCCGGGAAACGCACCTGGCTGACCACCAGCTCGTCGGCAAGAGCCTTGAGGGTCTCACCATAGGTCTCAAAACCGGTGCCGACACAGGTAAAGCGGCCAGAGTGCTTGCCACGGGCTTCCACCAGCGCGGCCGGGCCACTCACCACCTCTTCACCCACCAGCTGGATACGACCATCGATCAGCTCGTAGTGACCGAAGTAGACCTCGTCCATGCGTGCATCGATGGCTGTCAGCACCCGCTCGGCCCCTTCCAGCCGATGAGCCCCTTGCGCCATGGCCGCCAGGGTGGAGATGCCAATCAGCGGCACGCCTGCACCAAACGCCAGCCCTTGTGCGACGCCGATACCGATCCGCACACCGGTAAAGGAGCCCGGGCCACGGCCAAAAGCGATGGCATCGAGCTTGTCCAAGGTTATCCCCGCTTCGTCCAGCAGAGCCTGAACCATCGGCAGGATCTTGCGGGTGTGATCCCGTGGCGCCTCCTCCCAACGGGAGAATACCTTGTCACCCACCAGCAAGGCGGCGGAGCAGGCTTCGGTGGCGGTATCAACGGCCAGGATCTTCAACTCGTTCATGCTTTCCAATCTCTATAAAATCAGTCAATTAC
>CAMFLW010000150.1 GCA_945957575.1 uncultured Aeromonas sp. | reverse complement strand
ACAGGTAGAAGAAGGCATTCTGGCTGCCGTTGGTCAGGGCGATATTGCGAGCCGAGATATCCCATCCCAGCTCCTTGCTGAGCAGGGCTGCCAGCGCTTTGGTGAACCTGTCTTTGCCCTGTGGGCCGTCGTAGTTGGCCATCGCTTTGACCAGCTCGCCGTTGTCGAGCAGGCTCTTGGCCTCGGCCTGAAAGCGTTCCAGCATGGCGGGGATGGGGGCCGGATTGCCGCCACCCAGCATGATGGCGTCCGGATTGGTCAGCCCCTGATTGAGGTCATCCATGAGTTGGGTAATGCCGGCGTGGCGAGTGAACTTCTCGCCGAACAAGGAAAATTCCATTCAGTGACAGATCCAGATTTGAGTTACGGGGATGTAGCACCATAGCTCAGTTTAAAAGTGGGTGTCGATCAAAAAGATGGGACGTTCCACGTGGAACATGGCATAAAAATTAAGCGTGGAAGCACAGCAGTTTCGAAAGAAACATTAACCTGACAAGCGCACAGGTAAAATGGTTTTATTTGAACCAAATCAGCTGGTTGTAGCGTCTCTCTGGTGGGGAGTGATATAGCGTGCAGGAGTCTGCCCGGTGTGTTGCCTGAAGAAACTGATAAAGGCGCTGTCGCTGGAAAACTCCAGAGCTGAGGATATGCGACTGATGGATTGTCCCTCGGCCAACAGCTCCATCCCCCGCAGCAGTCGCCACTGCTGACGCCAGGCTTGGTAGCTCATGCCGGTCTCCCGCATAAAGATACGGCCAATGGTTTTGTCGCTGGCACCAATCTGTCCGGCTAACTGATTTAGCCGCTCCGGCAGGGCATCCCCCCGCTTCAACTGCTGTAGCCAGTCGCCCAGTCTGGGATCGGTCGGCAGCGGCAACTGCCACGATTCCCGCGGCGCCAGCCCCAACTCCTCCATAAACAGTGCCACCGTCCGTTGTTGCTGCTCTTGCGGTTTGTCCCACGGCCAGAGCGCCATCCGTTCGATCAGTTCGTGCAGCAACGGATTGACCGCCAACACCTCCATCGTGCCGGGCAACTCGGGGTGCGGGTGGAAGTAGAGGGAGCGGTAGGCCACCACACCACGCATCAGTATCCGGTGGGCTGTGCCCGCTGGCAGCCAGGCGGCGCGGGTAGGCGGCAGCAGGCAGACCCGACCTTCCAGCTCCATGGTCATGCAGCCGGATTGGGCGAACAGCAGCTGATGGCGCTGATGTTGATGCAGGCCCGAGTCGTGCCAGCCGAGCGCGGAGGCAATGCCGATCACACTGCCCGTCAGCTGGTCGGGGTCAAAAGGGTGATCGGGAAGAATAAAGGCCATATGTCCGATTTTTGATGTTTATAGTCCTGCTTATTGTAATCAGACAATCGGCATCTCTCTAGAATGGCGACCTCTTGTGAAGGAGGTTTGTCATGAACAACAAGTTGCCACCGCTCTGGCTGGTGGTGGGATTGATGATGTTTCCCCAGATTGTGGAGACCATCTACAGCCCAGTCCTGACCCACATCGCTAGCCAGTTTCAGGTGAGCGAGGGGCAGGCATCCCAGACCCTGTCGGTCTATTTTCTGGCGTTTGCGGTAGGCGTGGTCTGCTGGGGGCGGCTCTGCGATCTGGTCGGGCGCCGTCCCGCCATGCTGGCGGGTCTGCTCACCTATGGTGTCGGCACCTTGCTGGCGCTGCTGGCCAATCAGTTTGAAACCCTGCTGCTGGCCCGGATCATCTCGGCCTTTGGTGCCGCCGTGGGATCCGTGGTGACCCAGACCATGCTGCGCGATAGCTATCAGGGGAGCGATCTGGCACGGGTCTTCTCGGTGATGGGCATTGCGCTCTCACTCAGTCCGGTGTTGGGGCTGCTCAGTGGCGGTCAGCTGGCGAGCGGGTTCGGCTATCTCGGGGTGTTCAGCGGTCTGCTGGTACTGGCGGCAGGTTTGCTGCTGGTGACCTGCTGGCAACTGCCGGAAACCCGCCCGGTTACTACCCAGCGAGTCACACTCTGGCCGCTGGCGTGCCGGATGATGAAGGATGGCGGACTCTGGCGCAGTGCCATGCTGGTCGCCCTGTTCAACACCATGCTGTTTGGTTATTACAGTCTGGCGCCGTTCCTCTTTGCCGGATTGGGATTGAGCACCGGCGAGTTTGGCTATTCGGGGATCTTGCTGGCGCTGGCGACCCTGGTTGGCAGTCTGCTCAACAAGCATCTGCTGGGGAGGGGGTGGCTGCCGTCATCTCTGACCCAACTGGCTAGCGTGCTGGCGTTGATTGCCGGGCTGCTGGTATGGGCGAGTCAGGCTAGCCTCTGGTTCCTGTTGCCCATGATGGGAGTGGTGATTGCCTTCGGACTGGCGATCCCCAACGTGCTGAGTCAGGCGCTGTTGGCCTATCGCGAAGTGGCAGGCAGTGCTGGCGCCCTGTTCGGGCTTGGTTATTACCTGATGCTCAGTCTGGGGTTGGCGGTAGCGGCCGGATTGCAGGATCTCGGCCTGTTGCTGAGTGGCTGCGGTCTGCTGGCGCTGATTTGCTGCGGGCGTCGTTCCACGTGAAACGTCAGTTGCCGATAAAGCGGTAGCCGATACCGGATTCGGTCTCGATAAGCGTCGGTTGCTGGGGGTTATCCCCCAGCTTTTTGCGCAGACTGGCGATGACGATGCGCAGGTAGTGGGTGTCTTCCTTGTGGCTCGGCCCCCAGATGTCGTTGAGCAGCTGGGTCTGCATCACCAGCTTGCCGGGGTGGCACACCAGCGCCTGCAGCAGGGCGAACTCCTTGCGGGAGAGAGGGATCTCCTCGTCTTTCATGGTCACCTTGTGGCTGCTGACATCCAGCGTCAGACCGCATTGGGGGAAGTGGCGCCGCTCGCCGCTGCTGACGCCAGCCCGCTGGCGCAACAGCACACGGATGCGGGCCATCATCTCGCCAATGCCGAACGGCTTGCTCATGTAGTCGTTGGCGCCTGCATCCAGCAGCCGCACCTTCTCCTGCTCCGAATCGCGGGCCGACAGCACCAGCACCGGATTGGGGTGGTGTTCGCGAATGGCCTGCAACACCTGAATGCCATCGCCATCCGGCAGACCGAGATCGAGGATCACCAGATCGGGGTTGAGGTGGCGATACTGCTCCAGCCCTTCATTGACCCCCACCGCCTCACTCACCTGATGCCCCTCGGCAATCAGGCTGATCCGCAGAAAGCGACGGATCGCCGCTTCATCATCTATGACCAGAATGTGTGCCATCGAACCTCCAGAGGCGAATGGTGGGAGGGGCTGAGTGACCCGTTCTGGCGGTCAGCCATCAGACCTCCGGTGAATTGAGAGCGAGCGGCAGGGAGATGCGCATGCAGGTGCCGTTGCCATTGGGGCCGGAGAAGGCCCAAATCTTGCCGCCGTGGGCCTCTATCATAGCGCGGGAAATGGCGAGACCAAGCCCGGTGCCACGGCTGCCGCAATCGCCCACCGGCTGGGTGTAGAAGAGATTGAAGATCTTCTCCCGATCCGACTCGGCGATACCGACCCCGATATCGATGATATCGATGATAAGGTCGGGTTCGGCCACCATCACCTTGAACTCGATGGGGGTGCCTGCCGGCGAGTAGCGGGAGGCGTTGTCGAGGATATTGACCAGCACCTGCTCGATCAGGGCGCCATGGACATAGAGCTGGGGCACATGCTGATCGAAATGGACCAGCAGCTTGTGCTGGCGCCAGGAGGAGTCGAGCCGCTTGCGGGCGCTCTCCACCAGATCCGCCAGATCGACCCAGTCTCGTTTCAGCTGGAAGTCGGGGGAGCCGATGCGGGTCATATCCAGCAGATTCTGCACATAGCTGTGCAGGCGGCGCGCCTCGTCCTGTACCGAGTGGAGCAGTTCGTTGCGATCATCCGGCGGGATCCGGTCACCATATTCCAGCAGGGTGCTGCCGGCACCCATGATGGTGGCCAGCGGCGTCTTCAAGTCGTGGGAGACCGAGGAGAGCAGGGCGGCCCGCATCCGGTCTGTTTCCGCTTGCAACTGGCTGTCGGCCAGCCGCTCGTTGAGGTCGATCCGCGCCAGCGCGGCGCGAATGTCGGTGAGCAGCGCCTGAAGTTGATGCTCGGCAGAGGAGGAGAGCGGATTGGCCAGCGTTATGCCGATCACCAGATCATCGCTGAGGTGGTGATACTGGGCCTCGGCGGCATTGAGGGTGGCGGTGTGGGCTCCGGCACTCTGCTTCTGGGTCAGACACCAGTCGATGGCCGCCTTGTCGGTCTGGCCGGGCCTGTGCTTCTCGTTGCCGAGCCGATCGTTGAACTCCTTGTCGATCACCACGGTCGGCTGGCCGAGCGCCAGCGAAATGGCCTGGGCACCTTGTCTGAGCACTTCCTCCGGACTGCTGGCGGTCGCCAGTCCCTGACTGAGAGAGAGCAGGGCATTGCCCAACTGCTGGGTCTCGCGCAGACCGATCAGCTGTTGCCGCTGGCGGGAGGCGAGCCGCCCCGCCGTCATGCCGACGATAAGCAGTACAAACAGGGTGAGCAGGTCGCTGTGGTTGGCGACGCTCAGGGAGAAGTAGGGGGCGGTGAAGAGCAGATTGTGGGCGATAAAGCCCAGCACCGCCGCCAGTGTTGCGGGCACCAGACTGGTGGTGAGGGCTGTCGCCAGCACCCCCAGAACGAAGATGAGTGGCAACGCTGCGGGCGGCAGCCAGTAGGAGAGCCCCCATGCGGCGGCCGAGGTGATCCCCATGATCACCACTGCCAGCAGGCTGTGGTGAATATCCTTCGGGGTCGGGACGCGCATCCCCGCTTCGGGCTTCTGCTTCTCGGTATCGACCAGAGTGATTTCGAGCCCCTGCGCCTGCTTGAGCAGGTGCTGCACCAGCGAGCGACGCCACGGCGCCTTGTGGGGTTTGCCGAGCAGCAGCTGGGAGACCTGCTGCTGTTCGGCGGTCTCCAGCAGGGTGTTGGCGACCGCCGGGCTGGAGAGGGTCAGCACCTTGGCACCGAGGTGGGAGGCGAGCGCCAGCGCCTGCTCCACATCAGCAGAGCGGCGGCCATTGCTGTCCACGTGAACCACCAGCCAAGGGAGTTGGCGGCGCTGGGCGAAGCGGTGGCCATAGCGCACCAGCGCCGAGCCGTGCAGGTCGCCGAGGCAGACCATCAGCTTGCCCCGCAGCGGCAAGGTGCTCTTGCCTGCAGCCTGCCACTGCAGTTGCAGATCGCCCTCCACATGGCTGGCGGCGGTCTGCATCGCCAGCTCCCGCAATGCGGTGAGGTTGTTGAGGGAGAAGAAGGATTGCAACGCAGCCTTGGCCTGATGGGGCACATAGACCTTGCCCTCCTTGAGGCGGCCGAGCAGCTCCTTGGGGGGGA
>CAMFLW010000149.1 GCA_945957575.1 uncultured Aeromonas sp. | reverse complement strand
CCAGCTCGTGGATGCCGGTCCGGCCACGGTAGCCGGTGTGGTTGCACAGCTCGCATCCGACCGGACGCCACACCTGCTGGTCGGGGGCCAGCTCGATGCCCATGGCGAGGCGCTCCTGCTCGGTGATGGGTCGCGGGGCACGGCAATCGGGGCAGAGGGTGCGCACCAGTCGCTGGGCCAGCACAGCCAAGAGCGACGAGGAGAGCAGGAAGGGCTCGATCCCCATGTCCCGCATCCGGGTGATGGCGCCGATGGCGGTGTTGGTGTGCAGGGTCGACATCACCAGGTGACCGGTCAGCGACGCCTGCACCGCGATCTGGGCGGTCTCGAGGTCACGAATCTCCCCCACCATCACCACGTCCGGATCCTGGCGCAGAATGGCGCGCAGGCCGCGGGCGAAGGTCATGTCCACCTTGGTGTTGACCTGGGTCTGGCCCACCCCTTCGAGGTCATATTCGATGGGATCTTCCACCGTCAGAATGTTGCGATCCCGCGAGTTGATTTCAGACAGCGCCGCATAGAGGGTGGTGGATTTACCGGAACCGGTCGGGCCGGTGACCAGAATAATGCCGTGGGGCTTGCGAATAAGCTCGCTGATGATGGTGCGGTTGGCCGCGGTCATCCCCAGCTGCTTGAGCTCGAGGCGCACGTTGTTCTTGTCGAGCAGACGCAGTACCACCCGCTCGCCGTAGCTGGACGGCATGGTGGAGACCCGCACGTCGACGGCGCGGCCGCCGATACGCAACGAGATACGGCCATCCTGCGGCACCCGCTTCTCGGCGATATCCATCCGCGACATCACCTTGATCCGGGAGACCAGCAGTGATGCCAGCTTGCGATGGGGGCGCAGGATCTCCCGCAGCACCCCATCGATGCGAAAACGGATCACCAGTGCTCGCTCGAAGGTCTCGATATGGATATCGGAGGCCTCCTCCTTGATCGCCTCGCTCAACATGGCGTTGATGAGGCGAATGATGGGGGCGTCGTCGTCGGCATCCAGCAGATCTTCACTTTGCGGCAGCTCTTCGGCCAAGGCGAAGAAGTCCATCTCGTTGCCAAGATCTTCCATCAGCTGGCGCGCCTCGGAGGAGTCGCGCTGGTAGTGGGCCATCAGCAGCTCTTCGAAGGCCTCGTTGTCGAGCTGCTCCACCGCGAAGCTGCAACCCGCAACCCGCCGCACTTCCAGCAGGGCCTGCGGGGTGACGCCAGGGCGGCACTGCAGCACGGGGGCGCCGTCCCGCTCAATCAGGATCACCCCGAAATTGCGGGCAAAGACAAAGGGGAGCTCGGGCAGTGGCGCAGGCACGACGCTTCCATCCAGATGGTAGGCACTCATCAGGGCTTACTCTGCACAAACGGGGTGGTGGTCTCGACAGTGTTCTGCTGTCTGCTCCGCATCTCGTTGATCTGCTTCTGGATCTCTTTTTGCAGCTCGGGCGACACCATCACATCCTGGCCATAGGCAGGCAATACCTGACGGGCGGGGGAGGTGAGATACCCCTCCTGCGAGGCGGCATTGAGCTGCTCGGCGCGGAACAGGCTGTATTTGTTGCTGGAGACACCGGTATAGACGTCCGCATCACGCAAGATGGTTGGCCGGATAAAGACCATCAGATTGCGCTTGGAGGTTGAGTTGGAGGTGGAGCGAAACAGATAGCCCAGCACAGGAATATCACCGAGCAGCGGTACCTTGGAGATTTCTTCTTTGGTCTGTTCATCCATCAAACCGCCAAGCACGACTGTTTCACCGCTCTTCACCAATACCGAGTTTTTCACTGTACGGGTATCAAATGTTGGACCCAGGCCTGAGGTACCTTCAGCCTGTTTGCCAACACTGGAGACCTCCTGCTCGATATTCAGCAGCACCGAATCCCCTTCGTTGATCTGAGGGGTGACGGTTAACTTGGTTCCGACCGTTTTGCGCTCAATGGTATTGAAGACGCTGTCATTACTGGTCGAACTTTGAGTGCCTGTCTGGACAGGTACTTCCTTGCCTGCATTGAAAGAGGCTTCCTTGTTGTCCATGGTGACGATACTCGGGGTCGAGAGAATATCGTTCTTGGTATTGGAAGCCAGCGCTGTCGTCAGCATGGCCCAGTCGCCGTGATAGAAACCGGCGGCCATGCCATTTACGGTCGACATGAGTTTGGTAATGGGTTCCGGATTCCCGTTATCTTTGAGCTTGTCTGCTGTGACTTTCGAGGTAATGGGAACTCCGGTATCGGGATATTGAATCGAACCATAGTCGGCATGATTCCACTGTACCCCGAGGTTCAGACCATCGCTGTCAGCTATTTCGACGATGATCGCCTCCACCAGCACCTGGGCGCGGCGGATATCGAGCTTGGCCACCACCTGCTCCAGTTCTGACATCACGTCCGGCTGGGCGGTGATGACCAGCGCATTGGTGGTCTCGTCAGCGGAGATGGCCAGCTTGCCACCGCCGATGCTGGCGCCACCTGTGGTTGCGCCGCCGCCCTTCTTGTCGGCCTCAATGCTGGAGCTGACCCCCTTGAGCACCTCGACCATATCTTTGGCCTTGCCATATTTGAGGTAGAAGACCCGGGTGTTGCCCTGGCTCTGCAGGTCGCGGTCGAGCTGGCGCACCATCTGGATGATGCGGGCGCGCGCTTTCGGCTCACCACTCACCACCACAGAGTTGGTGCGCTCGTCGGCCACCACCTTGGGGGATAGCAGCAGGGAAGCGGTGCCGCCCTGGGGGTTGCCATCCTTGTTGAGGTTGGTCACCAGCCGCACCATTTCCCCCGCCGAGGCAAACTTGAGCTTGATGATGTCCACATCCTGATCGCCTGCGCGGTCGACCCGGTTCACAACCTCCACCAGACGGTTGACCACGGCGGCGCGGCCGGTGATCAGCAGCACATTGGAGGGCTCGTAGTGCACCACGTTGCCACCACCGGCGTTGTCGTTGAGCTGGCGCAGCAGTGGCGCCAGTTCACGGACCGAGACGTTGCGCACCGGCACGACCCGGGTCACCATCTCGTCGCCCATGCCCGGGTTGCTGCCATCCACCACCGGAATGGCGGAGGTCTTGGCATCCCGCGAGCGCAGCACCTTGAGCACACCGTTGTCCATCGGCACCACGGCAAAGCCGTAGACGTCGAGCACGCTCAGGAAGAACTGGTAGTACTGCTCCTCATTGAGCAGGTCGTAGCTGCGCACGTTGATCTTGCCGCGCACCGAGGGCTCTATGATGATGGTTTTATTGAGGTTCTTGCCCACCGTATTGATGAACTCTTCAATGTCGGCGTTCTTGAAACTGGCAGAGTATTCGGTGGCCCAGGCTGAGCCCGCCATCATCAGTGCCGCTGCGATAGTGGCCAGACGCCAGCTTTTCCCTTTAGTGGTCATTATTGGTCCGACTCCAAATCATTATTCTGACAAGCGCACATAGATGTCGAACTGTTCGCCCTGTCGCTCGACGGTCACTGTCATTTCCGTTGCGCCAGCCATCTGCTGCATCGCCTGCATGGCTTGCATGTTGTCCCGTAAATCCAGCCCGTTGATGCTGATGGCCAGGTCATTGGCCTGCAGCCCGCTCTGGTTGAAAAACTCAGGATTGCTGCCCGGATTGAGGCGATAGCCGGTCATGCGGCCATCCACCTGAACCGGTGAAATATTGAGGTAATCGGTGATCTTGCCCGGATCGGCCATCAGCTCGCTGCGCAGGGATCCAAGGGGGGAGGCGTTGGTCTGCGGCAGCGGCTTGCCATACTCCTCGCCATCCAGCATCAGGGTCTCGTCGCGGCCATCCCGCTCGATGATCACCCGATCCGGATAGACCTGCCGGATCCGCGCCTGGGTGCCGTCAATCATGTCACCGACCCCGTAGGAGTTCTGGATGCCGGACATGGCGATGATGGCGATGGATTTGGCGGGATCCGAGCTGGCCAGCACCCCGTTGAGCTGGGCATTGAGTTGGGTACGCGGCGCATTGGCGGCCACGGCGGCTTTGGCCTGCGCCTTGGGGATCGCTTTGCCAAACAGCGCCAGTCGGCTTACCTCGCCTAGTTCAAGGCGCGGGGTGCGCTGGCCGCTGACCGCCACGGCGGAGGGTTGCCACGGTTGGCTGGTTTGCGGACTTGCCAGGGTGAGCAGACGCCAGGTGAGGGCGGCGCTCTGCTGGGCCAGCATGATCAGCAGCGCCAGAAAGGCCACCTGGGTGACTCTGGTCATGGGAAGCCGTCGGCACTGGGCCAGCAGCATGGTCAAGATGTCATCCCTGAATCGTAGCGTCATATTAATCAACAAATTCCAGGCTCTGGGGCGGCTGCGTATTGTGTACGGCGGAGTGCTGTGACACAACGGGTCGGGGCGCGCCAAACCGTAAAAATGGATATTTCATCACACCGTAAACCTTTGAATGCTCACAAAAGTGGCACTCAGGTGAGGTGTATCGCTGCTTGCCAGCGAACATCAGGGTACGGTGCGTACTCATCCTCGCCAATCCTGCAGCGCCTTGAGGGTCACGCTCTGTCCGGCGACCTGCAGCACTATGTATTGCTGGTTGATGGTAGCGAGCACGACCCCCGGGGCGATTTCGCTCCCCTCCCGGTATTCCCGGCCATTGAGCACTACGGCGCGCTTGGCGGGGTTGGAGGAGAACACATGAGAGCCATAGCTCAATTGCGGTACCTGCTGGCGCACCGACTGGGGCGCCGAGCCCAGCGCCATCAACTGGGCTGGTTGCACGTTCTGGCTGGCGGTGTGTGGCGCCTCCTGCAATGGGGTTTCATTGAGGGCTTTCATCAGCTGCTCGGCCAGACTCAGCGTGGGGGTATTCCCCTGACTTACCCCCTCGTTTTTGGCCACTGCTCTGGGTTGGGCCACCGGCTCCGGCAGGGGCGGGGGCAGCGGACGAGTCACCATCGCCTTGGGTTCGACCCGCACGAAGGGTGGAGTGATCACCTCTTTCACCTCCACCTTCTCCTCGATGGGGCGCAGGTGGATCAGATGCCAGCCATAGTTGGCGCCCGCCCCCAGCAGCAAGGCCAGGGGAGCCAGCAGCCAGCCGATGCGGCGTGGGCTGCGCTCCTCTTCCCGGGGCATGGGCAAGCCCATGGCCGGAATATGGGCGGAGAGTTGCGGTTGCTGCGCACGGCGCAGCGCCTTGAGCAGGGTAGACATCAGGAGGCCTCCTCCAGTCTGGGCATGGGTTCACCGGAGAGGGCGTTGAGACGCAGTAGGGTGTTGCTGCCAGCGATGCCATCAGGGGTGAGCCCCTGATCCCGCTGGAACTGCTGCAGCTTGTTCTTGAGCTCGCCATCGAAGCGGCGCACCTTGCGTTCGGGTTGTTGCAGCGCACGGCTCAGGGCATTGTCGAGCCACTGGATCTGGGTCTGACCGGCATTGCTGGCGA
>CAMFLW010000148.1 GCA_945957575.1 uncultured Aeromonas sp. | reverse complement strand
TTACCTGAGTTCCTGACTGTCAATTCTCTTTTCCCCGCGATAATGCGAAGAACCTCTTTTTATGGCTGATAGTTGCGGATGTTTGCGACTGATAGCACCTTGATTACACAGAGAAAAAGCGTACTCACTTCAACACCGACAAATTATTGTTTGCTTTTTATTCATTTCGAGGAGAAAATGCGCGCCGGCTAGTTAATCAGCCCTGTTTATGTTTGCCCTGCAATGCTTCACCTCACGATGAATCCTGTCAGTACCCGCATAACCTCCCTCTGATTTACTCGCCTTGAGAACCGTCAGGCTGTCTGCCTGCGTTGCCCGGCTCTCACGGTGCAGACCCGATCTGCCCACCCAATTTGATTTATGCATCAGCATATTCCTTGAAAGTGCAGACGCCCCTTAACCGGGCTGGGTATTCCTGCGCGCTTGTCGTTCACCCAATCGACCGCGCCCATTGACCTGACATTTGCCAATACAAGGAGCAAACACCTAATTTATATAGAGAAATACCATGATGAAAGCAGTACAAACACA
Source organism: uncultured Aeromonas sp. (assembly GCA_945957575.1). Taxonomy (GTDB): domain Bacteria; phylum Pseudomonadota; class Gammaproteobacteria; order Enterobacterales; family Aeromonadaceae; genus Aeromonas. Next base: position 4,935 of record CAMFLW010000148.1, on the reverse strand, counting down.
CAAGCCCCTGCGTCGTAGCAAGCCCATCAACCTGCCGGTGCAAGAGCACGACAATGATGCGTTTCTGATCCAGTTCAGCACCCGCTTCAGCGGCGGTTTTGCCATCTCCTGTGATGGTATCGCTGGCGAGTTCTCCATCGAAGAGCTCAACTGATCCTGCCTGCCCTCCGGCAGCGCCCGATGCAGACAGGCCGCAACTCACGGCGGCCTCTTTGCTTCTTCCCCAACTATCATTTCATGATTGAAAAGTCAGCCTCGCCGCTGTTCCCCTCTCTGTCGCTTGTCCGACTGATAAACCATACATAACGCCACTTCGCTCACAGATCCCAGTAAAGAAAACCAGCGGAGATAGCTGACACAACAAGTTGTCGCTATAAGGAGGCTCCTTATCTACCGCGCACCAAAAGGCAATCAGATGGCCACGATCAAACAGGTCGCAGCACTAGCCAGAGTCTCGACAGCGACCGTCTCACGGGTGCTTAACAACTCCGCCTACGTTGAACCTGCAACCCGGGAACGGGTTGAGAAGGCGATGCGCACACTCAACTATCGTCGGGATATGGCTGCGGTCGCGCTGGCCAAGCGGAGCGGCAATATGCTTGGTTTGCTAACAGGCAATCTCGCCGATCCCTTCTTTGCCAGATTGGCTCGCGGAGTGGAGGCCATCAGCCGGCAGCACGGTTTTCGCTTGATGGTGTGCAGCGGCTCCCATCAGAGCGAGCTGGAACAATATGGACTCGAGTTCCTGATCAATCAGGGCTGCGAAGCGATCGTTGCCCACACAACTCGCCTCTCTGACGAGCAACTGCTCCGTTACGCCTCCCATATGCCAGCGCTGATCCCCATCAATCGCTATCTGCCCGAGCTGGCTCACCGCAGCGTCTGGCTGGACAATCGGGCAGGCACCAGAGCGGCCGTCGACCATCTGGTGGCTCAAGGCCATCGCCAGATCGGCTTCATCACCTGTGACCTGCCCATCGCCGATCGACAGTCGCGCCTGGAGGGATATCAGCAAGGAATGTCTCAATATCATCTGGAGATCAAACCAGGCTGGGTTATCAGCAAGCCCTTTACCGAGGAGGGAGGAGAGCGGGCTGCTGAACACTTGCTGGCTGAATGTCCGGAGGTCACTGCAGTGCTCACCTTCAACGATGTGATGGCTGCAGGCATGATGGCGCATCTGAGAAAATGCGGGCGACGACTCCCCGAGGATCTGTCGATCATAGGATTTGATGACATCCTGCTGGCTCGCTACCTCTATCCGCCTCTCACCACCCTTCACTACCCTATAGAGACGATGGCCAAACGGGCTGCCGAGCTGGCCATCGCCCGCCTGCAACAGCAGGAGCTGGGCCCGGGCCGCCATGAATTCAGCCCTTCACTGGTTATTCGAGAGTCTGTTTCGCCACTGATTCAAGCCCCAATCTTACGACCATGATCACGTTTCATGACGCCATGTAACCGGTTACATGGCCACCATGCAGGGCTCACATTTCCACCGACCGGTTCGCCACACAATGACGGCATGTTCTGAAGCGATGGATCAACAGTGATGAAACAAGAGAGAAAAACCCTGACTCTGGGGCTGGCCGCATTACCCATTCTGGTAATGCTCGGGCTCCTGATTGTTGGCTATGTTCTGATGGGACTGCGCATCGAGCCACTGCTCCTGCTGTCCGCCGTATTCACCGCCCTGCTGGCCTGTTGGCAAGGCTACAGCTGGGACGAGATCATCCAGTCCATCGTCCAGAAGCTGGCCAAGGCGATGCCTGTCATCCTTATTCTGGTCTGTGTTGGTGGTTTGATTGGCAGCTGGATGTTCAGCGGCACCATCCCCTACATGGTCTATTGGGGGCTCAAGCTGATCAGCCCGCAGTACATTCTTATCGCGGCCTTCTTTATTACCAGTCTGGTATCGGTCTGTACCGGTACATCCTGGGGTTCGGCAGGTACTGTCGGGGTAGCCTTGATGGGGGTTGCTCACGGACTAGATGTCTCTCTGGCTGCCGCTGCCGGTGCCGTGGTTTCCGGTGCCTATTTCGGTGACAAGATCTCCCCCCTCTCCGACTCAACCAACTTTGCCGCCATTGTGGCCGATACCACGCTCTACGCTCATATCCAGCATCTGCTTTGGACCACATTGCCCAGCTTCTTGCTGGCTGCCTGCGTCTTCTTTTTCGCCGGTTTTTCTGCCATCGGGGAAGAGGTGGCCACACCGGAGAAGGTACTTACCATCCTGTCCACGCTGGAGCAGCTTTACCACTTCAACCCTCTCCTGCTGCTGCCCCCGCTGATTGTACTGTGGGGGGCGATCGCCAAGAAGCCCACCATCCCCTTGATGTTGCTGGCCAGCGCCATCGCTATCGGTCTCGGGATCACCATGCAGGGATTGCCACTCCAGTCCGGTTTCAATGCCCTGATCGACGGCTTCAACCTCACCATGTTTACCCCGCTGGGTCATGACATCAGCCAGCTTATTCCCGATATTCCCCGCTTGCTCAATCGCGGCGGCATGTTCTCGATGATGAGCACCATTCTGCTGGTCTTCTGCGCTTTCTCCTTCGCGGGGGTACTGACGCTGACGGGCGCACTCGACCTCATCATCAATCGCCTGCTGACGCTCATTCACTCCACTGGCCAATTGATCGCCTCAACCATCGCCACCACCCTGCTGGTCACCGGAGCCACCAGCGATGGCAAGCTGGCACTGCTTATCCCGGGCGAGCTGTTTCAGGATGCCTACCGCCGCATGGGGCTGGATACCAAGAACCTCTCCCGCACCATTGAAGATGCGGGCACAGTGATTGAACCCCTGATCCCGTGGACTGCCGCTGGTGTCTATATGGCGGGCACCCTTGGTGTCTCGACGCTCGATTACCTGCCCTGGGCCATTCAATGCTATGCCGCCATCTTCTTCGCTCTTGCCTACGGCTTTACCGGCATCGGCATTGCGCGTACAGGCCAGCAAGAGTTGAGCAGGGAGCCACTGACCATGACTGTGGCCAAGGAGCAATAAGATGTCAGACCATAACTTCAACAGCGTGATTGATCGCCACAATACCAACTCCATCAAGTGGGACTGCATGCCCCAATACCTCGGCATTGATGGCAGCGACCTGCTGCCGATGTGGGTATCCGATTTCGACTTTGCCTGCCCACCAGCCGTGCAGCAGGCACTGCAACAGCGGGTGGCCCACGGCGTCTTTGGTTACAGCGAACGGCGGGATAACTACTTCACCGCCATGCAACAGTGGTTTGCCCGGCGCCATCAGCTCACCATCGAACGGGAGTGGATCCACTCCATCGAGGGGGTGATCCCCGGTATTTCACTGCTGTTGCAAATGCTGACACGACCAGGAGAAGGGGTGGTTATCCAGGGCCCCTGCTATGGATCTTTTGCCAAGGTCATCGGTCTGAATGAGCGACGCCTGCTCGACAATCCACTGCAACGCACAGGGAACAGCTACCAGATGGATCTGCCGCAACTAGCTCACCTCTTCAAGGTGGAACGCCCCGCCATGATGATCCTCTGCAATCCCCATAACCCGACCGGCAGAAGCTGGACGTTCACCGAGCTCTATGAGTTGGCAACGCTCTGCCAGCAACACGGCGTGACGCTGGTATCAGACGAGATCTGGGCAGACCTGCAGCTGGATGGACACAGACATACCTCGGTGCTCACCCTGCCTGCCCATCTGTTGCCAAACTTGGTGGTGGCGACCTCCGCCAGCAAGAGCTTCGGTCTCTCCTCGCTGCGCATCTCCAACTTCATCATCCCGGATCCTGCACTGCGCCAGCGCTTCAAACAGCGTCTCGACGCCCATGGTCTGGATGTGTTCAATGCGCTCTCCATGGAGGCGGCTACCGCGGCTTATCAACACGGCGAGGCATGGCTAAACGGCTTGCTCGCCTATTTGACGGAAAATCGCCGCTGGTTCGCCACGCAGCTGGCAACCCGGTTGCCGGGTCTGCAACTGATGGACGCCGATGCCACCTATCTGGCCTGGATCGATTGCCACCAGCTGGAGCTGGATGACGATGAGCTGAAACAGCGGCTTATCGAAGAGGCAAGAGTTGTACCATCGATGGGGATCGGCTTTGGCGAAGGGGGGCAGGGCTTTATTCGCCTCAATCTGGGCTGCCCGCGCAGCTATCTGGAGCAGGCTCTCGATGGCCTGGAGGCGCTGGTCAGCAATACACCGGCCTGAGTGAAGCAAGTTGGGGCTGCACTGCCCCGACTTTTATCTCATGCACCGCGATAAGTAAGCTTACAAGCCGTCAACCTTCTATGACACGATCCGAGAGAACTGAACACTCCTGCCCGAATGTGGTAGTACCGCCCATTAAACACCCAGCCAGAACCATCACAGCTCCTGCTCCAGCAGCAGGCACTCATCGGCATCTTCGCTCAACTTGACCAGTCGACTGCGCACCAACCCCAGTTTGGCCAGCAGGCCGATGGATCGCTCGTTGCCCGGAGTGACGATGGCAACTACCTGCCCGATCCCCAACCGGCTTTTTCCATCGACGAGGACGGCCTGCGCCGCTTCGATGGCGTAGCCCTGACCGCGATATTGCGGCAGGAAGGCATAACCGATATCGACCTGCTCCAGGGTATCGCGCTTGATCAGGCCGCAGATACCGAGGCTGACACCGTCCTCTTTGCGCTCCACCAGATAGAGTCCGTGACCATAGCGGGCATAGCTGACCGCTGGCCCCTGCTGGATATACTCCTGCGCCTGTTCGAGGGTGCGAATGCCCCGATCACCGATGTAACGATAAAAGTCGCCGTCATTGAGCAGCTCAAGGATGAAGGGGGCATCGGTGGCGATCATTTCGCGCAGGATCAGGCGGGAGGAGGCAATCATGGCAAGGGCTCTCAAACGGAAAGTGAAGGGCAAAGAGTGCCCCGTCACTCCCGGGCTGGCAAGCCTG
>CAMFLW010000147.1 GCA_945957575.1 uncultured Aeromonas sp. | reverse complement strand
TCCATTAGCATTCTCTTTCTTCTTTATCTGATCAGTGATTATCAAGCCGCGCGCAGATGGCGCACGGCCGCGGTTAAAGCGAATTGGTAGCCATCGGCCCCCAGACCACAAATGACCCCTTTGGCGACATCAGACAGATAGGAGTGATGACGGAACGGCTCCCTGGCATGGACGTTTGACAGGTGCACTTCGATAAAGGGGATGGCGACACCCAGCAGTGCATCGCGGATGGCGACGCTGGTGTGGGTGAAGGCGGCCGGATTGATGATGATAAAATCCACCTGGCCCATGGCCTGATGGATGCGGCTGATCAATTCGTGTTCGGCGTTGGATTGCAGATGTTCCAGAGTAACACCGAGTTCGCTGGCGTTGTGCTTCAGATCGGCGACGATCTCATCAAGCGTCTTGCTGCCGTAGATACCCGGTTCCCGCTTGCCCAGCAGATTCAGATTCGGTCCGTTGAGCAGGAGAATGCGGTGATTTTGCGACATATTGAGTACATCCTCGGTGATAATGCTGCTATCTATCAGCTATCTTGTGGACTACCAGAAATCTAGCCATTTTCTGCGCAAATCGGTGTGCCCTGGCACACAGATTTCGCAATTATATTGATTTCGTGAAAATTAGCAGCATTTTACTGGTCTAATCTCTACATCTGCCTATTTATTGAGCTTTCTCGCCTCAGTAGCGAGGTTCCGGTAGCGCAGGCGGTTTGCACCGTCCCGAAAACAACAAAGCCGGCACAAGGCCGGCTTTGAAAGTGAGTTGGCAGAGGGATCAGGCTGCTTCCGACTTCTCGCGGATCAGCTTGTCCACTACCCCCGGATCCGCCAGGGTGGAGATATCCCCCAGACTGTCGGTCTCGCCGGTGGCGATCTTGCGCAGAATTCGCCGCATGATCTTGCCGGAACGGGTTTTCGGCAGTCCTTCGGCCCAGTGGATCACATCCGGCGTGGCGATTGCGCCGATCTCCTTGCGTACCCACTCCTTGACCTCTTTATGCAGCTCGCGGCTCGGCTCTTCGCCGGCAATCAGGGTGACGTAGGCATAGATACCCTGACCCTTGATCTCGTGGGGTACCCCTACCACCGCCGCTTCGGCTATCTTGGGATGGGCAACCAGCGCCGATTCAATTTCGGCGGTCCCCATGCGGTGGCCGGAGACGTTCAGTACATCATCCACCCGACCGGTGATCCAGTAGTAGCCATCGGCATCGCGACGGGCGCCGTCGCCAGTGAAGTAGCGGCCGGGGAAGGTGGAGAAGTAGGTCTGCTCGAAGCGCTCGTGATCGCCGAACACGGTGCGCATCTGACCCGGCCAGGAGTCGGTGATCACCAGATTGCCCTCGGTGGCGCCTTCCAGCGGCTCGCCCATGTTGTCGAGCAGCGCCGGCTGTACGCCGAAGAACGGCTTGGTGGCGGAGCCCGGCTTGAGGTCGGTCACACCGGGCAGCGGGGTGATCAGGATGCCGCCGGTTTCGGTCTGCCACCAAGTATCGACGATGGGGCAGCGCTCATCGCCTATGGTGCGGTAGTACCACTCCCAGGCCTCCGGGTTGATGGGTTCGCCTACCGACCCCATGATGCGCAGGCTCTGGCGGGAGGTGCCGGTGACCGCTTCGTTGCCCTTGGCCATCAGGGCGCGGATGGCGGTAGGGGCGGTATAGAGGATGGTGACCTGGTGTTTATCCACCACCTGACTCATGCGGTTGGTGGCCGGGTAGTTGGGCACCCCTTCGAACATGATGGTGGTGGCGCCGTTGGCAAGCGGCCCGTAGACCAGATAGGAGTGACCGGTGACCCAGCCCACATCGGCGGTACACCAGTAGATATCCTCTTCGTGGTAGTCGAACACATATTTGAAGGTGAGGGTGGCATAGACCAGATAGCCGCCGGTGGTGTGCAGCACCCCCTTGGGTTTGCCGGTGGAGCCGGAGGTATAGAGGATAAAGAGCGGATCTTCGGCGTTCATCGCCTCGGGCGGGCAGTCGCTGCTGACGGCGGCGGTTGCTTCGTGCCACCACACATCGCGATGGTTGTGCCAGGCAACATTGCCACCGGTGCGCTTGAGCACGATCACCTTGTTGACCTGGGTATCCGGGTTGGTGAGCGCTTCATCCACATTCTTTTTGAGCGGCACTGCGCGACCACCACGCAACCCCTCGTCGGCGGTGATGACGATGCGCGAGCCCGAGTCGATGATGCGGCCGGCCAGCGCTTCCGGTGAGAAGCCGCCAAAGACGATGCTGTGTACCGCGCCGATGCGGGTACAGGCCAGCATGGCGATGGCGGCCTCGGGCACCATGGGCATATAGAGGCAGACCACGTCACCGCGATGCACCCCTTGGGCTTTCAAGACGTTGGCAAACTTGCACACTTCGGCGTGCAGCTCGCGGTAGGTGAGTTTGCGATCTTCGGCCGGATTGTCCCCTTCCCAGATGATGGCGACCTTGTCGCCACGCTCTGCCAAGTGGCGATCGAGACAGTTGGCGGAGACGTTGAGCTGGCCATCTTCAAACCATTTGATGGAGACATGGCCTGGATCGTAGGAGGTGTTTTTTACCCTGGTGTAGGGCTTTATCCAGTCGAGGATTTTGCCCTGTTCACCCCAGAAGGTATCGGGGTCCTCGACGGAGGCCTGATACATGGCGGCGTAGTCGCCCTTATCGAGCAGGGCGCTGTTGCTGATATGGGGTTTGACCGGGTAGACCTTGCTCTCGCTCATCACTCACTCCTTTGAATACATTCTTTTAATGATTAAGTAACAACTTATACCTTTGGCAGATGGGGGCAATTAGACTTTTGGATAGACGGCAATATTTGGTTACAGGGACGTTGATGACAATTAATCAACGAGCCGGTAAAAAGGGGCGTGCTGATTAATTGGAGGTCGTCATGTTTTCCCTGTTGCTCTGTGCATCCCTCTGGCAGGTTGATGCGCCAGTTCCTGCTGGCGAACCTCTGCAAGAGTTTGAGATCTCTCATCAGGAGGCCTCACCTGCGCTGCGGGATCGGGTGGCCGATCAGCTTGGTCATGGATGGCAGGCCAAAGATCCCGGCACCAGACTCACCTTCAGCGAACCTGCCCCCCGTTATGTTGGCGAATCTCCGCTGACACGCATGCTCAATGACCGTGATGATGGTTGGGAATCCCGCTTGCAGATTGAGTGGTAATTCGGTTGGCAGCCAGGAGGCGGATGCCTCCCGGTTGGTGATAATGACTGTCTGCCACTATGAGTGCATGCGTTGATGCAGGTGGTCGCTCATATGGTTGACGTGCAGCGGTTTGCTGAACAGATAACCCTGTCCCTCGCCGCAGTTGAGTGATTGCAGGAAGGTATACTGGGCCCGCGTCTCGATCCCCTCGGCGGTGACCTCCATATCCAGGCTGTCGGCCAGATTGATGATGGTGCGGCAGAGTTCCCGGCTATTTTTATCCTCCGGCAAGGCCTGTACGAAAGCCCGATCGATCTTGATGCGATCTGCAGGGTGTTGGCCAGAATGGCCGCGACTCGCTCAACGTGGCCCGGGGATCGCATCTCCCGCACCGACACGTTGACCGACAAGCGGGGCACCGGTAGCCCTGCGGCCAGCCAAGCCTGGCCATGCTCGCGGTGTAGAACTGATAGCCGTTACGTCCCAGGCTTTTGGCTTTATACATGGCGCTATCTGCCGCGCTGATCAGATTTTCCGGTTTTTCGGCATGATCTGGATACATGGCAATGCCGATACTGGCCGAAATGGCGACCAGCTCTAGCGGAGTTATCTGGTTGTTTTGACGGCAAGAATAGGCAGAAAAACCTGATAAAAAGGATGGAAAAAGGGGCGAGTGGTTATCCCTTCTGGCGACCAAACGCCTGAATACCGCGCACAAATACCAGCCAGCCGAGCAGATGGAAGGGGAGGGCGAGCAGATAGAGCAGCAGGAAGTGCGACTCGCTGCCACTGCTGTTGATGAAGTCGATCCAGGCGGCCAGCAGCGCCAGCATGCCGGCGATCTGGAAGCGGCGGCGCAACACCACCTCGACGCCGAGGTTGGAAAGATAGAGGGTCAGCAGGATGCCGGCAAAGCCGGTGAGCTGGGCGGTGCCGTAGAGCTCGCGATCAGGGTTGAACAGCAGCGCAATCAGGGGTGTAATGCCCTGATCCAGCGGGATCAGGGCCAGCAGCCAGCATGCAATCAGAAGCAGGGCTGTCTTCATCGCGGGCTCAGTCGGCGGACGGTGCCGGTTTGACCAGAGAGAGGTAGTTGGCATCCATCTTGAGGAAGACCCCCAGCAGACGGGCACTGGCGCCGTAGAAGCCAAACCGGTCGGCGGCGCGACAGGCGCTTTCGAACTTGTCAAACCAGCCCAGCAGATGGCCGTGCAGCAGCGCTTCCTGCTCGTCGAGCCAGCTTTCCCGCTCGGCGGCGCTCTTTGCTTCCGCCGCGCGGATGATGAGGTTGCCCATCAGATCCAGCTCGATGGCCAGATGGTCGGCAGACTCTTTGTATTTATCGCTGACATTGATGCCGAGGCGATCGAGGCGGGCCTGCATCTCGGCCATCGGGGCCTGCATCAGTAGCTTTGCATCACCACGGTAGAGCGATTCGTAGGGCAGGGCGCCCTGTTTGGGATCCACTAGAAACAGGCCGGCAAAGTCGGCGGCGAGTTCCAGTTGGCGATCCGGGCGCACCAGCAGGCGAGCGATAGCCTCGTTGAGTTCGGCCACGGCGTCGCGCATCGGATCCAGGGTCGAGAGGCTTTTCAGGAAGCTTCGCACATCATAGGTGTCATATTCGGCGATCTGCTCATCACTGAGTTCGGCGGCGAACAGGGTGGAGAACCACCAGTAGAGTTCGGCCCGGCGTTCGCTGGTAGCCATAAATTCCTGCATTTTTCCTCCGTGGATGGCAATCGGGAGCCTTGATGGCCCCCGATTCTAACGACTTTAAAAATAAAGGAAACTCAAGGGGGCGCTTTCCTCCCCCCGAGGTCAGAGTGCCGGGAACATGGGGTCGATGCCCTTGGCCGATTCCGGCGCGCCGAACGCGGTGACGGCGGGTGCCGGTCCGCGGAACTTCTCGATCTCCACCAGCGCGGTGTGGGCCGTGGTGGCCTGTGCCAGGCTGGAGGAGCCGATGTCGGCGGTCAGCACATTGGGATCGCCATAGGTACAGAGAGTACCGACCTTGCCGCCCTCCTGCGGGCCATACCATGCTCCTTCCTGAATGCGCACCACGCCGCGGGCGTAGTCATCGCTCACCACCAGCCCGGCCAGCACCTGGCCGCGGCTGTTGAACACCCGCACCAGATCTCCGTCCTTGAGGCCACGGGATTTGGCATCCTGCGGATTCATATAGACAGGCTCGCGACCCTGCACCGTGTAGGTGGCTCGGTAGTTGTCGGAGGAGCAGAGCTGGCTGTGCAGTCGCTTGTCCGGGTGGCAGGATTGCAGGTGCAGTGGGAACTGCTTGCTGCCCGGCCCGCCGTGGGAGCGCTCGTAGGGCTCGATCCAGACCGGATGGCCCGGGCAATCCCCATAGCCGTAGTCGGCGATGGTCTTGGAGTAGATCTCGATAAGGCCAGACGGGGTACCCAGTGGTTCCAGATCCGGCTCCTGACGGAACGACTCGTGGCGCACCCAGGGCTGGCCCGCCGGGAAGGTGACAAATCCCTCGCCGTGCCAGAACTGGCTGAAACGGGGCAGACGGATGCCGATGCCGCGACCCTGCAGGCGGGCGTCGTCATAGATGCTCTGGATCCACTCCAGCTTGCTCTTGC
>CAMFLW010000146.1 GCA_945957575.1 uncultured Aeromonas sp. | reverse complement strand
AACACTTTTTGCAGTTTTTCACTCATCGGGGTTACCTGATTGTTGATCGCTGCCCACAGGTAATAGGGGCAACGGGGTTAACTGTAACAAACGCCGGTTGGAGCGTTTGCCACAGTTGAAAAATGTATATCTCGGTGACATCGGCACACTTGGGCGCCATTCACCGGGCATCGCTCTCCCCGTCCACCGCAGAGGGCAACAGGGGTTGCAGCTCCGGATCCAGCTCGGGGAGCTGCTCCAGACTCTGCAGATTAAAGTAATCCAGAAACTCTCTGGTAGTGGCGAGCAGTTCGGGGCGACCGGCCACTTCTTTGTGGCCTATGCTGCGCACCCAGCCACGCTCTTTCAGGGTATTCACTATCTGGCTCGACACCGCCACCCCGCGGATCGCTTCGATCTCGGCCCGGGTGATGGGTTGGCGATAGGCGATCAGGGTCAGTGTCTCCATCACGGCGCGCGAATAACGCGGAGCCCGCTCGCTCCAGAGCCGCGAGAGCTCTTCGGCATACTCCTGACGCGCCTGAAAGCGCCAGCCGGAGGCGACCTCTTTGAGTTCGACGCCTCGCGAGCTGTAATCTTGCCTGATCTCGGCCAACAGCAGCTGAACATAGCGACTGGTCACCGGATAATCCGCCAGCACGCTGCTTTTCAGCTCGCTGACATTGAGCGGACGACCCGCCACAAACAGCGCCGCTTCGATCAGGGTCTTGAGTCGTTCAGTGGGCAGCGCCACGGTTGCCCTCCTCGCTCTGCTCGGCCAATGCGAAATGGATTGGGCCGAGTGGTTCTGCCTGCAGGATCCAGATCAGTTGCTCCTTGCAAAGCTCCAGCAGGGCCAGAAACGTCACCAGTACCCCCATCCGCCCCTCTTCGGCGCGCAGCACCTGCTCAAGGCGCAGGGTCTGCCCCAGCGTGAGCATGGCGAGGATCTCCGCCATGCGCACCCGGGTCGGGATCTGTTCGCGGCGGATCTGGTGATGCTCAAAATGAGTCGCGCGTTTTACCACACTTTGCATGTAAAGGGCGAGCTCAACCAGCGAAACATCGGGCGCCAGTGGCTTGAGGGCGCCAAAATCGGGGGGCAAGGCGGCTGCAATATAAATCTCCCGCTCCACCCGCGGCAGCTCATTGACCCTCTCTGCACCTACCTTGTAGCGCTCGTACTCCTGCAGGCGGCGAATAAGCGTCACCCGCGGGTCTTCTCCCTCCTCTTCATCCTCCAGCTCCGGTGCCCTGGGCAGCAGCAGACGGGATTTGATCTCCGCCAGCCAGGCCGCCATCAGCAGATATTCAGCTGCCAGCTCAAGGTTGAGCCCCTGCATCAGCTCCACGTACTCCATGTACTGGGCTGTGATCTGCAGGATCGGCAGGTTGAGGATATCGAGCTGCTGACGCCGGATGAGGTAGAGCAGCAGATCCAGCGGTCCCTCGAAGGTATCGAGGAACACCTCCAGCGCATCGGGCGGGATGAACAAGTCCTGGGGCAGCTCGTGATAGGGCTGCCCCAGGACTTTCGCGATGGGTAGTACGGCGCCAATCCCCGTCTCGGCGGAAGGGACTGTCACCGGTTCAGCGACATCACTCAAACGGGGTCGGGTCCCCGGCGCCGCGACGACGCAATACCGGCTCGTCGTCAGAGAAATCGACCACAGTCGTGGGCTGCTCGCCCAGATAGCCGCCGTTGACCACCAGATCGATCTGCTTGCCCAGCTTGTCGAAGATCTCTTCCGGGTCGAACTCGGCCATCTCGGAGTCCGGCAGGATCAATGTGGTGGAGAGCAGCGGCTCGCCGAGTGCTTCCAAGAGCGCCTGAGCAATCTTGTTGTCCGGCACCCGGATGCCAATGCTCTTCTTCTTCTCGTTCATCAGGCGGCGCGGCACCTCTTTGGTCGCCTTGAAGATGAAGGTGTAGGCGCCCGGGGTGTTGTTCTTGATCAGGCGAAACGCGCTGTTGTCGACCTTGGCGTAGGTGGAGATCTCGGAGAGATCGCGACACACCAGAGTGAAGTCGTGGTTGGCGTCGAGGCGACGGATGCGGCAGATACGCTCCAGCGCGCCCTTGTCACCCATCTGGCAACCCAGCGCATAACCGGAGTCTGTCGGATAGACGATGACGCCGCCGTTCTGGATGATCTGTACCGCCTGACCGATCAGACGGGCCTGGGGATTTTCCGGATGTACGTAAAAATGCTGACTCATAGCTTGTTCTCGCAATGGGGGCAGCAATACCTGCCCGCTCGTATGGTCACGGGTCAAAGACCCATGACACTACCTTAACCTGTTTGTGGCTGCTTCGCTGACGCCGTTACCGGCTCGCCAGCAGCTCGGCATGTTGCTCGGTGGTGAGCCCAAAGTGACCGGGATAGGCAAGCCAGACGGGCATCCCCTCTTTGGGCAGCCAGAGGTGGCGGCCCAGCTCGGTCCAGTTGGAGGGGAAGTGAAAATCCGATCCCACCGAGATATAGAGGTCGTGATCCTTGGCCCACTGGCCCAGATTGGCCCGCTCCTGCGGGCTCTGTTGGGGCAATGACACCTCCATGGCATCGCCACCGGCCGCCTTGAAGGCCACCAGCAGCCGCTTGATCCACTTGGCGGTGAGATCGTAACGGCTGGGGTGGGCCAGCACCGCCAGCCCACCGGCGGCGTGAATGGCAGCGATGGCTTCGCTCATCTCGGGCCACTCGGCAGGGGCATAGCCTTTATTGCCGCGGCTCAGGTACTTTTTGAATACCTTCTGCATGTTGCCGGCCACACCGCGCGCCACCAGCACCCGGGCAAAGTGGGCGCGGGTCACGGCAGCATCACCGGCCAACTGTTTGGCCTCTTCATAAGTGCCGGGGATGAGGCACTTCTCCAGACGACGCCCTATTTCCAGCGCGCGCGCCTCACGGCGGGCCAGCTGACCGGCCAGAAAGTCGGTCAGCTGCGGATTTTTTTCATCCACCCCCAGCGCCACGATATGAATTTCGTGATGCTCCCAGCCGGTGGAGATCTCGACCCCGCTCACCAGTCGCAGCGGCAGTTGCTCGGCGTCGATAGTGCGACGCACCTCATCAAGCCCGGCAAGGGTGTCGTGGTCAGTAACTGCTAACACCTCGACCTGTTTTTCGGCGGCACGGCGCACCAGTTCGGCTGGGCTCAGCACCCCGTCGGAGGCAGTGGTATGGCAGTGAAGATCGAATCTCATCAGGTTATTCCGCTCTCGTGGTCAGGTCACCATTCATGGCAAATCGGTGAAAGAAGGCTAAAAAGCGACTTGACTTGGCCGCGGCTTTATCGTTTTCTGTAGGCACTTCATTGCAAACATCTTTTTACAGGACTTTATCATGCAAACGACTTCCATCCTGACCATCTGGTGGTGGCACACTCCCTGACATGCGGGCGTGTGGTCGTTGCTGTACCTGTAATCTGACAGCAAATTAAGAACCCAAAGAAAAAGCCCGCTGACCCCAGCGGGCTTTTTTATTATCCGGCAAATGGACCTGTGATGAAACCGAGAATTCAGACAAGCAAGCTGACCTGGCGATGGCGCCCCTGAACCAGCCACCCCGGACCAATTAAATTTCTAAGGAATTCAACGTCATGAACATCGGTAAAACGCATCACACGCAAGGGAACGCACTATGACAGCCACACATCGCCTTCCTCTGGGTGAATTCGATACCCTCAAACTCAACGCCCCCTATGTGGCCGACCCGCTGGCGCTCTATACCCGCCTCTGTCAGGGCCGCCCCAACAACCTGCTGCTGGAATCGGTGGAGATCGACTCCAAGGCGGGTAAACAGAGCCTGCTGCTGGTGGATGCCTGCCTGCGCATCGAGTGCCGTGGCCGCACCGTGCGGGTTCGCAGCCTGAACGACAACGGTGCTCAGTTGCAAAGCGTGCTGGCCGAGCGGCTGCCTGCGGTGGTGGCTCGTTCGCTGGTAGATGGCGAGCTGCAACTCGACTTCCCGGCCTCCGATCGGGAGCTGGACGAAGATTCCCGCCTCAAGGGGAGCAGCGTGCTGGACGTGTTGCGCACCCTGCAGCGGGAGCTTGATTGCCAGCTCGGCAAAGAAGCGCTGTTTATGGCGGGCAGCTTTGCCTACGACCTCATCGCCTCATTTGAAGATCTGCCTGAAGTGCCGGAAGGGAGCAACAGCTGCCCCGACTACTGCTTCTATGTGGCCGAAACCCTGATCACCATCGACCATATCGAACGCACCACTCAACTGCTGGCCTGTATCTTTGGCGGCGATAGCGACGAAAGCCAGGTTGAAGACAGATACACCCGCCTGACCGAACGGCTCACCGACTTCAAACAGATTTGCCAGCAACCCCTCTGCGCCGAGCTGACCACCCAGCCCCTGACCGGCGGCATGAGCGTGGACAAGAGCGACAAACAGTTCTGCGCCGAGGTGGAGAAGCTCAAGGGCTTTATCCGCCGTGGCGACATCTTCCAGGTGGTGCCGTCCCGCTGCTTCTCCCTGTCCTGCCCAAGCCCCCTGGCCGCCTATCGCCGCCTCAAGCAGACCAACCCCAGCCCCTACATGTTCTACGTGCAGGATGAGGGCTTCACTCTGTTTGGCGCCTCGCCGGAGAGCGCGGTGAAATTCTGCGCCGCCAGCCGCGATGTTGAGATGTACCCCATCGCCGGTACCCGCCGCCGCGGCTTCAACCCCGATGGCAGCATCAACCGCGATCTCGACGGCCGCATCGAGCTGGAACTGCGTCAGGATGAGAAAGAGGTGGCCGAGCACCTGATGCTGGTAGATCTCGGCCGCAACGACATCGCCCGCATCTCGGAGCCCGGCACCCGCTACGTCAAGGAGCTGCTGAAAGTGGATCGCTACAGCCACGTGATGCATCTGGTCTCCAAGGTGGTCGGCACCTTGCGCGCCGACCTTGACGCCCTGCACGCCTATCAGGCCTGCATGAACATGGGCACCCTCACCGGCGCCCCCAAGATCCGCGCCAGCGAGCTTATTCGCATGGTGGAAGGCAAGCGCCGCGGCAGCTACGGCGGCGCGGTCGGCTACATCAACGGCGCCGGCGAGATGGATACCTGCATCGTCATTCGCTCCGCCTTTGTCAAAGAGGGCGTGGCCCATGTGCAGGCCGGTGCCGGGGTGGTCTATGACTCCAAGCCCCAGGCCGAAGCGGACGAAACCCGCGCCAAGGCGGCCGCCGTGCTGGCCGCCATCGCAGCCAGCCATGGCACCTCCCTGCAAGCCCTGAGCGCCCAGCAGGAGCAACATAAGGACGTGAGCCATGACTAATATCTTCCTGCTCGACAACTTCGACTCGTTTACCTACAGCACCCAAGCCGACCAGTTCCGCACTTCGAAGGAGCAGCATCATGACTAACATCTTTTTGCTCGATAACTTCGATTCATTTACCTACAACCTCGTCGACCAGTTCCGCTCCCTCGGCTATCCGGTGCGGATCTACCGCAACAGCCTGCCGGCCAGCCGCATCATGAGCGAGATCGCAGCCTGTGAAGGGGACGCCGTGCTGGTGCTCTCGCCGGGCCCGGGCGCCCCCCACGAGGCGGGTTGCCTCATCGATCTGATCAAACTGGCCCGCGGTCAGGTGCCCATCCTCGGTATCTGCCTCGGCCATCAGGCTCTGTGCGAAGCCTACGGCGGCACCGTCGGGGCGGCAGGCGAAATTGTCCACGGCAAGCGTTCGCTGATTGAGCACAACGGCCACGGCGCCTTCGCCGGTCTGCCGAGCCCGCTGCCGGTGGCCCGCTACCACTCGCTGGTCGCCACCTATGTACCGGAAGAGCTGAC
>CAMFLW010000145.1 GCA_945957575.1 uncultured Aeromonas sp. | reverse complement strand
AGCAGAGAAAATCGATACAGAACAGGACCTTGGAAGGCGTTTTAAAGGGGCTCAATGCTTAAGGTCCTGTACATGTGATAACCATACGTTATTGTTTTTATAAAAATTGATAATTTCAGTTAATCAGCACTATTCTGCATACTCTCTCCATCGAAACGAGACCCCAAATAGTTTGTGGAGTATGGAGCGTATTATGAAAATGAATCACATCGGTATCATGGTTGGTGATATGAACAAAGCGGTTGAGTTTTATACTCAGGCACTAGGTTTGAGCATCGTGATGAATAATACCAAGGTTGTTGAAGAGCGTGAAACCGCCATCGGTCGCATGTGTATTGCGGTATTTGGCGCAGGCTTTAAAGGGTTTAATATTGCTCATCTGGTCACTACCGATGGTATTGGCGTTGAATTATTTGAAATGAAAGAGCGCCAGGAGCGTCATGAAGTTGACTTCTCTCGCATTGGGATCTTTCATTTCTGTTTGCAAACCGATGATTTTGCTGGCGTGATTGAACGTACCGAAAAATTTGGTGGTAAAGTCCGGATGGACATCATGCGTTACCATCCAGAAGATGACAGCAAGCAAGCACAAATGGTTTACCTGGAAGATCCGTTCGGTAATCTGTTCGAGCTCTACTCGCACACATACGAAGAGACCTATGCCTCTGATTACGAGTAATCGTACCTTTAAGCGATAACGAGTTAAGGGCTGGTGAATAGACCAGTCCTTTTTTATTTATAAATAGCGTCAAACGCCATCAAGGGCATGTTGAATCAATTCAATGATCTGCTCATAACGGGTGGCAAGTGGTGAATTGAGCTTGCTAACCAGGTAAACCGGTTCTTGTATATCTGCGGTAACATTGCATGTTTTGAGCTGATCGTTGTCAATGAACAGGTTGACACACCAGCGTGGAACGACGGTAAAACCAATGCCTTTGGCAATCGGAACCAATATTTGATGCACTTGATTTATATAGCTTTTTGTAGCCAGACTCTCTAAGTCAACTAGCTTAAGCTGTTCATTGTTCGCTTGGCTAACATAAGTCTGGAAATAGTGACCTAAATCCGGGTGGCGCACGACCCCCAATTCGACCAATAACTCACTTAAAGGCCTGCCTTCGTCTGCTGATATAGGTAGCACCAGTGCTAGAAACTCAGCACCAACAATTCGACTGGAGAAATATTTAGGGTTGGGCGCTTTGGTCACGATCCCGATATCCAGCTTGCCCTGTTGTATCTGCTCTAAAATACGTTGATTGGGTGCAGCTTCCAACATGATGGATAAGCCAGGATGCATCGCCTGAAGCGAAAGCAGGGGGGAATAAAGCAACCAGGCAAACGTGCCAGAACAGCCGATAGTACAGTTGCCTCGGAATGGATCATCGTGTGACAAATTATGTAATAACCGCGATTCATCTTCAAAGTGTCTGACCGCATAATCGTAAACTTTGCGACCATGAATGGTGAGTTCAAATTTTTTATTAAATCTTTTTATAAGCGGATAACCGCACGCAGCTTCAAGTTTGGTGATGTGCTGGCTTACCCCAGGTTGGGTCATATGGAGCAACTCGGCAGTTTTGGTGAAGTGCCCCACATCGACCAATGATTTAAAGGTGTTAAGCCAAACAGGATTGAGCATAGCAAGAACCCGATTATTTTTAATAAATGTCTTTCGAGATTGATTCACTATACAGGAAATCTATCCTTGCTGTCGCAATCACCGCGCGGGCTTCTCAGTGATAACGCTGGGGTAACATTGCAGGAGCAACCGAGGATAGCAAAGGGAGCCTGACAGGCTCCCTTAATGCAAATATATAAACGGGTAGTTCAAGGTCACAACCTGCTGACCCCATACCCGACCTTATCGATTGGTCGCGGCCTTCATCCCTTCCACAAACTCCTTCAGACGAGTGAGCATATGCTCCGGGTTATGGTGGTGGGTCTCGATGATCTTCACCACGGCGGAGCCGGAGATGGCACCGGCGGCGCCAGCGGCGATGGCCTCACGCACCTGAGCCGGTTCGCTGATGCCAAAGCCGAGCAGGGCGGGGGGGGCGTTGAACTCGCGTAATGTGTTGATCAGCCCCTCCACCGGCATGCCAGCCTTGGTCTCGGCACCAGTGACGCCAGCGCGGCTCACCAGATAGGTGTAACCATTGCCAAGCTCCGCCACCTGTTTCAGGGTCTCGGCGTCGCCATTGGGCGGGGCGATAAAGATGCTGTCGATGCCGAACTTGTCGGCGGCCGCCTTGTAGGGGGCGCACATCTGCACCGGCACGTCGGCGACCAGCACCGAGTCCACGCCCGCCTGCTGGCACTTCTCGTAGAAGCCGTCGATTTTGCGCACATAGACCAGGTTGGCGTAGACCAAGAGGCCAATGGGCAGCTGCGGGTACTTGGCGCGGATGCGGCCAAGCAGCTCGAAACAGTCGTCCGGGGTGGTGTGGCTGGCAAAGGCGCGCAGGGCGGCGCCCTGAATGGTGGGGCCGTCCGCCACCGGATCGGAGAAGGGAATGCCGAGCTCGAGGGCATCGGCGCCCCCTGCGACCAGCGCATCGACGATGGCCAGTGATAATTCGGGGGTGGGGTCACCCAGCATCACGAACGGCACAAAGGCGCCCTGATTGGCCGCGTCCAGACGGGAGAAGAGTTGTGCGTAACGGTTCATGACAAGGTTCCTTCTTTCTCGATGCTTTCTGTTTCCAAGATGTCAGCCACGGTGAAGATATCTTTGTCGCCACGGCCGGAGAGGTTGACGATGAGCACCTGCTCTTTTTCCGGTTCACTGCGGGCCATCTTGAGGGCGTGGGCCAGCGCGTGGGAGGACTCCAGCGCCGGGATGATGCCTTCGGATTTGGCCAGCTCCTGGAAGGCGTCCAGCGCCTCCTTGTCGGTCACCGAGGGGTACTCGGCGCGGCCGATGGCGGCCAGATGGGCGTGCTGCGGGCCGACGGAGGGGAAATCCAGCCCCGCCGAGACGGAGTAGGATTCCTGGATCTGGCCCTGAGTGTCCTGCATCAGGTAGGAGTGCATGCCAAAGAAGACCCCCTTGCTGCCGTGACCCAGCGGCGCACCGTGCTCGCCGCTCTCGATACCGTGACCACCCGGCTCGACGCCGATGAGGCGCACTGAAGGCTCATCGATAAAGTCGGCAAACATGCCGATGGCATTGGAGCCGCCGCCGACGCAGGCGATCACCGCATCGGGCAGCCGCTCCTCTTTCTCGAAGCACTGGGCCTTGGCCTCTTCGCCGATCATCTTCTGGAACTCCCGCACGATGGTGGGGAAGGGGTGCGGGCCAGCGGCGGTGCCGAGCAGGTAGTGGGCCGACTCGTAGTTGGCAGCCCAGTCGCGCAGCGCCTCGTTGCAGGCATCTTTCAGGGTGCTGGAGCCGGAGTGCACCGGAATGACGGTGGCGCCCATCAGCTTCATGCGAAATACGTTCGGTTTCTGGCGCTCGCAATCCTTGGCACCCATATAGACCCGGCACTTGAGGCCGAGCAGGGCGCAGGCCAGTGCAGTGGCCACACCGTGCTGACCGGCACCGGTCTCGGCGATGATCTCTTTCTTGCCCATCCGCTTGGCCAGCAGCGCCTGACCCAGCACCTGGTTGGTCTTGTGGGCGCCGCCGTGCAGCAGATCTTCACGCTTGAGATAGAGGCGGGTCTTGGTGCCCTTGGTCAGATTGCGGGTCAGGGTGAGCGGAGTCGGGCGACCGGCATACTCGGTCAGCAGGGACTGAAACTCGGCGATAAAGGCCGGGTCATCCTTGGCATCGACAAAGGCTTTCTCCAGCTGGAGCAGGGCCGGGATAAGGATTTGGGGTACATACATACCGCCAAATTCACCGAAAAACGGGTTGAGCAGGGTCATGGCTTCTTCCTTGTATTAGCTAAATCGAAACATCAAAAAGGGTTGCGTTACAGGTTGCGCAGTGCGCCGAAGGCGGCTGCAATCTTGTGCGCATCCTTCTGGCCCGGGGCACTCTCTACCCCGGAGTTGAAATCAAGGCCGAGGCAGCCCACATGCGCCGCCTGCAGGGCGTTGTCGGGATTGAGGCCCCCCGCCAGCATCAACTTGCTCTTGTCGAGGGTGGCCAGCATGGCCCAGTCGAACGCCTGACCGGTACCGCCGCTCTGGCTGCCGACTTTCGTATCCAGCAGCAGGCGATCCGCCGGGGAGTCGAGGGCGGGCAGCGGCTCGCCGTTTTCTTTGCTGAGAGAGACGCCTACCGCTTTCCAGATCTGGCAGCCAGTCGGCAGCAGTGGGCGCAGGGTATCGATATAGGCGGCATCCTCATCGCCGTGCAGCTGGACAGCGGCGAGCCCCAGGGCATCCACCGTCTTGGCGATGGTGGCGGGCTGGGCGTTGCGAAATACCCCGACGTAGGAGAGCGGTGCGCCCGCCATCACGGCGCGGGCGGCGGGAATGTCCACATAACGCGGGCTTTTCGCCACAAAGATAAGACCGCCAAACACCGCGCCAGCCTGATGGGCGGCGGCAGCATCCTCGGCGCGGGTGAGGCCGCACACCTTGTTCTGGCCCAGTACCAGCTTGCGCACCGCAGCCTCCAGATCCGGCTCGGCCATCAGGGATGAGCCCACCAGAAAGCCCTTGGCGTGGTGGCGCAGATCCGCTACCTGAGCGCGGTGGTTGATGCCGGATTCGCTGATCACCACCCGATCGCTTGGAATGTCTTTGGCCAGCTGTTTGGTGCGGTTGAGATCGACGCTCAAGTCGCGCAGATCCCGGTTGTTGATGCCAATCACCGGCGCCCCCAGCGCGATGGCGCGGGTAAGCTCCTCCTCGTTGCTCACCTCGGTGAGCACGCCCAGACCCAGCTCCTTGGCGACCGCGAACAGGGCACGATAGCCCTCGTCGGTGAGCACCGAGAGCATCAAGAGGATGGCATCTGCCTGATAGTGGCGGGCCAGATAGACCTGATAGGGGTCAATCATGAAATCCTTGCAGAGCACCGGCTGGCTGACGCGGCTGCGCACCCGCGGCAGGAAGGCGAAATCCCCCTGAAAGAACTTCTCGTCGGTCAGCACCGAGATGGCGGTGGCGTATTTGCCATAGATGTCGGCGATGGCCTCCGGGCTGAAATCGTCGCGGATCAAGCCCTTGGAGGGGGAGGCCTTCTTGCACTCCAGAATAAAGCGGGTGGAGCCCGCCTTGAGCGCCCCGACGAAATCCCGATCGCTGGGGGTCAGCTCGCTCTGGAAGCTCTCCAGCGGCTGGGCCAGTTTGCGGGCGGCGACCCACTCCTGCTTGGCCGCCACGATCTTGCCGAGGATGGTCTGGCTGATGGAGGCCATGTTCAGAAAAGCATGGGGGGCAATAAGGTCTGACATCTCGTTATCCTTGCGAAACTGGCTCTTGCCCTGCGGGCGTTCTGAATGACTGCTGTGCAATGTGGTGGCTGACATCATGCCTCCTGCTGGCCCGCATTCTGATGGCTTAAAGTGGCGAGCCGGGCGGCCAGATCCGCCGTCTTGCCGCTCGCCAGCACCGCCAGCACCTCGGCCGCCGCGCTCTTGAGGTCTGTCGCCTTGCCCGCCATCAGCAGCAGTGGCGCCACGTTGGCGGCGATGGCGGCGTTGTGGGCCGGGGTGCCACGCCCTTCCAGAATGGCGGCGGTGATGGCGCGGTTCTCTTCCGGTTCCCCCCCCTGAATGGCGCTGACCGGATAGGTCTCGAGGCCAAAGTCAGCCGGGGTGATCATGAATTCGCGGATCTCGCCGTCACGGATCTGGGCCACCTGGGTCGGGCCGTGGATGGCAA
>CAMFLW010000144.1 GCA_945957575.1 uncultured Aeromonas sp. | reverse complement strand
CATATTGGCCCCCTTCGGGTCGTCTTGCTTGTGTCTTCACCTTCAGATTACTCATTGGTAAAGATTGAAATGTGATCTGAATCACATAACCTTCCCTTGGTTATTCAGCAACTTATAAATTGTGATCTTTTCCGGTTTCGTGCCAAAAACAGCTTGAGCTCCATGAAACTGGCAGGCAGTATGGCGGGAATAGGATCGTTTCTGTCCCTTCTTGGCAGCACTTCGTGTCGACCTCATGGCCGGTTTCCACTGCTTGATATCGCATGTTTGTACTCTTCTCTCGCAACCTCTGATCTCATGAGTGGATGCGGGGGGCGTTGCTATGCCCGATGGGACATCAAACGTGGTTGGTTGTTGTGTTGGAGTGGTAAATGAAGCAGCAAGCCACGCAAGTCATGTGGTTTTTCGATCGGCAACATGATCAGTGGAGTCTCTCTGATCAGGGGGCCTACCAGCAGTGGCAAGGAGAGGGCAATCATCCCTGGGCTGCTCGCCTGTTACCGGAAGACGAGGCTGGCTTTGCCGACTTTCTCGGCCGGCTTCATGAATCACATCTGCCAGTGCAGTTCATCGGTCATCTGAAAGATGATCAGGGGCAACTCAACCACGTGCTCTGGAGCGGCCAGTTTGTGCCTACACAACAGATCTGCTGTGGTTGGCTGGCCCCGCTCGACAGTGCCAACAGTGCGGTATCATCCCTCAACCTCTCTCTGCCGTTGCTGCAAACCACCCTGCTTACACAGTTGGCGCAGGCGCTCTCTGCCCGCACCGGGCTCGACTTCTTCAACACCCTGGTCAAACAGCTCTCCCACATTCTGCAGGTCGATGCGGTCTGGGTCGGTGAGCTGAGCTCGGCTGATCGGGTGCGGGTGCTGGCCGCCGACGGGTTGGTGCTCAAGGATTACCCGCTGGCGGGAACCCCCTGCCAGCAGCTCTATCGACAGGGCGCGGTCTGCCTAGAGGTGATCTCCGAGCAGGAGGAGTACCAGCCGTGGCTGGCCGCCGGTCAGACCTATTACGGTCAGCCGCTGTTTGATGGCCGGGGGCAACTGCTGGGCCATCTGGCGCTGCTCAGCTCGGCGCCGGCAGACATGGCGAACCTCAACTCGGTGCTCAACACCTTCACGGTGCGGATGGTTGCCGAGCTGGAACGGCTGCAATCAGATGCCCAGATGCGCCTCTCGGCGGTAGCTTTCGAAACCCATGAGGGGATCATCATCACTGACCCGGGATTCAAGATCCTGCGGGTCAACAACGCCTTTAGCCAGATCACCGGATTTGACAGTCAGGCGGTGCTCGGTCTGCAGCTGGAGCAGGATCTCTGGCCCAATCTGGGGGGGCTCGGTTATGAGCTCAATCCCCTTAGCCGCTGGCAGGGTGAGACCCAGCGTCTGCACGCCGATGGTCATACCTATCCCCAGTGGGAAATCGTAACGCCGGTGCAGGATGAGAAGGGTGGCATAAGCCACTTCGTCATCTGCTTCGAGGATATCTCCGAGCGCAAGGCGGCCGAACGGCGGATCCAGGATCTCGCCTATTACGACGAGTTGACCGGTCTGCCCAACCGCCGCCAGCTGCACGAAACCCTGGTTCAGACCTTCAACGAGGCAACCCACAGTTGCCTGATCGGCGCGCTGCTCTTTATCGATCTCGATCACTTCAAGACCATCAACGACTCCCTTGGCCACGCCACCGGCGACTGGCTACTCAAAGAGGTTGCGACCCGGCTAAAGCGGCTGGTCCGTCAGGGGGATTGCCTGGCTCGCCTTGGTGGGGATGAGTTCGTCCTGCTGCTGCCGTCGCTGTCGGCCAGCCCGCCCCAGGCCGAGATGCAGGCCGACATCATTGCCGAGCGGCTCATCACCGAGATTGCCGCTCCCTACACCTATGCGGGGCAGGTGCTGCACATCGGTGCCAGCGTTGGCATCACCCTGTTTCCTGATCGGGAGCAGGGGGTGGATGATCTGCTCAAGCAGGCCGATACCGCCATGTATCAGGCCAAGTCGGCCGGTCGCAAGACTCGCCGCTTCTTTGACGCCTCCATGCAGCAGCAGGCGGATCGCCGCCTGCACATCCACAACGAGCTGCGCAACGCCCTCAATCAGCAGGAGCTGACGCTCTACTATCAGCCCCAGCATCTGGTGGATGGCGGCGACATCATCGGTGTCGAGGCGCTGATCCGGTGGCAGCCGGCGGGGCGCGCGCTGGTCTCCCCGGCCGAGTTTATCCCCATCGCCGAGGAGAGCGATCTCATCGTCGATATCGGCAACTGGGTGCTCCACGAAGCCTGCGCCCAGTATGTGCTGTGGGAGGAGAATGGAATCCATATTCCGCAGATCTCGGTCAACGTCAGTGCCAAGCAGTTCCATGCCACCGACTTTGTCGAGCGGATCCACGATGTGCTGGCGCAAACCGGCATGGATCCGGCCTGCCTCAATCTGGAGATCACCGAATCCGTGGTGCTGGGCCATGCCGAGGACACCATCAGCAAGATGACGGATCTCAAGTCCCTTGGCATCAGTTTTGCCATCGACGATTTCGGTGCCGGTTACTCCTCCCTGAGCTATCTCAAGCGGCTGCCCGCCGACGAGCTCAAGATCGACCGCTCCTTCATCCAGGACATCCCCAAGGATGGCGACAACATGGCCATCGTCGAGGCGGTGATCGCCATGGCGCGCCACATGGGGTTCAACGTTACCGCCGAAGGGGTGGAGTCACGCCAGCAGCTGGAGTTTCTCAAGGCGCAGGGGTGCAGCTTCTATCAGGGCTACCTCGCCTCCAAGCCGTTGCCGGTGCCCTATCTGGAGAAATATGTGCAGCGCCTCGCAAGACAAGAGTACCCGCGCGAAATCCCGCTGAGCGGCGTAGAAAAATAGTCTCCTCTCCCCGCTGTCGCCTTGGCTGGCAACGGGTAGAATGGGAGGCAGTAGACCCACCGCCCACGGGCGGTGTTATTGCCTCGCAATGGAGATGTTCAGTGAAAGCTGTATGGGGAATTGTTTTGTCGGCGCTGTTTGCGCCGGGTCTGATGGCACAAACAGCGGAGCAGTCGCTGTACCGTCAGGCCTATGATGCGGTAAAGGCTGATGATCAGGCCCGTTTCCAGCAAATTCGAGCCCGTTTGGCTCATTATCCCCTGTTGCCCTACCTCGATTACTACCAGCTCGCCTTTCGGCCCGGGGCGGCCGACTACAACGATGTGACTCGCTTTATCCGCGAGCATGGCGATACCCCCCAGTCAAACCGGCTGGAACGCAGTTACCTCACCTATCTGGCCCAGAGCGAGCAGTGGTCGCAATTCCTGCGCTTCTATCCGGCCAAGCCGAACTCCACCGATCTGCTCTGCATGCACTATCAGGCGCTCTACAACACCGGCAAACAGGGTGAAGCGCTGCAGGGGGCTGGCAAACTCTGGATGAGCGGCCAATCCCGCCCCGATGCCTGCTCGCCGCTCTTCAAGCTGTGGCAGGCATCCGGTCAGCGTACCCAGGATAAAATCTGGCAGCGGATGACCCTGGCGTTCGAGGCGGAGAACCCCAACCTGATCCGCCATCTGGGGGCCAACCTGTCGGGTAGTCTGCAAAGCTATGGCGATCAGATGGTGACCCTGTTTGAACAGCCCGCCAAGGCGATGAATCCCGCCTATTTCAGCAGCAATCCCTACTCAAGGAAGCTGCTCTCGCTCGGTTTGGCCCGTTATGCCAATCAGGAACCCGAAGCAGTACTGCGCCAGCTGGCGCTGTTTCGCAGCCGCTTTGGTCTGACGCAGGCCGAGGTCAAACCGGTTGAGCGTGCCATTGCCCGTCGTCTGTTGCTGGATCGCTCACTGGCCCAGCGCAGTTGGCTCGACAATACGGTAGTGCGGTTGGCCGATCCCGATATCACCGAGCTGCGGGCCCGTCTCGCGATTTGGGAGCAGGATTGGCGCGGCCTCTCCGGCTGGGTGAAAAAGATGCCGATATCGCGCCAGAAAGAGGATCGCTGGCGCTACTGGATGGCACGCTCCCTTGAAGTGCTGGGGCAGAAGAAACCTGCTCAGGATCTCTATCTGGAGACCGCCAACCTGCGCGGTTTCTACGGCTTTATGGCGGCCCAGCGTACCGGGGTACCCTACCGCATGGTCAATCAGGGGGTGAAGCATGTACCGGACTGGCGCACAGCCAGCCAGCGCTGGCCCTTCCTGCTGCGGGTGCGCGAGCTGCTGTCGATGAACGAAATTACGGCGGCACGGGCCGAGTGGATCCACAACATGGATCGCAATCCGGTGGCCCAGCGCATCGAGTTTGGTCATATCGCCCTCAATCAGGGGTGGCATGAGCTGGCCATTCTCTCCAGCATCCGCGCCGAAGCGTGGGATGCACTGGAGTTGCGCTTTCCCAAACCCTACACCCAGACCTTCAGTCAGGTGGCGCGGGAGCGGGCGGTCAACATGAGCCTGCTCTACGCCATCTCCCGTCAGGAGAGTGCGCTCTATCCGATGGCCCAGTCACCGGTGGGGGCGCGCGGCCTGATGCAGTTGATGCCCTCGACCGCCAAAGAGACTGCCGGCAAGCTCGGTGTGCCCTATCGCAGCGAACAGCAGCTGTTTGATCCGGCGATGAACGTCCGGCTGGGCAGCGCCTACCTCAAGCGTTTGCTCGATCTCTATGATGGCAACCGGATCCTGGCGGCAGCGGCCTACAACGCCGGGCCCGGTCGGGTGAAGCGCTGGCGCGATCAGAGTGAAAACAAGCCGATGGATGTCTGGGTCGAGAGCATCCCCTACAAGGAGACGCGCAACTACGTGCAGAACGTGTTGTCGTTTGACCTCATCTATCAGCACAAGCTGCAGCAGCCGCTGCGCTTCATGTCGGATCGGGAGCTCAACCACGCTTATTGAGCACGGGGCCGCCAGTCGGCCCCATTTCAAATCCCGCAGGCAGCGGATATCATCAGCAATGCACTGTTACAAAAGGAAACATGAGTGGTGATCGGGCTCCGGGAAATGTTCCAGGGAGCGGGATATACTCGGCCGTCGGCACCAGCAGGTACCCCCCTCACAATAAAGGAATGGATAGTGGCAACGATAAAAGACGTTTCTCAGCTGGCAAATGTGTCTATTTCCACCGTATCGCGCGTGATCAACAACACGGCGCAGGTCGCCCCGGAAAAGCGCGAGGCCGTCTTGGCGGCCATGAAGGAACTCAATTTTCGGCCCAACAGTTTTGCCCAGGCTCTGGTAAGCAAGCGTTCCAATTGCATCGGCGTGCTGGTCGGCGACCTCTGTGGTGGCCCCTTCTTCGCCCAGATGATGCGGGGCATTGAAACCATGGTCGATCGGGCCAACAAGTTCACCATTGTGATGTCGGGCAACCATGATATTACCCGCGAGCGCCATGCCATTCAGGCCCTGCTGCAGCGTCAGTGCGATGCCCTGATCCTGCACAGCAAGGCACTGCCCGACGAGGAGCTGAGCGAGCTGGCGGCGGGTAGCACTCCCATCGTCTTTATCAACCGTCAGGTGCCGGGTGCCGAAGATCGCTGCGTCTGGCTCGATAACCAGGCGGGTATCACCACGGCTTGCCAGCACTTGCTGGATGCCGGGCATCGCAAGATCGCTTTTATCACCTCCGATGACGAGGAGTTCGTCGATGGCCAGCAACGGATGGCAGGCTATACCCAGACCCTGGGGCGGGCTGGTATCGCCCTTGATCCGGCCCTGATCAGCCGCGGCTTTGCCGACGAGAACGGTGGTTATGTGGCGATGAGCGAGCTGCTGGCGCGCGGTGTCGAGTTCACTGCTGTGCTCGGTTTCAACGATGGCATGGTGGCGGGGGCGATCTCTTGTCTGCTGGAGCGGGGTTACAAGATCCCGCAACAGGTGTCGGTGGTGGGGTTCGACGATATCCCCTATGC
>CAMFLW010000143.1 GCA_945957575.1 uncultured Aeromonas sp. | reverse complement strand
GGGTCTTGGGGCCGACCAACCGCACCGCCTCCATCTCGCCGGATGTGAACGATCCCGGCAAGCGCAACGTCACCTATGACCAGCTGGTTGCCGCCTATACCGAATCGACTCATGCCCTGATCGAGGGGGGCGCCGACATCATCCTGATCGAGACCATCTTTGACACCCTCAACGCCAAGGCTGCCGCCTTCGCGGTGGATCTGGTATTCGAGGAGCTGGGCTACAGCCTACCGGTGATGATCTCCGGCACCATCACCGACGCCTCCGGCCGCACCCTCTCAGGCCAGACCACCGAAGCCTTCTATCACTCGCTGCGCCACGTCAAACCCATCTCGTTCGGTCTCAACTGTGCGCTGGGGCCGGATGAACTGCGGCAGTATGTCGAGGAGCTGTCGCGCATCAGCGAGACCCATGTCAGTGCTCACCCCAACGCCGGTCTGCCCAACGCCTTTGGCGAGTACGATCTGGATGCCGTCGAGATGGCTGAGCATATCCGCGAGTGGGCCCAAAGCGGCTTCCTCAACCTGGTCGGCGGTTGCTGCGGTACCACCCCGACCCATATCCGCGCCATGGCCGATGCCGTGGCGGGCATCAAGCCGCGCGTGCTGCCCGAGCTGCCGGTGGCCTGCCGCCTGTCGGGCCTCGAGCCGCTGATCATCACCCCTGAATCCATGTTCGTGAACGTGGGGGAGCGCACAAACGTCACCGGTTCGGCCAAGTTCAAGCGGCTGATCAAGGAGGGGCTCTACGACGAGGCGCTGGATGTAGCCAAGCAGCAGGTAGAGAACGGCGCCCAGATCATCGACATCAACATGGACGAGGGGATGCTGGACGCCGAAGCGGCCATGGTGCGCTTCCTGAACCTTATCGCTGGTGAGCCGGACATCGCCCGGGTGCCGGTGATGATCGACTCCTCCAAGTGGGAGGTGCTGGAGGCGGGCCTCAAGTGCGTGCAGGGCAAGCCGGTGGTCAACTCCATCTCCATGAAAGAGGGGGAGGAGAAGTTTATCCAGCAGGCCAGACTGCTGCGTCGCTACGGCGCTGCCGTCATCGTGATGGCGTTCGACGAAGTGGGTCAGGCCGACACCCGCGCCCGCAAGTTCGAGATCTGCCAGCGGGCCTACCGGATTCTGGTGGATCAGGTCGGTTTCCCGCCGGAAGACATCATCTTCGATCCCAACATCTTCGCGGTAGCGACCGGCATCGACGAGCACAACAACTACGCGGTGGACTTCATCGAGGCGGTGAAGGACATCAAAACGCACCTGCCTCACGCCATGATCTCCGGCGGCGTCTCCAACGTCTCGTTTTCGTTTCGCGGCAACGAGCCGGTGCGCGAAGCCATTCACGCCGTCTTCCTCTACCACGCCATCAAGAACGGCATGGACATGGGGATCGTCAACGCCGGTCAGCTCGCCATCTATGAAGACATTCCGGCGGAGCTGAAAGAGAAGGTCGAGGCGGTGGTGCTCAACCTCAATGACAATGCCACCGAGGAGCTGCTGGCCATCGCCGAGAAGTATCGCGGTGCCGGTGCCCAGGCTGAGGATCCGCGGGATCAGGAGTGGCGCAGCTGGCCGGTGGGCAAGCGGCTGGAGCACGCGCTGGTCAAGGGGATCACCGACTTTATCGAGGAGGATACCGAAGAAGCACGCGCTGGCGCCGAGAAGCCGCTGCACGTCATCGAAGGGCCGCTGATGGATGGCATGAACGTGGTCGGCGACCTGTTCGGCGCGGGCAAGATGTTCCTGCCGCAGGTGGTGAAATCGGCCCGGGTGATGAAGCGGGCGGTCGCCTATCTGCAACCCTATATCGAGGCGGAAAAATCGGGCGGATCCAGCAACGGCAAGATCGTACTCGCCACCGTGAAAGGGGATGTGCACGACATCGGCAAGAACATCGTCGGGGTGGTGCTGCAGTGCAACAACTTCGAGATCATCGACCTCGGGGTCATGGTCCCCTGCGAGACCATCCTCAAGACCGCGCGGGAAGTGGGGGCCGATATGATCGGGCTCTCCGGTCTCATCACCCCGTCGCTGGACGAGATGGTGCACGTGGCCAAGGAGATGGAGCGCCAGGGCTTCAAGCTGCCGCTGCTGATCGGTGGTGCCACCACCTCCAAGGCGCACACTGCGGTGAAGATCGAGCAGAACTACTCCGAGCCGGTGGTCTATGTCTCCAATGCCTCCCGCGCGGTGGGGGTGGCCCAGAGCCTGCTCAGTCCGGATCTCAAGGAGGCGTTTGTCGCCCGCATCGACAAGGAATACGAGATCGCCCGGGATCAGCACGCCCGCAAGCAGCCGCGTTCCCGCCCGGTCAGTCTGGCCCACGCTCGTGCCAACCGCCATCAGCTGGACTGGGTTGGCTACCAGCCACCCAAGCCTCGCGAGCCGGGGGTGCAGAAGTTCGAGAATGTGCCTATTTCAGTGCTGCGTCCCTACATCGACTGGACGCCGTTCTTCCTCAGCTGGGAGCTGGCGGGCAAGTTCCCGCGCATCCTCGAAGACGAGATTATCGGCGAGGAAGCGACCAAGCTGTTTGCCGACGCCAACGCCATGCTGGATCAGCTGGAAAAGGATCAGAGCGTGCGCTGCGCCGGGGTGGTCGGCCTGTTCCCGGCCAACGCGGTAGGGGACAGCATCGAGGTCTACAGCGACGAGTCCCGCACCGAGGTCATCAAGGTGCTGCACCACCTGCGCCAGCAGAGTGAGAAGCAGGGCTTCCCCAACTACTGTCTGGCGGACTATGTGGCGCCGAAAGAGAGCGGCAAACCGGACTGGATCGGCGCCTTCGCGGTGACCGGCGGCATCGGCGAGGAGGCCATCGCCAGGGCCTACAAGGCGGACCACGACGACTACAATGCCATCCTCATTCAGGCGGTGTGCGATCGTCTCGCCGAGGCCTTTGCCGAGTACCTGCACGAGCAGGTGCGCAAGGTGCATTGGGGTTATGCCCCCGATGAAGCCCTCAGCAACGAGGAGCTCATTCGCGAGAACTATCAGGGCATCCGCCCGGCGCCGGGTTATCCGGCTTGCCCGGAGCACACCGAGAAGGGCAGCATCTGGGAGCTGCTGGAAGTGGAACAAGCCATCGGCATGCAGCTCACCGAATCCTATGCCATGTGGCCGGGGGCGGCGGTGTCCGGCTGGTACTTCTCCCACCCCGAGAGCAAATACTTCGCGGTGGCGCAGATCCAGCAAGATCAGGTGGAAGATTACGCCGCCCGCAAGGGGATGACGCAGGCAGAGGCCGAGCGCTGGCTCGCCCCCAATCTCAATTGAGGTGCTGATGAAGATTGGCTTGGTTGGTCTGGGGAGCATTGTCGAGACCGCCTATCTACCGGCCTTGCACGCCCTGGGGGCTGAAGTGCGGCTATGGGGTTTTGACCCTGCCCGCAGCCTGCCGGGGGTGACCTCGTTGCCAACCCTCGAGGCGCTGCTGGCGCAGCCCCTCGAACGGCTGGTGATTGCGACCCCCTCTCTGCTGCATCTGCCGGTGCTGGAGCAGGCGCTGGATAGCGCCATTCCCTTGATTTTGGTGGAAAAGCCGGTGGTGGCGACGCTGGCCCAGCAGGCCAGACTGCAACAGTTGCTGGCTGATCCGCAGATCGCCGCCCGGGTGCTGGCACTGGATCACTGGATGGCCCGCAATGCCGTTCAGCGGTTGTTTCGGGGGGAGTTGGATGAAAGCTGGCAGCCGTGCACTCAAGCAACCCCTCCGTCGAACACTCAGCCAAATACGCCACTGTATGGCACGATTGCACCTGTCACGCTGGCGGAGGTCGCGTCGGTAGAGGGCTTCTTGCTGGAGCCGTGCGGCATTGATAGCGAGGGGAATCCTTATGCCCTCAACTTCGCCACTGGCGAGCCGGATCAGCGGGTAATGCGCCATCCGGACGGAGTGATCCTCGATATCGGCACTCACTTGCTGACGATGATCCGCGAGCTGCTGGTAGCCCTCGGTGGTGATGACCGGCTGACGCTGGTGGCTGAAGGGGTGGTTGATCGATTGGGCCAACCCATTGCCCATGGCGATCTGGAGAGTGCCGAAGGGCGTGCCTGTCTGCGCGGCGAAGCATCCGGTGTTCCCCTGACCCTCTGGCTCGACAAGTACGCCGGGCCTGGCATAGAGCGCAAGGGGATGGTTCTGCACCTCAAGGATGGAAGGCGTATCGAGCTGTTTCGCAGCGGTAATCTGGAGTGGCTGGACTATTACAGGGAGACATGTGGCAGCGACAAGCACGCCCAGCCGCAGCATGGGCCCCAGCACCTGTCGGCAGAGCTACAGCGGTGGCTGCATGAAGGGCCGCTCTATCGCGACTGCATCGTGCAAACCCTGCTGTCCCCCCTGCCTGCCGAAGGCTGGGGTGGGGCCACGATGCGCCGGTTGCAGGAGGTGACCCTGTTGCTGACCCTGCAACAGCAGCTACGCGGGCCCCATTGAATCTTTTTGGCGGGTTATTGCAAAAAGGCGAATGGTGAGGGGAAAGGATTGGCGTTGTCAGCGCTCCGTGGCACTTTATACTCTCCAGCCCGATTATCAGGTCTGTCATTTTCATGAAGATTGCCATTTTATCCCGTGAGCCGAAAAACTACTCCACCCGCCGTCTGGTCGAGGTGGCGCAGGCGCGCGGTCATCAGGTAGAGGTGCTCGACACCCTGCGCTGCTATATGAATATTGCCTCTCACAACCCCTCCATTCACTACGAGGGTGGGGAGCTGGGAAATTATGACGCCGTGATCCCCCGGATCGGGGCCAGCATTACCGCCTACGGCACCGCCGTACTGCGCCAGTTCGAGATGATGAACACCATGGCCCTCAACAGCTCGGTGGCCATCAGCCGCTCCCGCGACAAACTGCGGGCGATGCAGCTGCTCTCCCGCCACGGTATCGGCCTGCCCATCACCGGCTATGCCCACAGCACCCACGATGTGCCCGACCTCATCACCATGGTGGGTGGGGCGCCGCTGGTGGTGAAACTGCTGGAGGGAACCCAGGGGATTGGCGTGGTGCTCTGCGAGACCCAGAAAGCCGCCGAGAGCGTGATCGAGGCCTTTATCCAGACCAACAACAACATTCTGGTGCAGGAGTATATCCGCGAAGCCAATGGTGCCGATATCCGCTGTCTGGTGGTCAACGGCAAGGTGGTTGCCGCCATGCGCCGTCAGGCCCAGCCGGGGGAGTTTCGCTCCAACCTGCACCGTGGCGGCGAGGCCTCGGCGATCAAGATCACCCCGGAAGAGCGCGCCACCGCCGTGCAGGCCGCCAAGATCATGGGGCTGGATGTGGCGGGGGTGGATATCCTGCGCAGTGCCCGCGGCCCGCTGGTGCTGGAGGTCAACTCCTCCCCCGGCCTGCAAGGGGTGGAAGCCGCCTCCGGCAAGGATGTGGCCGGCAAGATCATCGAGTTCCTCGAACTCAAGGCGAGCCGCAAGAACAAGCCGGCGGAGTGAACCTCGGGCTGGCAGCCGTCAGATACAAACAGGGCTCAGGCGAGCGCCCCCTCGATATGCATGGCGCGGAGGAGGAACATCTCCATCGCTCCGCGCCAAGGCCCTATCACGCTTTCGCTGGCAAGCTCAGGCGGGCAACTGCTTCGACATGCATGGAGTGCGGGAACATATCGACCGGCTGCACCTCATCCAGCACGAAGCCCTGCTTGACCAGCCAGGCGAGATCGCGGGCCAGGGTCTGCGGGTTGCAGGAAACATAGACCAGACGACGGGGCGCCATGGCCACCAGCGTCTGCAATACGGCCTTGTCACAGCCCTTGCGGGGCGGATCCATCACCACCACGTCGGCGCTCACCCCTTCGGCATGCAGGGCAGGCATCAACTGCTCCGCTTTGCCGACGTGGAACTCGGTCTGCTCGATGCCGTTGAGGGCCGCATTGCGACGGGCATCGCTGATGGCGCTCTCCACCGACTCGATCCCCACTACCTTGGCGGCCTTGCCAGCCAGGAACAGGGAGATGGTGCCGATACCGCAATAGA
>CAMFLW010000142.1 GCA_945957575.1 uncultured Aeromonas sp. | reverse complement strand
GCCTTGCGCTGCTTGTAGAGGCCGCTCAGGGCCGAGTAGGGCACCTTGGCCTGCATGTGGCAGAGGTTATCGTACTCGTTGATCAGCGACACCATCTGGGTCAGCGGATCGAGCTGGCCACCCTTGAGCCCTTCCGGCCCGCTGCCATCGAGATATTCGTGGTGATGGAGCACGATCCCCTTCGCCTCGGCCGGGAAATCCTTGGCCAGATTGAGCAGATCCAGCCCGTAGCGCGGGTGCTGGGCCATCAGGTTCTGCTCCGGCTTGGTTAGCGGCTCGGTCTTGCGCAGGATCTGGCTCGGGATCTTCAGCTTGCCGATATCGTGGAACAGCGCCCCCATGCCGACCTGACGGATCTCGTCGGCCGTCATGCAGCACTCCTTGGCCAGCAGCATGCTGAGCACGCTCACATTGAGGGAGTGGAAGTAGAGGTTGTTGCCATCCTCGCTGTCGGAGACCAGATGGAGCACCATCTCGTCCACCGAGAGCAGCTGTTCGGTCATGGCGTTGACCAGCTCCTGCGCCTCGCCGATGGCATTGAGGGGGCGTGACTGGATCTTGCTCATCACGCTGCGCACCTGCGCCAGCGACTGCTGGAACTGCTTCTCGCACTGCTGCAGGTTGCGGCGATAGAGTTGTAACTGCTCGATGCGGCGATCCTTCTCCTGCTGCATCTGGGCCTGACGCTGGGCGGCGTCTGCGCTCTCTTGTTGCTGAGGCTGTACCTGATTGAGAGGCTTGGGCGGAACGTCGCTCTTGTCGGGAATGATGGTGACCAGTTTCAGGCCGAGACGGCGGATCAGCTCGATCTCTTCTTCACTTTTGATTTTGAAGCTGGAAAACAGGAACGGGTGTTCGCGCCACCCCAGTGGCAGGGACACATAGTTGCCGACTTGCAGTCGATCTACGGAAATCTTGATACCGGTCATTATCTTGGCAGCAGGAGATACACTGAGCCGTATGCTAGTCAAAGGCGGGGGTGAATACAAAAGGTATCTGATGACAGGGTGAGCGCTTTGTTATAGGCTTCTGGATGTCCAGACATATTTACCGATGCAGTACAGGGAGTAAGCATGCCGATCAAGATCCCGGATCAGTTACCCGCCGCCGAAGTGCTGGGGCAGGAGAACATCTTCGTGATGACGGAATCCCGGGCCGTCACCCAGAACATCCGCCCGCTGCGGGTGTTGATCCTCAACCTGATGCCAAAGAAGATTGAGACCGAGATCCAGTTGATGCGGATGCTCTCCAACTCGCCGCTGCAAGTGGATGTGGATCTGCTGCGCATCGACGATCGGGAGTCGAAGAACACGCCGCAGGCCCATCTCGAGAACTTCTATCACGACTTCGAGCAGGTGCGTGGCAACAACTACGACGGCATGATCATTACCGGGGCGCCGCTCGGGCTGGTGGAGTTTGAGGAGGTGGTCTACTGGCCGCGTATCGTCGAGATCATCGAGTGGTCCCATCAGCATGTTACCTCCACCCTGTTCCTCTGCTGGGCGGTGCAGGCGGCGCTCAAGGCACTCTACGGCATGGAGAAGCAGACCCGGGGCGAGAAGCTCTCCGGGGTTTACCGCCACCATCGCCTCGATGAGCACGAGCCGCTGTTGCGCGGTTTCGATGACGAGTTTGTCGCCCCCCACTCCCGCTATGCGGCATTTGATGGCGATCTGATCCGCGCTCACACCGCCTTGCAGATCTTTGCCGAATCGGAAGAGGCAGGAGTCTATCTGGCGGCGACCAAGGATTGTCGTCAGGTGTTTGTCACTGGCCATCCGGAGTACGACGCCCTGACCCTCGATGGGGAGTACCAACGGGATCTGGCGGCGGGGCTAGACCCTGCCATTCCGGTCAATTACTACCCGAATAACGATCCGGGCCGGACGCCGCGCGCCAGCTGGCGCAGCCATGGCCATCTGCTGTTTGCCAACTGGCTCAACTACTACGTCTATCAGCTCACCAGCTACCGGGTGGAAGATATCGGCAAGGTCTTCACCTACGACCAGGGGGGCAAGTAGTCAGTCGCCCCGCGCCAGCCGCTCGGCCAGCTGGTCGAGCCATTGGCGGTGGCAGGCCAAGGTAAACGCCTTGGGTCTGTGAGCCTTGATGGCAGCCATCGCCTCTTGTTGCGGCTGGCCGAGGGTCATCAGCAGCGCGGCGGCGACCAGCCCGGTACGACCGCTGCCCCCTTTGCAGTGAATGACCAGATGCTTGCCATCCCCCAGCAGCTCGCGCAGCTGCGGCAGCGCCTGTTGCCAAGCAGTCTCGAAGGCGGCATCGGGGGCCAGATCATCCCCGATGGGCAGATGGAACCAACGCATCCCTTCGTGCTCTACCTGCTGGCCGAGTTGCGCCAGTTCGAGCCGGCTCAACTCGGCGCTCGTCATCAGGGTCACCACGCCATGGGCACCGGCTAACCGCAGTTGATCGAGCGCCAGGGTCAGCGGCACCTGCTGAGTGCCGGGACAGGGGGTCAGCAGCAGCTGGCCATCGACACGGGGAACCTCAAGGCTCCAGAAGGGGTGAAACAGGTGCATGGCGGATCCTCGCGTGGTGGCCGCAGGGCAGCGTCCGGTGAATGGCGCCAAGGATAGGCTGGGCGGGGGGGATGTCAATGGCCGTTGTGTTTGCCCCGGTTTACGGGCAGAGTCTAAAAAATTGAGCGGTGCAAGGAGTTAAGATGAGAAACCTGGATCAACTGGATTTGGATATCCTGGCCCATCTATTTCGGGATGCGGGCATGACCAACAAGGATCTGGCCGCGCTGGTGGGCGTTGCCCCCTCCACCTGTCTGGAGCGGGTGCGCAAGCTACAGCAGGATGGCGTGCTCAAGGGGGCGCACTGCGAAGTGGATTATCAGGCTCTCGGTGGCCACATTCAGGCCATGGTCTCTCTGCAACTGGCCCGTCACAGTCGTCAGATTATCGATGCCTTCCGCGATGCCATTCTGGCGCTGCCCGAAGTGATCAGTCTGTTCCACATGGGGGGCAAGGATGATTTTCTGGTGCACCTGTGTGTCTCCGATACCGAGCACCTGCGCAACTTCGTTTTTGACCACTTCACCTCCCGCGAGGAGGTGGTGCACCTGGAAACCTCGCTGGTGTTCGAGCACAAGTTCAGTCGCTCCCTGCCCTGCTTTCCCCAGCCATAACAGCCTCTATGGGTAAATGGAACAAACCGCCAGCTGGCGGTTTGTTCCATTCTGCTATCAGTTGAGTTGGAACCTGCCGCTCAATTGGCAGCGGTGCGCTCATCCTTTGCCGTCTGATAGAGGCTCTTCTGATAGGCCATGCTGCCCCAGAGCACCAATCCGAGCGCACTCTCTTTCAGCTCATCCGGTTGCGCAGCCGGGGTCAGCTTCTCGCTGGCATCATCGTAGATATAGCCCTCCGCCGCGCGCTCCGGTTGCAGGATCACCACATCCTTGCCGCGCACCAGGGCGAAGTTCTTGTCGTACTGCATGATGGCGCGCCCCGGCCAGTCGGCAGGCATGCGAGTCAGATCCTTGCCGAGCATAGGATAGTCGGCACTGATCCCCATCAGGGAGAGCAGGGTGGGCGCCATGTCGATCTGGCTGACGATGCGTGGATCCTTCTTCGGTGCGATACCCTCCCCCACGATCACGCCGGGGATATGGAAACGGGGGATGGGGACCAGGCTGGCGCCGCCGACCCGGCTGTCGTGGTCGGCGATGACCAGGAACAGGGTATCCTTCCAGTATTCGGACTGCTTCGCCTTCTTGAAGAATTCGCCGATGGCGTAATCCGCATACTTGGCCGCGTTGTTGCGGGTCTGCTTGGGCTGCTCGAACAGTTCGATGCGGTTATCCGGGAATTCGAACGGATCGTGGTTGCTGGAGCTGAACACCAGGCTGAAGAAAGGTTTGCCCTGTTTGTGCAGCGCCTTGAAGGTCTCGTCGGCCTTGGCCATCAGGTCTTCGTCAGAGGCCCCCCAGGAGCCCTCGAATACCGGCTGCTTGAAGTCCTTCTGTTCGACGATGGTAGTGAAGCCGTTGCCGAGGAAAAAGCTGCGCATATTGTCGAAATGGCTCTCGCCGCCATAGATAAAGCTGGTGTTATAACCCCGCTGTTTGAGCAGATCCGCGATGGTGAAGAAGTGGGTTTGGCTCTTGCCTAGCTTGACGACAGCCTGCGCCGGGGTCGGCGTGAAGCCGGTCAGCACCGCCTCGATGCCACGCACCGAACGGGTACCGGTGGCATAGAGTTGTTCAAAGGCCCAGCCTTGTTGCGACAGAAGGTCGATGTTGGGAGTAAGCGGCAGGCCGCCGAGGGAGCCGACAAACTGGGCGCCTAGGCTCTCTTGCAACAGGATCACCAGATTCTTCGGCTTGCCCTTGAAGCTTGCCTCGTTGAAGGTCTGACTGGGCAGTAGTTCCGAGCTGAAATCACTGGCCGGACGACCACTCTCCTTGCGGACAATATCCAACACCTGCTGCTGGGACATTTTACCGTAAAAATGGCTGGCATCCCCTTCCGCGCCCATTTGCTTGATGGCAAAGAAGAGGGAGTAGGCTGAGTTGACGGTCAGGGCGTTGACCAGCGGATCATCGGCAAAGGCGACCATGGCCGGGTTTAGAGCCCGGTGCCCCAGGCTGGAGCGGGCTCCGATAAAACCGATCGCCAGAATGAGCAGGGCGAAGGCAGGACGCAGGTACCAGCGCGGGAAGCTGAGGCCGCGCAGCAGACGGCCGCTCAGCCACCAGCCACCGGCCAGCACGGCGCCACTGAAAAGCACGGCCAGCAGCAGTTCGCCCTTGCGGCCCGCCCACAACATGGCGAACACCTCTTTCGGATAGATGAGGTACTCCACATAGAGGCGATTTGGGCGCACGCCATATTCGGTAATGAACGAAGGGGTGGAAAGCTCGAGGAACAGCATCAGCCAGAGTCCAACGGTCAGCCACACTCGCATCAATTGCAGCCAGCCCCGGCCGATAGTGTGGGGGCCGGCCAGCAGCAGGGTGAGCATGGCGGGGACACCCCAGACCCAGCAGAGGGTCGCAAAATCGACCCGGATCCCTTGCAGTAGCATCTCCTGCCAACCAGCCACGGCATCCACCCGATCCAGTTGCCAGAGACCGAGGGCAATGCGGCTGAAAGAGAGCGAGAAAAGCGCGAGTGCGCAGAAGATGGCGAAGGGCCAAAACGGGCCGAGTCGCTGTTTTAGAGCTGTCATAATTATACCTGAATGAGACCGAAGATGTCTGTCCACAGACGTTTTTTAGTTATTAGTGAGGTTATGACAGATTTAACTGGTTAAAGTTGCACTCAATATTATAAAAAGTCGGAATTAACACATTTATCATCTAAAAAATGTGCCGTCACGCAGCGAATGAGTACAATATAAACTGCTGGATAAAATGTGACCCACCGCGCGTATTGGGGTTATAACGTAATTTATAATCGCCGCAAACTGTCTCAATCGGGACTTAACAGATGCCGTTCTTTATCGATGTCGAGTATGTGTGGGGATGGCGCCTGTTTCTGGTGCTATCGGATGGCACAACGGGTGTGCTGGATCTGACCCCCTGGCGAACCCAGCCACTGTTTGCAGAGCTGGAGAGCGAGCGTCACTGGGCCCAGGTCTTCATCAACCGTCACCACCAGTTGGAGTGGCCTATCGGATGTAGCTTATCAGCCCATGAGGTCTATCACCTGATTTCCCCCATCGATGAGCGTGAAGTCTTCAGCTAACCGTCACTATTTGTGGAGCAATGCCAAATTTCTGTGGCTCGAATGTTTGTCCGTTCGCTTGTCTGAACCCCAGGGCTAAAACCTGCGCAACATGTTGCCAAGCTCTTTTCGCGTCACCGACCAATGGCAGCGGCATGAGCATGGTGCGCAAAGGGGTTGGGTGGCGATCCCTTGCTTAAGTCTGAGCGCGCCACTCAGGCAGGACTTGACGATGAGCCGTGCCGCTCGTACTGGCGCCGGCCAACTACCGCTTTACCTCCGACGGCGTGCTCTGAGCAAGACGAGCGGGTAACGTTTTCAGTCACAGACC
>CAMFLW010000141.1 GCA_945957575.1 uncultured Aeromonas sp. | reverse complement strand
CTTCCATCTCGACACCCAGGATGCCGTATTTTTCCATGACGTCGAACATGGAGGGGTCCGGAGTGTAGAACAGGTCGGCGGAGAAGATGTTACCGACGCGCACGGCAACGCCCTTATTCTTGGCGGCCTGTACAGCATTGGCAACCAGGTCGAAGTCGGCGATGGCAGCGAAGTCGTGATCCTTGAAGCGCAGACGGTTTACTTTGGAATCGGTGCAGGCACCCATACCGATCACCACGTCACGCAGTTTCACGTCTTCACGCACAGCGCCACAGGAGCCCACGCGGATCAGGGTCTTCACACCGTAATCGGTGATCAGCTCTTTTGCGTAGATGGAGCAGGAGGGGATACCCATGCCGTGACCCATGACGGAGATACGACGGCCCTTGTAGGTACCGGTGAAACCGAACATGTTGCGCACGTCGCAGATCTGCTCGACGTTCTCCAGGAAAGTTTCAGCGATGTACTTGGCGCGCAGGGGGTCGCCCGGCATCAGCACGGTATCAGCAAAGGCGCCATCTTTCGCATTGATATGAGGAGTTGCCATTCTCTTGATTCCTTCACACTAGGTTGAGTTTTATTGTTTTATAAATTGCCCGCCGCCGAAGTGGCGGGCGGGTAAATTACAGGAAGCTGGTACCGTACGCCAGTTTCGGCAGGCCGTGGTAAGCCGCGATGCTCTGGCCGATATCGGCAAAGGTCTCGCGACGACCGACGGAGCCGGCCTTGACCGGCTTGCCGAAGAACAGCACCGGAATGTATTCGCGGGTGTGGTCGGTGCCACCCCAGGTCGGGTCACAGCCGTGATCGGCAGTCAGCACCACCACGTCGCCATCTTGCAGCAGCTCAAACAGCTCCGGCAGGCGGGAATCGAAATACTCCAGCGCACCGGCATAACCGGCAACGTCACGGCGGTGGCCGTAGGAGGAGTCGAAGTCGACGAAGTTGGTGAAGACGATGGTGTTGTCACCGGCCGCTTTCACCTCTTCCAGCGTGCGATCCCACAGCTCGGTCAGACCGGTCCCTTTCACCTGCTTGGTGATGCCCTGTTGGGCATAGATGTCGGCAATCTTGCCGATGGAGACCACCTGACCGCCCGC
The DNA here is from genome assembly GCA_945957575.1 of uncultured Aeromonas sp. Lineage (GTDB taxonomy): Bacteria > Pseudomonadota > Gammaproteobacteria > Enterobacterales > Aeromonadaceae > Aeromonas. The sequence continues at coordinate 5,078 of CAMFLW010000141.1, read as the reverse complement.
ATCTTTCATGTAATCCAGCACGGTCGGCGCCGGCGGCAGCACTGAGTAGTCGTGACGGTTGCCGGTACGCTTGAAGTTGCCCTTGCCACTGCCCACGAACGGACGCGCTATCACGCGGCCGATGTTGTAGGGCTCCAGCAGCTCGCGCACGATGTGGCACAGCTCATAGAGCTTCTCGAGGCCGTAGGTCTCTTCGTGGCAGGCAATCTGGAACACGGAGTCGGCAGAGGTGTAGAGGATCGGCTTGCCGGTCTTCATGTGCTCTTCGCCCAGATCGTCCAGCACCTGGGTACCGGAAGCGTGGCAGTTACCGAGATAGCCCGGCAGACCAGCCTTCTCGACGATGGCGTCCAGCAGCTCCTGCGGGAAGCTGTTGTGGTGATCCTTGAAGTAGCCCCACTCGAACAGCACAGGCACACCGGCGATCTCCCAGTGACCGGACGGGGTATCCTTGCCGGAGGAGAGCTCCTGAGCAAAGCCGTAGGCACCGACCACCTCGATATCTTTCTTCAGCCCTTCCGGGAAGGTGCCGGAGGCCTGCTCGCAGGCGTGGCCCAGGCCCAGCTTGTTGAGGTTGGGCAGATTGAGGGCGCCACGGCCTTCAATTTCACCTGCCGCACACGCCTTGGCAATATGGCCAAGGGTGTTGGCGCCCACATCTCCGAACTTGTCGGCGTCGGCAGCAGCGCCAATACCGAAAGAGTCCATCATCAGAATAAAGGTACGTTTCATGGGTCTTCCCCTTGTTACAAATCGGCCAGGGTGATACGGCGGTACACTTCAGGCAGTGCTTCCGGCCGCTCGCCACCAATCCGGACAGCCGCCTGCACCATGCTGGCAGCCTGAGCATATTGCTCTTCAGTCTGAGCGTGGATCATGGCGATCGGCTTGTCAGCATCAACACTTTGACCCAGGCGGATAAAGTCGGTCAGACCGACCGCATAATCAAGTTTGTCACCGGCAGCGCGGCGACCACCGCCCATGGCGACCACGGCCAGACCCAGCTCGCGGGTATCCATGGCGGTCACGAAGCCGCTGTTGGCCGCGAAGACCGGGCGCACGATGGCGGCTTTGGGCAGGTAAGCGTCGTAACGCTCCATAAAATCGGCCGGGCCACCGAGACCAGTCACCATGCGACCGAAGATCTCGGCCGCCTTGCCATTATCCAGCACCGCCTGCAGCTTGGTGCGGGCATCGCGCTCGTCGCTGGCCAAGCCTGCAGAGATAAGCATCTCGGCGCACAGCGCCATGGTCACTTCGTGGATGCGCGGGTTGCGGTATTCACCGGTCAGGTAGCGCACCGCTTCGCGCACTTCCACCGCGTTACCGGCGCTGGAGGCCAGCACCTGGTTCATGTCGGTCAAGAGCGCAGAGGTGCGGCAACCGGCACCGTTGGCCACGGCCACAATGCTCTTGGCCAGCTCTTCGGAGGCTTCGAAGGTTGGCATAAAGGCGCCGGAGCCCACTTTCACATCCATCACCAGCGCTTCGAGCCCGGAGGCAAGCTTCTTGGAGAGGATAGAGCCGGTGATCATCGCGATGGATTCGACGGTGGCAGTAATGTCACGTACTGCATAGATACGCTTGTCAGCGGGGGCAAGATCGCCGGTCTGGCCGATGATGGCCACGCCCGCCTCTTTCACCACTTTCAGGAAACGGTCGTTGTCGACCGAGGTCTGGTAGCCGGGAATGGCATCCAGCTTGTCGAGGGTACCGCCGGTATGGCCCAGACCACGACCGGAGATCATCGGCACGAAACCGCCACAGGCTGCGACCATCGGGCCAAGCATCAGAGAGACCACATCACCCACACCGCCGGTGGAGTGTTTGTCGACAATCGGGCCACCCAGATTGAGGTGATCCCAGGTTAGCACCATGCCGGAGTCGCGCATGGCGCAGGTCAGGGCGACCCGCTCATCCATGGTCATGTCTTTGAAGTAGACCGCCATCGCCAGTGCAGCGATCTGCCCCTCGCCGATGGTGTTATTGGTAATGCCCTGGACGAAGAATTGAATTTCTTGGGTACTGAGCGCTTCACCGTTGCGCTTCTTGCGAATAATTTCTTGAGGCAAAAACATCTTTCATTCCCTCCGCCATTGCTGGCGTTACACAAGCCTGAATCCTTGCCCGCACACCGCATGGTGGGGGCTAACAGGGCGGACAGCTGTCCGCCCTCTCATCAACCTATTAGTAACCGCTGGTGTTGGCCGGCTTGTCGCCATGCCCCAGAGTGGCCAGCAGACTGGCCAGCAGGCTGGATGCACCAAAGCGGAAGGTACGGGCGGATACCCAGTCGTTGCCGAGGATCTCTTCGGCCATGGCCAGGTACTGACCGGCAACGGCGGCGTCTTTCACGCCACCAGCTGGCTTGAAGCCGACTTTCGGATTCTTGGCCTTGATCACTTCCATCATGATGCGTGCCGCTTCCGGGGTTGCATTGACCGGCACCTTGCCGGTGGAGGTCTTGATGAAGTCGGCACCGGCATCGATACAGATCTCGGAAGCGCGACGGATCAGCGCCTCTTCTTTCAGCTCGCCGGTTTCGATGATCACTTTCAGCAGCACGTTGGCACCGCAGGCCTCTTTACAGGCTTTGACCAGATCAAAACCGATCTGTTCATTACCGGCCATGAAGGCGCGATACGGGAACACCACGTCCACTTCATCAGCACCGTAGGCGACAGCGGCACGGGTCTCGGCCACGGCGATCTCGATGTCGTCGTTGCCGTGGGGGAAGTTGGTCACGGTCGCAATGCGTACGTCGGCTGCGCCGATCTCACGCAGGGTTTTGCGAGCGATAGGGATAAAACGGGGGTAGATGCAGACGGCGGCGGTCAGGCCAGCCGGTGACTTGGCCTTATGACACAGGTCGATCACCTTCTGATCGGTGTCGTCATCGTTCAGGGTGGTCAGGTCCATCAGGTTCAGGGCGCGCTGAGCGGCCACTTTCAGATCAGTCATTCTGTTCTCCAAAGTCTCGATTTAATCCAGATAACCGGGCACCACCATACCATCCAGCGATGGATGCACAGGCAGTAATCCCCAGCTATACGGGAATGGAATTACAGTGCGAAGGCACCGGCACTATCGGGATGCTATTCAAAACACCCTGCAGGCACTGCGACTGTAAATAAGGCAAGAGCCCTGTCACTTTCTTACAAAAGTGCGGACTTGGTTCCATGAAGACTTGAGAAAGGCAGACCAACTCCGACCCGACTTCCCAATCAATTCCATTTGACCGCCAACACCCGATTTCATCGAGTATTAGTCATTGCCAGCACCCTGCTGGCAACGCCTATTTCAGCCGAGATACCCCCTGTTTGCAAGCCGGATTTGCCAATTTCAGAGGTACCTCACATCTGGCAAATCCAGGTCTAAAAAAGCCTTACGCAAAGAAACGGGTCAGGATCCAGGAGTAGGCCAATCCCCCCAGATAGACCCCGACGATCCCCATTACCCCGGATAAAACAGGAGGAGCCGGGATCGGCAATTTGAGGAAAGAAAACAACAAACCAACTATAAAGCCGGCCACCATCGCCAGTAGCACTTCATTCATATAACCTCCGATTTGACTCATTTTATTATTAGTTTAGATAGGAAAACGGTTGTCACCGCTCCATACGCGAACGCCACGGCAGATGCCGTGGCGTTCGTGTTTATACCCTGTCAGTCAGGCGGCGATTACATGCCGGACAGTGCCAGGAAGAAGCCTGCGATAGTGGCAGACATCAGGTTGGACAGAGAGCCAGCCAGTACGGCTTTCAGACCAAAGCGTGCTATGGTGCCGCGGCGGTTCGGCGCCATGGACCCCAGACCACCCAGCAGGATGGCAACAGAGGAGAGGTTGGCAAAACCACACAGTGCGAAGGAGATGATCGCCTTGGTGTGATCGGACATGGCCACACCGTTGATCAGCACTTCGTCTTTCAGGTACGGAGCGAAGTTCAGGTAAGCCACGAACTCGTTCACTACCAGCTTCTGACCGATGAAGGAACCGGCCACGACCGCTTCGCTCCAGGGCACACCGATCAGGAAGGCCAGCGGGGAGAAGATCCAGCCCAGCAGCAGTTCCAGAGAGAGTTGCGGATAACCGAACCAGCCACCCACACCGGAGAAGATGCCGTTGATCATGGCGATCAGACCGATGAAGGCCAGCAGCATGGCGCCGACGTTCAGGGCCAGTTGCATACCGGCAGAGGCGCCAGCAGCAGCAGCGTCAATGACGTTGGCAGGCTTGTCATCCAGCTCGGCATCGGCAGAGCTTTCGTCGTAGTTCGGGGTCTCGGTCTCGGGAACCAGCAGCTTGGCGAACAGCAGACCACCCGGTGCAGCCATGAAAGAAGCAGCAATCAGGTACTCCATCTTCACGCCCATGGAGGCGTAACCGGCCAGTACGGAACCGGCAACGGAGGCCAGACCACCACACATGACGGCGAACAGCTCGGAGTCAGTCATCTTGGAGATGTAGGGACGAACCACCAGCGGGGCTTCAGTCTGACCTACGAATATGTTGGCTGTCGCAGAGAGGGATTCGGTACGGGAAGTGCCCAGCACTTTCTGCAGACCACCACCCAGCAACTTGATGACCATCTGCATGATGCCCAGGTAGTAGAGCACAGCGATCAGGGAAGAGAAGAAGATGATGACCGGCAGAACACGGAAGGCAAAGATAAAGCCGCCGCCACCGAACACTTCAAACATCTTGTTGCTGACCAGACCACCGAACAGGAATTCGATACCATTCTGGCCATAGCTGATGACGCTGGAGACTGCATCGGATACACCGACCAGAATATCGCGCCCTACCGGTACATAGAGTACAAACGCACCCAGACCGGCTTGAATTGCAAACGCACCGGCTACGGTACGGACGTTGATTGCCTTGCGGTTGCTGGAGAACAGCACCGCGATAAGGACGAGCGTCGCCATCCCTACCAGACCCATGAACAAATTCATTATTATCTTCCTCTAGTAGCACCTGGCTTGTTAGCGAGTTGTAAACAAACCCAACTAATCAAGGGGAGCGCATTATACTAATTAAAGTCCGATAAAATAGAATGCTGGTCACATTTTATCGG
>CAMFLW010000140.1 GCA_945957575.1 uncultured Aeromonas sp. | reverse complement strand
AGTTCCTGACTGTCAATTCTCTTTTCCCCGCGATAATGCGAAGAACCTTTTTTTTGCCTGGAATTCTGTGTGTCAACATACTCTATTGCTGCAGCTGTACTGTGCATCGATCTTTTTTGTCTGATGGCGTTGCTCTGCCACCCAGCGTTCCTGATCTCGCTCTCATACCCCCCGATGATCGCTTTGAGGGGGAGCTCAAGGTAGGCGTCGGATGCGTTAGTCGGTGCGTCCCCGTGCGGGGAGGGATGCCATTCCTGCCGCGACCAAAACATGGTGTCCGGTATGATGCTTTTTGCTGATCGATATGATGTTAATAGCCAATGAGGTGTGCTGTATGTTGTGCCATTTATTTTAGGTGGCACTATTAGTTGTTTTTTTGCTGTTGTCATGATGTTGATGCATTCACATAAGGTTGATTGAAAATGGCTAAATCGAACCCGGTGCTGGAGAGTGAGCTTGGCTCCCGCCTTATCCCCCTGCAGGAAACGTCCCTCGAGATCTGGGATAGCAAATATCGCCTCAAGAGCAAGGATGGGCATCCTGTCGATGGCACAATCGATGAGACGTACCAGCGCGTTGCTCGGGCGCTGGCGGAGCAGGAGCTGGAACCGGAGGCCTGGTATGAGCCTTTCCTGTGGGCACTGCGCAATGGTGCCATTCCGGCGGGTCGCATCACCTCCAACGCCGGGGCTTTTGAGCACAAGCCCGCTACTTCGACCATCAACTGTACCGTCTCCGGCACCATCGAAGATTCGATGGATGATATTCTCGGCAAGGTGCACGAGGCGGGGCTGACCCTGAAGGCTGGCTGCGGTATCGGCTATGACTTCTCGACCCTGCGCCCGCGCGGTGCCTTTGTCTCCGGTGCCGGTGCCTACACTTCCGGCCCGCTCTCCTTTATGGATATCTATGACAAGATGTGTTTCACCGTCTCGTCAGCCGGTGGCCGTCGTGGCGCCCAGATGGGCACCATGGATATCCGTCATCCCGATGTGATCGAGTTTATTCAGGCCAAGCGCGAAGATGGCCGTCTGCGCCAGTTCAACCTCTCTCTGCTCATCACCGAAGATTTCGTCAAGGCGGTGAAAGAGGATGCTCCCTGGTCGCTGATCTTCCCCTACACCGCCAAAGAGGTAGAGCAGGATGGCATTGCGCTGGACGATCCTGCTCAGGTGCTATGGGCCGACTGGCCCAACAAAGAGGGGGTTGTCTTTAACGAGCTGGGGCAGGTCGCCTGCAAGGTCTACAAGACCATGCCAGCCCGCAAGCTGTGGAATGTCATCATGACCTCCACCTATGACTATGCAGAGCCCGGCTTCATCCTGATCGACAAGGTCAACCAGATGAACAACAACTGGTTCTGTGAAGAGATCCGCGCGACCAACCCCTGTGGTGAGCAGCCGTTGCCGCCCTACGGTGCTTGTCTGCTGGGCTCGGTCAATCTGACCAAGTTTGTGCGCGACCCTTTTACTGAAAACGCGGCGTTCGATTGGCAGGCGTTTCGCAAGGTGGTGGCCATCTTTACTCGCATGCTCGACAACGTGGTGGAGATCAACCAACTGCCGCTGGCCAAACAGCGCGAGGAGATCACTGCCAAGCGCCGGCATGGCATGGGCTTCCTGGGGCTTGGTTCGACCCTCACCATGCTGCAGATCAAGTACGGCTCTGCGGCATCCGTGGCCTTTACCGAGCAGGTATCCCAGGAGCTGGCGATGACCGGCTGGCAGGAGTCCCTGCGTCTAGCCAAGGAGAAGGGCTCTGCCCCCATCATGGAGCAGGAGTTCGAAGTAACCGGCAAGATGCTGCGTCTGCGCCCGGAAATGGCGGCTGATGGCATCAAGGTGGGTGACAAGGTGAAGGGCAAGGTGCTGCATGCGCGTTATAGCCGCTATATGCAGCAGGTTGCCGAAGTGGATCCTGCGTTGGTCGCCGAGCTGGCGGAAGTGGGTGGGCGTTTCACCCACCACAGCAGTATTGCGCCGACCGGCACTATCTCCCTGTCACTGGCCAACAACGCCAGCAACGGCATCGAGCCGAGCTTTGCCCACCACTACAGCCGCAACGTCATCAAGCCGGGCAAGAAGAGCAAGGAGAGCGTGGATGTCTACTCCTTCGAGCTGCTGGCCTATCGCGAGCTGGTGAATCCGGCCGCCATGCCCTATGCCGATGATGAGGCGAGTCGTCTGCCGGACTACTTCATTACTGCTGATGACATCACCCCGGCGCAGCATGTGGACATTCAGGCGGCGGCCCAGCGCTGGATCGACTCCTCCATCTCCAAGACTGCCAATGTGCCAACCGATTTCCCGTTCGAGCAGTTCAAGGACATCTACATGTATGCCTCGGACTCCGGCCTCAAGGGCTGCACCACCTTCCGCTTCAATCCGGAGGCCTTCCAGGGCGTGCTGGTGAAGGAGAAGGATCTGGAGAACACCCTGTACGATTTCACCCTGGAGGATGGCTCCGTCATCTCCGTCAAGGGGAACGAAGAGATCGAATACGATGGCGAGCTGCATACGGCCGCCAACCTCTACGACGCCTTGAAAGAAGGCTATTACGGTAAATTCTGAGAACGACATTATGGTCAAGAAGATCGACAAGAAAATCGTCGCCTACAAGGTGCGTACCAAGGATGAGCCACAAGAAGATCTCTCTGCGCAGGATGACGTGGTGCACATGCACGAAACCGTGCTGCGCCCGGAGCGACTGATGGGCACCACCTACAAGCTGAAGACGCCGGAGCATGTCTCCGAGCACTCACTGTTCATCACCATCAACGACATCATTCTCAACGAGGGCACGGTTCACGAAACTCGCCGTCCGTTCGAGATTTTCATCAACTCCAAGAGCCTGGAACACTACCAGTGGATCGTGGCGCTGACCCGCATCATCTCGGCGGTATTCCGCAAGGGTGGGGATGTCACCTTCCTGGTGGAGGAGCTGCGCTCGGTGTTTGATCCCAAAGGTGGCTACTGGAACAAGGGCAAGTATGTGCCATCGCTGATCGCCGAAATTGGCAACGTGATCGAGAGCCATCTCACCGAGATCGGCATGCTCAAGGCAACCGGGCTGGACGAGCATCAGCAGGCGTTTCTGGCCGAGAAGCAGGCCGAGCTGAAGGCGGCTCAGGACGCCGAAGAGCAACAGGCGGGCAGTGGTTTCCCGGCCAATGCGGCGCTCTGCTACAAGTGCCACACCAAGGCGCTGGTGCTGAAGGATGGCTGCATGACCTGCCTCAACTGTGGCGACTCCAAGTGCGGCTGACAGACATGCCCAAGTAGTTGAATGATAGAAAAAAGACCGGCCACAGTGCCGGTCTTTTTATTGCTGTTTTTATGCGCAATCAAATCAGGCGGCCAAGTGATTTGTTGCGCGATAGTAAAATCGGGCGTAGCGTTGAGGGTAATAAAACTGTCACGGCCGTGTGGTTTCAATGACATCTGAGATTCACACACGTGGCCCTTCAGTGCCAAGGAGGATGCTTATGGACAATACGGACCGAAAGCTGTTTATCCTGGATACCAACGTTCTGCTTCACGAACCCCTCGCTATCTACTCCTTCAAAGAGCACGACGTGCTCATCCCCATGACGGTGCTGGAAGAGCTCGATAACATCAAGGATCGCAACAAGGATGTCAGCCGCGACGCGCGGGTGGCTATTCGTGCGCTGGAAGATGTGTTCCGCGATGCAACCCCGGATCAGATCACCCAGGGCGTGCCGCTGGCTGGCGAAGCGAGCGGCAATATCTGCATCTTCAGCGATCACCATCTGCCGCAGGATGCCGAGGTGTTTACCGACAAGGAGGCCGACAACCGCATCATCAACGCGGCCCTCTATCTGCAAAAGCATGAGTTGAAGCGTCAGGTGGTGCTGGTCACCAAAGATATCAACATGCGCCTCAAGGCCAAGGGGGCCGGACTTGCTCACGTTGAAGATTATCGCAGCGACCAGTTGATCGATGATATCCGCCTGCTGGCCAAAGGCTTTCAGGTGGTGCCCGGCAGCTTCTGGGAGCGGGTTGGCGAGTGCGAGAGCGAGACCCATGGCCGCGACACCATCCATGTGATCGATGCCAATCTGCTGGAAGGGGTTCATGTAAACCAGTATCTGGTGGATGAAGAGAATTTCTTCGCCGCCCGGGTACTCAGCCACGATAGCAACAAGATCCGCATCAAGGATCTGGGCCGCGAGCGGCTGATGTCCCGCAAGGCGTGGGGGGTACATCCCAAGAACGTCTATCAGGGGATGGCGCTGGATGCACTGCTCGATCCGCACATCGATCTGGTGATCCTGACCGGCCCGGCGGGTTGCGGCAAGACCTTGCTGGCCATGGCTGCTGCGCTGGAGTTGGTGATTGAGAAGGGGATCTACGAGAAGGTGATCGTCACCCGGAATACCCCGGAAATTGCCGAGAGCATCGGCTTCCTGCCCGGCACCGAAGAGGAGAAGATGATGCCCTGGCTGGCGGCGGTGACCGACACCCTGGAGGTGCTGCACAAGCAGGATGAGAACATGAGCGGGTCCCTCAGTTACATCATGGAGAAGGCCAACATCCAGTTCAAATCGGTCAACTTCATGCGCGGGCGCAGCATCCAGAACACCTTCGTGCTGCTGGATGAGTGCCAGAACCTGACCGCGTCCCAGATCAAGACCATCATCACCCGCTGCGGCGAGGGTACCAAGATCGTCTGCTCCGGTAACCTGGCCCAGATCGACTCCAACTATCTGAGCCCTGTGACCTCGGGTCTCACCTACATCGTCGAGCGTTTCAAGGATTTTGACGGCAGTGCCAACATTTTCCTCAATGGCGTGGTGCGCAGCCGACTGGCTTCGTTCGCCGAGGAAAACCTCTGATTAAACTGAATATTTCCATATACAAAGGGAGGCCAATCGGCCTCCCTTTTTGATCCCGGCGCAGTCTTGGGTCAAGGGCTATTGACCCAGGTAGCGCAGCAGCCCCGGGTGGTCGCTGTTTTGCAGAATATCCGGCTTGCCTTGCAGGGCGATGCGCCCCTCGTCGACAAAGAGCACCTGATCGGCAATCAGCTGAGCATCTTCCGGATTGTGGGAGACCATCAGTACGGTAATGCCCTGTTCGCAGGCTAGCCTCGCCACTTCGGCCAGCATCTCCCGGCGCAGTGCGGGATCGAGGGCAGAGAAGGGCTCATCCAGCAGCAGTAGCGGTTTGCCGCGCACCAGCGCGCGAGCCAGCCCGACTCGCTGCTGCTGGCCGCCGGAGAGCTGCTCTGGCAGGCGGCTTAGCATCTCACCAAGGCCAACCCGCGCGGCTGCATCGATCACCTGTGCTCGCTGGGTTGCACTCAGGCGCAGACCCGGGTGAAGGCCGATGGCGATGTTGTTGAACACCGACAGGTGCAGGAACAGGTTGTGATCCTGAAACAGGGTGGTGACTGGCCGCTCGGCCGGGCCCAGCGGCAGCAAATCTTCGCCATCGAAGCTGAGGCTGCCTGACTCCACCGGCACGAAACCGGCGATCATCCCGAGCAGGGTCGACTTGCCTGCGCCGCTTGGGCCAATCAGCGCGGTGATCTCCCCTTTGGGCAGCTTCGCGCTGAAGCTGACGCGCCAGTCGGGGTAGCTGGTCACCAGCGTATCAATGTTCAGCATGTTTTCCTCCAAGTCCCCGTTCAACCAGCCAGAACAGGGAGAAACAGAGCGTCAGCAGCAGCAGGGCGGTGGCGGCCGCTTCGGTCAGCCGGTAACTGCCGAGCTGCTGGTAGAGCAGCCAGGGCAGAGTGGTGAGCTCCTGACTGCCAAACATGGCGATGGCACCGAGATCCCCCAACGAGAGGATCATCGACAGCGCCATCGCCAGCGCCAACGGACGGCGCAACAGCGGCCACTCCACCAGCCGCAGGCGATGCAGGCCACGTACCCCCAGACTGTCCGCCAGCCGGTCATACTGGCGCACCACCAGCTGCATGGGGGCGGAGAGGGTGCGCAGCACATAGGGTAGCGCCATCAGGGCGTTGACCAGCACCACCAGCCAGGGGCCGAGGGAGAACACGTCGGCAAAGGGCATAAACAGGATGAACAGGCCGGTAGAGAGCACCACGGCCGGGATCATCAGGATCACCGAACCGCTGGCTTCCCACAGGGCGGCAGCCCGCCGCTTGCGAGCCCGTACCCGCAGATGACGGCTGGTGAGCAGCAGCGCGCCGCCGAGCAGGGTGGCCAAGGCACCGGCAGCCAGTGCAATCAGCAGCGACTGGCCGCTCGCCTGCCACAGCTTGGCGGAAGTGAGCGCAGTCAGCAGGCCGGGGTGGAGGCCGGCGACGACGATGGCCAGCAGCGGCGGCAGAA
>CAMFLW010000139.1 GCA_945957575.1 uncultured Aeromonas sp. | reverse complement strand
CCACATCGCCGATGCGCTCCAGATCTGTGATGGTCTTGATGATGGCCATCACCAGACGCAGGTCGGAGGCGGTTGGCTGGCGCTTGGCGATGATGCGGGTGCACTCCTCGTCAATCGCCACTTCCATGGCGTTGACCTTGTGGTCGTTGGCCACGATTTTACGCGCCGCATCGAGATCCTGATCGTGGATCGCCGCGATAGCGTCGGTGAGCTGCTGCTCCACCATGCCGCCCATCACCAGCACCTGGTTGCGCACACTCTCGAGCTCGGCATTGAACTGACCGGAGATATGTTTATTGAGGTTCATATTGTCCATACAAATAGTCCTTGATGCTCCGATTATGCCTTAGCCGTTGAATTGACTGCCAATCTGTTTGTGGTGGTTCATCCTCTCCTCTCCTTAACCGTAGCGACCGGTGATGTAGTCTTCGGTCTTCTTCTTGGCCGGGGTGGTGAAGATGGTGTTGGTATCCGAGTACTCAATCAGCTCGCCCATGTACATGAAGGCGGTCTGATCCGATACCCGCGCCGCCTGCTGCATGTTGTGGGTCACGATCACCACGGTGAACTGGCTCTTGAGCTCGTTGATCAGCTCCTCGATGGTGAGGGTGGAGATGGGGTCGAGCGCCGAGGTCGGCTCATCGAGCAGCAGCACTTCCGGCTCGATGGCGATGGCGCGGGCAATCACCAGACGCTGCTGCTGACCACCGGAGAGACCGAAGGCATTGTCGTGCAGACGATCCTTTACCTCATCCCACAGTGCGGCGCCGCGCAGGGAGCGCTCGGCGGCATCGTCCAGGGTGCGGCGATCGTTGATCCCCTGCAGACGCAGGCCATAAACCACGTTCTCGTAGATGGACTTGGGGAAGGGGTTGGGGCGCTGGAACACCATGCCAACCCGGCGGCGCAGGGCGGAGACATCGACGCTCTTGTCATAGATGTTGTGACCGTGCAGCTGGATCTCGCCGTCGATGCGGCAGATCTCCACCAGATCGTTCATCCGGTTGATGCAGCGCAGCAGGGTCGATTTACCACAGCCTGACGGGCCGATAAAGGCGGTCACCTGACCTTTGGGGATCTTCATGTTGACGTTGAACAGCGCCTGTTTGCTGCCGTAATACAGGTTGAGATCCTTCACCTCCAGCGCGGTCTGCTCCGGGCTCAGGTTGAGCAGGTCGGTCGCGGTATGCTGGGTCGCGGCGGTCGTTACGTTGATCATCTGTTACCTCAAAATCTGTCGGTGGCGGCGGGCAATCTCATCGCCCGCGGCCGGAACGCTTGGCTGGCAGGGGAGCTGTCCCCTGCCCGTCTCTGTGGTAGCTGGCCTATCAATGTTCCAGCGACCGGAATTTCTCGCGCAGGTGGTTGCGAATACCGATAGCCGTCAGGTTGAGACCGACGATCACCGTCACCAGCAGGAAGGAGGTGGCGTAGACCAGAGGACGCGCCGCCTCGACGTTGGGGCTCTGGAAGCCGACGTCATAGATGTGGAAGCCCAGGTGCATGAACTTGCGCTCCACATGCAGGTACGGGAAGTTGCCATCCATCGGCAGGGTCGGTGCCAGTTTCACCACCCCCACCAGCATCAGCGGCGCCACTTCACCGGCCGCACGGGCAATCGCCAGAATAAGGCCGGTCATGATGGCCGGGCTCGCCATCGGCAGCACGATGCGCCACAGGGTCTCGGCCTGGGTGGCGCCCAGCGCCAGCGAGCCCTGACGGATGGTGCTCGGGATCCGCGCCAGCCCCTCTTCGGTGGAGACGATCACCACCGGCAGGGTCAGGATGGCCAGGGTCAGCGCCGACCAGATCACGCCGGGTGAGCCAAAGGTCGGGCTCGGCAGCGCTTCCGGATAGAAGAGGCGGTCGATGCTGCCCCCCAGGGTATAGACAAAGAAGCCCAGACCAAACACGCCGTAAACGATAGAGGGCACGCCCGCCAGGTTGATCACCGCGATGCGGATAAGCTTGGTCAGGCTGTTCTTGCCCGCATACTCGTGCAGGTAGACCGCCGCAATCACGCCGAGCGGGGTCACGATGATCGCCATCAGGAACACCATGAAGACGGTGCCGAAGATGGCCGGGAATACCCCGCCCTCAGTGTTGGCTTCACGGGGATCGTCGGAGACAAACTTGCCGATCTGGTGGAACCAGTGACCCACCTTGGCCAGCAGACTCATGTCGTTGGGCCATACCACATCCAGTACCTTGGACATCGGCATGGTCACCAGCTCGCCACGCATATCCTTGACGGTGATGCTGTCCCGGTCAGCCTGACTGCGCAGGGAGAAGAGCTCCTTCTCCAGCACCTGATAGCGATCGTTGAGGGCCTGACGCTCGCTCGCCAGCTGGGCTTTGAGCTGATCGGTCAGCTTGTCATCCAGCTCGGCTTTGCGCTCTTTGAGGCGCAGCCGCTCCAGCTGATAGTTGATGCTGCCGATCTCCCCTTTTTGCAGATCGTTGGCCTGTTCGGAGAGGCCATTGGCTCGCGCCAGCACCCGCTGCAGGGCAGGATGCAGATCAGCGGTGAGCTCGTGGCCATCCTCTTTAACCCCGACGATATAGCCGTAGAAGTTGCCGTTGGTGGCACGCTCAATCATGGCGAGCTCGGCAGGCTGGCTCTGGGACTTGATGTCGGTCTCCAGCACCCAGCGAAAATCGAGGTCGACGAACTCGCGGTTGCCGGTCTTGACCAGATAGCGGGTCAGCAGCTCGCGCTCCTCCCCCTCCAGCGGCAGACCTGCGGCACGCAGCCGCTCCACCGGCACCAGCTCGCGATCGTTGATCTCGCCGATCAGCACGCTCTTGTTGCCGCTAGCATCTTCCAGCTGCCACTCATAGATGGGGTGAGGCCAGAAGTAGACCAGACCACGCCAGCCGATGAGCAGTAACAGCCCCAGTACCGCGACCAGACTCAGGCTGACGGCACCGCCGGTCATCCAGATCCACGGGGCCCCTGATTTAAACCACTTACCCATTGTCATTCCTTGGTCCTTACAGAGAGCTGTATTTTTCACGCAACCGCTGACGGATAAACTCGGCCAGGGTGTTGAACAAGAAGGTGAACACGAACAGGACGAAGGCTGCGAGGAACAGCACCCGATAGTGAGAGCTGCCCACTTCCGACTCCGGCATCTCTACCGCAATGTTGGCGGCGAGAGTACGCAGCCCCTGGAACATGGAGAAGTCCATGATGGGGGTGTTGCCGGTGGCCATCAGCACGATCATGGTCTCACCCACGGCGCGGCCAAGGCCCATCATCACCGCCGAGAAAATACCCGGGCTGGCGGTGAGGATCACCACCCGGCTCAAGGTCTGCCACGGGGTGGCACCGAGGGCCAGCGAGCCCTGCGTCAGGTGCTTGGGCACCGAGAAGACCGCATCTTCAGCGATGGAGAAGATGGTCGGAATGACCGCAAAGCCCATGGCAATGCCAACTACCAGCGAGTTGCGCTGGTCGAACTTGATGCCCATGTCGTGGGTCAGCCAGATGCGCGAATCACCGTGCATAAAGGCATTCTCGATGAGCGGGCTCAGCGCAAACGCCCCCCAACCGATGAAGAGCAGCACCGGGATCAGCAGGATGGCGTGCCACCCCTCCGGCAGCCAGGTGCGGCTGCGCTCCGGCAGGTAGTTCCACACCAGCGCGGTCAGCAGCATTCCCGCCGGCAGCAGGATCAGCAGCAGCACCACGCCGGGCAGGGAGCCCTCGATAATGGGCGCCAGCCAGAGACCGGCCAGGAAGCCGAGGATAACGGTCGGCAGGGCCGCCATGATCTCGACGGTCGGTTTGACATATTTGCGCAGCCCCGCCGACATGAAGTAAGCGGTGTAGATGGCGCCCGCAACACCGAGCGGCACCGCAAACACCATGGCATAGAAGGAGGCTTTCAGGGTACCGAATACCAGCGGCACCAGGCTCAGCTTGGCTTCAAAGTCGTTGCTGGCGGAGGTGGATTGCCACACATACTGGGGCTCCGGATACCCTTCGTACCACACCTGTTGCCACAGGGCAGACCAGGTCACCTCGGGGTGCTCGTTCTCCACCGCAAACAGCTTGAACGCATCGCCCTGCTGGGTCAGCAGCAGGTTGTGACGCGGCGAAATGGCCAGCGCAGAGAAGGCGCCGCCATCAACATGCTCGCTCAGCAGCTTGGTCTCGCCGGTGGCGTGGAAGAAGCTGACGGTGCCATCCTTGTCGGCACTGATAAAGCCCTTGCGAAAGTGCTCAGGGGTGAGCTGCGCCACGGCGCCATCCCCCTTGAAGTCACGGATCTGGGTGAACTGGCGCTTGCCATCCTTCGCCACTTCAAACCACTGGGAGATGACGCCATTGTCATTGCCCACCAGCAGGGAAGAGGCGCCGGAGAGCAGCTCGACCCGGGTCACGTTGGCATTCGGGGCATTGATCTCCAGCACGTTGCGCACCGAGATATCGCTCAGGTTCTGGATGTCGTAGACAGAAAGGCGGTTGCCCTCGCGCACGAACAGGATGCGCAAATTGGGGGTGAGCAGCATCTGATCCACATGACGCGGCAGGGAGGGAATGGTGTAGTTCTGGGCACTCCACTCGATCTCGCCGGAGAGGAAGTTCTCCTCACCGCTCATTACCGTCATCACGCCACGACCATCTTCGGTCACGGCGGCGGCAGCCATCTTGTCCTTGGTGGCTTCAAACACCATGGTCTTGAGCGCCTTGCCCTCGGGATCCACTACCACCGGCTCTTCGCCGAAGGGGTACTGGAGGCTGGGCTCAATGACGCGCACATCGTTGGGATAGGAGACCTTGAAGGAGGGCTGTACCACTTGCGCCTTGCCGTCGGCAAAGCCGTAGGCGATCAGCTTCTGACCCGGTGCGGGCGGCGCCACGGCAGTGACGTCACCGGCTACCTCAGCCTGACCGAGGGATTGACCGACCTTGATCTTGCCATCGTCCTGCACGGCGAAGAAGTTGACCTGTCCCTTGTCGCTGAAGCGATAACCGATCTCATTCTGCTCCTCCACCCCGAGCCAGGCGGTCTTGCCGCTTGCCGGCAGGGTAAACGAGGCGGTCGGCTCCATGGAGGCGCCATTGAAGATGGGCTTCACCACATAGAGCAGGTAAAAGAAGATAAGCAGCAGCGCCACCAGTACCAGGGCTCCGCCTGTGGTGACGCCATATTTGGCCAATTTATCCTTGATCCGGCGCTTTCTACTGCCCGCCATGACCAGGTTTAACGATTCCGATGACATGCAAGACCTCAATGTAAGCTAGGCTTGGCGGCATTATATGGCGGTTGCATGACAGTTTTGTTACACCCACCACCTTAAATAAGCAGGATAAACAGGGGCACGGAACACAAGGGGAGAGAGGGAGTGAATGCTTAATAACTGATTGTTTTTAAAGTGGTTATAAAAATGGCAAGCGGCGGATTAGTACATCCAGCCGCCGACCAGCTCAGGCGGAAGCCTCACCCGATTGTTGCAGCGCCAGTTTGGCGGCCTTTTTCTCGGCGCGGCGCCGCTTGAAGAAGGCTGACAACTGGGCCGAGCAGGCATCGGCCAGCACGCCGCCGGTCAGCTCGACCCTGTGGTTGTGCCGTGGATCCTGCAAGATCTCGAATACCGACCCCGCGGCACCGGTCTTGAGATCCCGGGCGCCAAAGACCACCCGCTTGACCCGGCTATGGATCAGCGCACCGGCACACATGCAGCAAGGCTCCAGCGTCACATAGAGGGTGGTGTCGAGCAGCCGGTAATTCGCCAGCTGCTTGCCCGCCGCACGGATCGCCATCACCTCGGCATGGGCACAGGCATCGTGTTCGCTGATGGAGCGGTTCCACCCCTCGCCCACCACCTGACCATCCAGCACCAGAACGGCACCGACCGGGATCTCGCCAATCCCTTCGGCCCGGGCGGCCAATGCCATGGCATGGTGCATCCACTGTTCGTCCTGCGAAGTCAGACTCTGTACCTGACTCGGTATCTCTGGGACCTCTGATGGTTTCACACCCATCCCCTCTTTATATTGTTCAATTGTGCTGTTTGCATTCCCGCTATCCACATCGGTCAGATGATTCCATAGATAGCGGGCATGATACCTCGCGGCGACAGGGCGGCGATTATGCCAAATCTGCGCGTCAGACCCAAGCCGCATCCCGACAGAGCAATAAAGAAGCAATCGGCATCTCTATGATAAAAAAGGAGTTGCACCCGTTTGGCCATGCTATTAGACTTCCTCCCCGTCAGCCGAGTCTGACTCCGTCGGTGTGTAGCGCAGCCAGGTAGCGCATCTGCATGGGGTGTAGAGGGTCGGAGGTTCGAATCCTCTCACACCGACCATTTTCCCCGAGAATAGCCCAGTCAAACGACTGGGCTATTTTTTTGCCTCCGATGTATCCTCATGACGATGCCTGCCCATCAAGTACAAA
>CAMFLW010000138.1 GCA_945957575.1 uncultured Aeromonas sp. | reverse complement strand
TAGTGGAAGGGGAAGAGGTAGTTCATCCAGCTTGCCATGCGCAGCAGCACTTTACGCATCACCGAGACATGGTGAAAGTAGTGGGTATAGATGGCGGCCTGGCCGCTGGCACCGGCAATCACCTGATACTTGGTCCACTCGGGGTCAGTGATGGAGATGACCACCGGCAGGCGGCCCGGTTGGACGGCGCTGGCCTGATCCAGCAGCATGGCGTTGGCCTGCACATTGCCTGCGGAGATGGCCGGGATCACGGCGGTCACCTTGCCCTGGAAGATCTTGCCGGGGATCCCGTCGATCACCACTTCGGCTTCATCACCCACCGCCAGGCGCTGCATGCTGTTCTGCCAGAACCAGCCTACGTAAGCGGTCTCGTCCTTGTGGAGGAAGGTCATCACCGGACGGTACATGAAGGGGGTGGCGATCATGCCGGGGCGCAGGGCCAACTGCACCACATGACCATCGCTCGGGGCGTAGACCACGGTTTGCTCGACCTGGTACCTAGCTTCGTCGAGCTGGGCCTGCAGATCTTCCAGCGTAGCCTTTTGTTGCTCGATCTGGGCCACGATATCGTCAACGTTGGCTTGGGTGACGTCGAGGTCGCGCTGCTTGCCAACGCCGCGGCGCATCAGATCGCTGGCGCGATCCCGATCCAGCTTGGCGGAGCGCAGCCTGGCCTCGATGGACTTGAGTTGGTTGCGATTGGATTCAACCCGTGCCGTCAGGCTGTCTACTCTCAGCTGGAAGGGGGTAGCATCCAGGCGAAACAGCACGTCCCCCTTCTTCACCGGCTGGTTGGCCTGCACCGGCACCTCTATGACCCGGCCCTTGACCAGCGGCACTATGGGAGTGGAGACGTAGTAGTTGCGCGCCATCTCCGAGTAGGGGTGGTTGTAGTTCATCAGCATGATCAGGGTGCCGATGAGCAGCACGCCACCCAGTGCGGCGGTGGGGACGGTCCATTTGTTGAGCGGGATGCGGAAGATTTTGAATATGGCGACACACAGTGCCGTGTAGGTCAAGATCAGTAGCAGGTCCATGATTTATCCCTTTTGCTCGGTCTGTTCGATGGTATTGAGGCGGGCCTTGAGGTCAGCCAGATCCTGCTTAAGCTGCTGGATATCCTCTTCATCCTGCTGCAAACGTTGGCTAAACCCCCAACCCCGCTCGGGGCGATAGAGGGTGGCCCAGATCCAGAGGAAGGGCCACAGTACGTGCAGGGTGAACAGACTGACCCAGCCAGCAACGTGAATGGCGTCCTGATGGGGGTGATTCCGGTGCTTGGCTATTTCGTAAGGAATATCGTGGAGCACGATGATGCCGTAGAAAATGACCAACCCGACAAACACGAGCAGACCGAGTGCAAAGTAATCAAGGGACATGTAGGCCTCCGGCGGCTTGAACACTCATTGATAATTGTTTTTTGTTGCTACAAAAGCAATTAAGAATCACACATGTATCGTTCATTCACACGAAATATCAAGGCCTTTCTCTGTATTGACTAGGATGTCGCTCAGCCGTTGTTTTATGAGTTATTTCATCCTTATAAAGGCACCATTAGGCGCCTTTTCTGCTGATGTTTAGCGGCATCTTTTGCTGTATTACCTTTCGTTGGCACGACTGACCAGAGGCTGGTGGAACATCATCAGGAAGAGCATGCTAACTAACGGTTGCGGCGGCAATCTGGTCGATGATGGTGGAGAGCCCCATCTCCTGCCCGAACCCGATGGGGCATTGGCCAAGTAGTGGTCTGGTTGGTCCAACCGGAGTAGTGCCAGATCACCCTGAACTCGGTCTTGGCGATGATGAGACCAAGGATGAACATGGGGATGGCGATCAGTAGACGCTTGGCCATCGTGTTTTGGGTCAGCGTCAGGACGTTCACCACGAGCAGGCGAGCACTGCGAAACGCGGGGTCAGCGGAGGTGATGGGCAAAATCAGTACGCCGAGGATTGCCAGGAAGCCGGCCACGGTGCCAAGCAGGCAGAGACTTAGCCGCCACTGTAACAATGCCCCTGAGCAACCCCTTGCAGGTGGTAGAGACGGCGCAGGCGAGATGGGCGAATCTGCCAGAGTATAACGACGCAATCCCCGGTCAGTCCGACCAGAAATCCCACCGGCAAGCCTCCCGGCACGGCGCCGATGGCCCGGGGGTTGGCGATGGCGTCATCGATGTCTTGGCTGACATAGGTGTCGAGGATGCCATATATTTAAAAAACCATTTATATCAGTACCTTGTGCGTAATTCTGACCGAATGGTTGGCAAGCGGGCGCAGCAACGGGCGTTTGGAAAAGAGGTGGGCGATTACCAGACTGATGCTCACCTGTGACAGCAAGGAGAGGACCAACTGCATAAAAAACGCTCCTCATAAGCCAGCTGAAAAAATATTCAGCCCGTGAATAAGTGTGATCAGGATCTTGTTCTGTAGGCCCAAATCGGCGCAACGGGCCATCAGTTTGTCGGAGCAAGTGGATAAAACATATTAAATCAGGATGTTAAATTGATATTTGTGTAAGCGGCAACGGGTTGATATTGATGGATGGAGCATGAATGTATCTACTGGATACGCCACACGGAGGTGGCATGCTCCGCCCGGCCCATGGCTGGGCGTTTTTTATACACGATTGGATGGCAACCTGTTGGTGGGAATTCGTGTAATTATTCCGGTTTGTCCAATGAGTTATCCCCAGCTTCTGGGGATAACTCAGAAGGCAAAGTAGTAACAGAAGCGACGGGTAAGATTGAAGAACTGCCGCTGTCCCTCGTCCAACTCTTCCTGTTTGAGAAAGGCACTGATGGTGCGTTCATCTTCCCGCAGATCGATCATGGTGACCGCCTCCGGGCGCTGGGCCTTGATATAGGGCAGGATCTTCGGCTTGAGAGGCATGGTGGGTTCGGTAGAGAGCACCAGCGCTATGCTCTCATCAGAGAGTTTCACCAGAGATCCAGGCGGGTAGACCCCCAGTACCTTGACCAGCAATTTGACCAGATTCTGGTCGAACTTCTTCTGGGATAACTTGTAGAGCTGACTGATGGCCTGGCTCGGTGCTGCTGGATTGGCACTGTTGCGGGGATGGAGCAGCTCGTCGTAGAAGTCAACCAACCCGATCAGCCGGGCCAACGGTGGGATCTCCCCTCCCTGGATGCCCAGGGGATAACCGCTGCCATCGAGCCGTTCGTGGTGCTGGTGGGCGACCTGCCGGATTTTTGGCTCAAAGGCTTTGAGTTGGGTCAGCATATCCAGCCCGTACTGGGGATGCATCTTGAGGAAGTTCTGTTCGGCCTTGTTGAGTTCCCCGCGCTTTTGGGTGATCTGGCTGGGGATCTTCAGTTCGCCGATATCGTGGATCAATCCTGCCAGCCCGGTCTCCTCGATCTCGATGGGATTCATGCCCAGCTCACGGGCCATCAACATGGCGATAAAGGCGACGTTGAGGCTGTGTTGCAGCAGAACATCTGTATGAGGGCTGCGAATAAGATGCAGCCCGAGTGGTCCTTCATGCTGGCTGATCATTAGAGCGGCATTACGGACGATCTGGGCGGTATTGGCCAGCCCCTCATCCGGTTTGAGGTTGAGCGCCCCGAGGGCATCGCGCAGTTCACTCATGGACTGGCCAAACGCCTTGTCAGCTGCCCGCATCGAGCGGCGAAATGCTTTCTCATCGAAGGGGGGCGGGCCGGCATCAATCAAGGAGTCCAGTTCATTGAGATCGAGTCCGGCATCGGGAATATCGCCACGCAACAGTGGCTCGATGGGCAGATCGCTCTTGTCCGGATCCACCATCATCAGGCTCAAATCAAGATGGCGGATGATATCCAGTTGCTGCTGATCCTTGATTTTGAAGGCATTGAACATAAACGGGTGGTTAGTCCATCCGGTGGGGAGATGAATATAGTGGCCGACTCTCAACTGCTCTATCGAGGCTTGGATCAGTGCCATCGGTTAACCTGCATTTCGTAAATGCCTACTCAACAAGCTAGCAAAATCCGATGGATAGACAAGTATGCTGAAAACCAATTGCGGGTATTGGAGCAACCGATGCAGAGATAAAGCGTGCGAACACATCACACCTCTCTTAATTTACCCTTAAGTTTTACTTCCTACCCTGACTCCGTTGTTTCTGTTGGCTTGACCGGCCTTGTGCTGTAGGCCGGTATGTAGGAGTGGTGTATGCGTGTAACGCTCGGTGTGCTGCAGACCAATCTGTTGCTTGTTCTCTTTTTCGCGCTGGTTCTCAACTGGCCTATCTTTTTGCACTTCTACTCAGTGCTCAGTGAGCTGAGTCACGTCAAAGCCGGATTTGCCATCTCGATTCCGCTGGTGTTGGTTGCGGCGCTCAATGCCGTGTTTATTCCCTTTACGTTCCGGTTTGTGCTCAAGCCCTTTTTTACGGTGTTGATCCTGAGCGGCTCCATCGTTAGCTATGCCATGCTCAAATACGGCGTCATCTTTGATGCCGGTATGATGCAGAACATAGTCGAGACCAACAGTGGTGAGGCGGGGGCCTATTTGAATGGCTCGGTTGCAATCTGGTTTTTGCTGACCGGGCTGCTGCCCACCCTAGTGCTCTGGTCACTGCGGATCCGCTATCCCGCCCGCTGGTATCAGGGGTTGGCGTTGCGGGTCGGTGCACTGGCCCTCTCCCTGCTGTTTATCGGGGGCGTTGCGGCCCTTTACTATCAGGATTACGCCTCGGTCGGTCGCAACAACAAATCGTTGGCCAAGGAAATTGTGCCCGCCAACTATGTGCACGGCCTCTACAAATATGGGCGGGATGTGCTGTTTGCTACGACTAGCCCCTATCAGCAGGTGGGGACCGATGCCAGGGTGGTGGCCCGGGGAAGCAAGCCGACCCTGATGTTCCTGGTGGTGGGGGAAACGGCGCGCAGCCAGAACTACTCCCTTAACGGGTATGGCAAGGCAACCAACAGCTTCACGGCAAACGAGCAGGGGCTGGTGTCGTTCAGGGATGTACGCTCCTGCGGTACGGCAACCGCGGTGTCGGTACCCTGCATGTTCTCCAACCTCACGCGGCGTGGTTACGATGATCAGCTCGCCAGCTCCCGGGACGGCCTGCTCGATGTGCTGCAACATGCCGGGGTCTCGGTGCTGTGGAAAGAGAACGATGGTGGCTGCAAAGGGGTGTGCCGTAATGTGCCGACCATCGAGATCCACCCCAAATCCTATCCAGCGCTCTGTCAGGGGGCGTCCTGCTATGACGAGGTGCTGCTGGAGGGGCTGGATCAGCAGATTGCCGGGATGAAGGGTAACAAGCTGGTGGCCTTTCACCTGATGGGCAGTCATGGCCCGACTTATTTCCGCCGTTATCCCGCCAGCGAGCGCGCCTTTATGCCGGACTGCCCGCGGAGCGACATCGAAAACTGCAGCAACGAAGAGTTGGTCAATACCTATGACAATACCATCCGCTACACCGACAAGGTGGTGAGGCAACTGATCGACAAGCTCAAGTCGCTGGAGAGTCAGTACAATGTAGGGCTGGTCTACCTCTCTGATCACGGCGAATCCCTCGGTGCCATGGGACTCTATCTGCATGGCACTCCCTACAAGTTTGCGCCGGATGATCAGACTCGGGTGCCGTTACTGACCTGGTTTTCGCCCCAGTTGCAGGCCGATCGCCAGCTGGATATAGGCTGTCTGGCGGCGGAGGCGGTCAGCAAGCGCTTCTCTCACGACAACCTGTTTCACTCCATACTGGGCATCATGGATGTACAAACCAGTGCCTATGACGGTGCGCTGGATCTGTTCAAGCCGTGTAGAGCGGGGTGAGTCACCGTGTCCGATTACGCTGCTATGCGGCCAATCGAATCTGCGCTCGAAGGATCTATCAACAAAAACGGCAGCCAGTGGCTGCCGTTTTGTTATCTCGCATGCTCAGAGCCTTACTTCTGCTCCATGATGACCTGTAGCAGATCTCCTTCCAGCAGGGCGCGCTTGACCAGCGCAAAACCACCATAGGTCGGTTGGTTCTGGAAGCGGGCCTTCACGATAGGCAGGCCACGGTGGAAGCTCGGCAGGGATTGATGCTCGACGCAGCGACGAATGGCCGGGAAGAGGATCTCTTCGGCGGCGGTGATTTCACCGGCGATCAGCACTTTCTGCGGGTTGAACAGGTTGACCGTGATGGCCACCGCTCGCCCCAGATGCTCACCCACGTTCTCGATCACGCTGCGGGCCAGTTCATCGCCCGCCAGCGCCGCCTTGCACACCTCCTGAATGGTGATGTGCTTATCTTGCAGCGAGCTCTGGTGGCCGCGGCTGATGAGCTCCTTCACCTTGTCGATGATCGCTTCGTTGGAGGCGATAGTCTCGAGGCAGCCGAAGTTGCCGCAGTGGCAGCGCTTGCCAAGCGGCTCGACCTGGATATGGCCGATCTCGCCGACGTTGCGGTTCTGGCCGAGGA
>CAMFLW010000137.1 GCA_945957575.1 uncultured Aeromonas sp. | reverse complement strand
AACAGAAGCCGAGCATGGCCATCGAGACCAAGAGCAACCGCTTCGATGTCTACGTAATGGCGGCGCTGGCGAGTTAAGCGGCGACCGACATATCGTCCGGGCGACCAAAGAAGAGGGCCAACCTGATCGGGTTGGCCCTCTTGCTATTTATTGGCTGCCTGACTGGGCTGGCGGGGCGAAGCGGATATGCTTCTCCTCTCCCTGCCAGCTGAGCGTCATGGTCGTCAGATCCGCCAGACTGAGCTGTTCGCCGCTGTGCAGCTGGAGATACTCCACTCCATCGCGGGCCTCTATGGTGCGGATCCGATCCGCCCACTGACGTCCATCCCGACTGGTCAGCGCGACCGGCAACTGCCAGCTGGCGGCAATCTCCAGCCAGTCGTAGAGATCGCAACTGATGGGTTGGTATCTGCTCATGCGGTCTTCGTCCCCCTTGTCGCCCGTTACTGGAAGTTGATGCTGGTGGCGGGTGCCACTACCGTCTGTGCCTTCTGCACCTGTTCCAGTTGCAGCGGGTCGCCGGCCAGCGCCGGATCGTCCTCGTCGCCGTTGCAGACCAGCACCAGATCGTAGCTGCCGAGATTAACAAATCCCAGCTCGTAGCCAAAGCCGCCTCCGGTCTGCGGCAGCACGGGGGCGCTGGCGTAGAAGCCGTTGTCGCTGTCGGCCATGTCGGGGTAGGCGTCGTCACCCACCGGGCGCAGCTCGTCATAGAAGTAGACAAACGCCTTGTCGGTCAGTTGGCCACCGCACAGCCCGGCCGCGACCGAGCCTTTGACGGTGGTGACCTGGGTGTTGTTCACCAGTCGTACGCCTCTGGGTTTGAGCTTGTAGTACAGCTCGTGGCCCGGCAACACCATGGCCTGGCGCAGGTCGAATTCGGAGGTGAAGGCGCTGAGGCTGTTGGCGGCTATGGTGAAGGCATCCAGCTTGAGCTCGCTGCTGGGCACCTCCAGCGGCTTGATCACCCCGTCATCCTGTTTGACGTAGGAGTAGGGGGTGCCGTCCAGAAACTGGTTGGCGACCTCTCGCCCGTCTAGCACTCGTAACCGCATCTGGCTGTATTCGCCGGGTGCCACGCTCTGGCTGGCCAGCAGGGGGCGGCTGGCGGAACCCTGATAACTCAGCAGATCGATGTAGGTAAACAGCGGCCTGCCTGCACTGTCGAGCGGGATGGTTTCGCCGCTCGGCGTACAACCATCGTCCTGGGTCGAGGTGAGGAAACTGGCGGTGGTCCAGCTCTGCTCGGTGCCAGCGACGGGGTGGATGCTGATGTTGGCGACGGCGATGCAGACCTTGCTGACGGCATCTACCGGGGCGTCGGAGAAGGCCAGCGAGAGTTGGGCCTGTTGTGGTTGGCTGCTGTTGTCGCCGCCACCACCACCACAGGCGGTGAGCAGGGTGGTCAGTCCGATCAGAGTCAAAGGTTTCATGGCGTCCGTTCCGGTTGGTTGTGAAGACAACCCTACTCTAGTCGAATGTTGGCCATGAGGGGGGAGGCGGGGCCCAGAGGCAAGGGTGGGATCAGCCCATTAGCCCAATAAAATCAAGGAGCAGGTCAGAGTGGCACCAGTGCTGGCTGCGAAAGAGATTGTCGAAACTCTGGAACTCTGTTTGGGGTGGGCCCCATCAGGCCTCCAGCAAACGGGTGGGCCAGCCCATCTTCTGCTGACGTTCCACTTCGAGACGCAGCTCGCTGGCGCGCAAGTAGTGCTCGTCCAGCCAGCCGCTCGGCAGGGTCAGGGTCAGTGCATCTTCATCGGCTTCGAGGGTGAAGCGGGGCACCGTGCCCTGGGTGCGGCGCATGCAGAGGATCAGCGCGATGCGCAGGATGCGGGTCAGCCGGATCGCCTGGCGAGCGGTGACGGCTCCCTGCTTCTCCAGCGGTTCCAGCTTGAATTCATCCCGCTGGTTGAACAGCAGGGCCGACAACAGCTTCTTCTGGGCCGGGGTAAAGCCTGGCATATCGATGTTGTCGATGATGTAGGCGGCGTGTTGCGGCGCCTTCCTATACTCGATGCATAGACCGATCTCGTGCAGCAGGGCCGCGTAGCGCAGGATCGGGCGACCATAGCGTTTCGAGAGTCGCCAGGCCGGTTGCAGCTGGGTGAAGGCCTCGATGGCGGTGTCGCGTACCCGCTCGGCGTGCTCCTTGTCCAGCTGGTAGCGGCTGATCAGGCTGTCGGCGGTGCGATCCCGGGCATCACAGTCGTGATTGTTGCCAAGCAGACCGTAGATCAGCCCTTCACGCAGGGCGCCACCCGCGAGGGTCATGCTCTCGATATTGAGGGTTTCGAAGATGGCGATCAGGATGGCGAGGCCGGAGGGGAATACGGTCAGCCGTTCGGCCGCCAGTCCTTCCAGTTGCAGCTGATCGAGCTTGCCGCAGGCGATGGCCTGACTCATCAGCTCCTGCAATTTCGGCAATGTGACCCGTTCGCTCTTCCCTTGCGCCAGCATGATCTCCTGCAGCGCCTGTACCGTGCCGGAGGCACCGACGCAGGTGCGCCAACCGAGGGCGCGGTAATCTTCCGCCACCTTCGCCAGCACAGCCTTGGCGGCGGCAATCGCCTGCTCGAAACGGGCTTCGGAGAGCTCGCCATCACCGAAGTGATTGTTGAGCCAGGTGACGCAGCCCATGTGCAGGCTGTTGAGCAGTTTCGCTTCGCTATGTTCGCCGATCACCAGTTCGGTACTGGCACCGCCGATGTCGATCACCAGTCGATTGCCTTCCCCAGCAGAAGTCCAGGAGACCCCTTCATAGATGGTTTTGGCCTCTTCCTCGCCCGAGATGATCTCGATGCTGTGGTTGAGCACCCGTTCCGCTTCGCTGAGGAACTCATCGACGTTGGTGGCAAGGCGCAAGGTCGCGGTGCCCACAACCCGGATATTGTCGGCCGGAATGTCCTGCAACTGCTCAGAGAAGAGACGCAAACAGTCCCAGCCCCGCTCCATGGCGGCACGGCTGAGACGAAATTCCGGATCGAGCCCGGCGGCGAGGCGAACCTTGCGCTTGACCTTGGCGACGGTGCGCAGGGCACCGGCGACCTCGCGCACCACCAGCATATGAAAGCTGTTGGAGCCGAGGTCGATAGCGGCATAGAGAGGCGAGTTGTGCAACGGGCCTGTCCTTAGCTCTTGCGCGGCGGACGACGGCGGTTGTTGCTGTTGCCACCCTGGCGATCGCGCATGTTGCGGTTCACCGGCTGGCGGTTGCGGAACACCCGTTTCGGCGCGGTGACATCATCCAGCAGTGCTTCGCGATCATACTTGCTGACCGGGATCGGGTGGTGGATGTACTCCTCGATGGCTGGCAGGTTGAAGGCATAGTCTTCACAGGCCAGGCTGATGGAGTGACCGCTCTTGCCGGCACGGCCGGTACGACCGATACGGTGAACATAGTCCTCGGCATCGTCGGGCAGGTCGTAGTTGAAGACGTGGGTCACGTCGGGGATGTGCAGACCACGGGCGGCCACGTCGGTGGCGACCAGAATATCGAGCGCACCCTTGGTGAAATCCTCGAGGATCTTCATCCGCTTCTTCTGCGGCACGTCACCGGTCAGCAGGCCGACGCGGTGGCCGTCGTTCTCCAGCCAGGCATGAACGTCTTCACAGACGTGCTTGGTGTTGGCGAAGACGATGGCTTTCTCCGGCCACTCCTCTTCCATCAGGGAGAGCAGCAGCAACATCTTGTCTTCGTTGGAGGGGTAGAACAGCTCCTCCTTGATCCGCACGCCGGTCATCTGCTCAGGCTCGACCTGCACATGTTCCGGGTGGTTCATGTGTTCATAGGCCAGCTCCTGCACGCGCAGGGAGAGGGTGGCGGAGAACAGCATGCTCAGACGCTCGGTGGCGGGCGGCATGCGGCGGAACAGGAAACGGATGTCCTTGATGAAGCCCAGATCGAACATGCGATCCGCTTCGTCCAGTACCACGACCTGAATGTTGCTCAGATCGATCACCTTGGACTTGAAGTAGTCGATGATGCGGCCGGTGGTGCCGATCAGGATGTCGACGCCCTGCTCCAGCACGGCCAGCTGCTTGTCGTAACCTTCGCCACCGTAGGCGAGGCCGAGTTTCAGGCCGGTAGAAGCGGCGATGCTGTCGGCATCGTTATAGATCTGTACTGCCAGTTCCCGGGTGGGCGCCATGATGATGGCTCTGGGTTGGTTAACCAGACGGGGCTTGGTCAGCGGGTGAGTCAGCAAATAGTTGAATGTCGCGGCCAGGAAGGCAATGGTCTTGCCGGTTCCCGTCTGGGCCTGACCGGCGAGGTCATGACCTTCTACCAGCAGTGGCAGAGACAGTGCCTGGATGGGCGTGCAATAGTGAAATCCCTTTGATTCCAGACCAGCCAGAACTTCGGGTTCGAGGCCCATTTGGGCGAATTTGTCGGTCGTTAAGTGTGTTTTGCTCATGGCGGTAGGTTATCAGGTTAGGCTTGCAATAATAAACAGGATCATTTCAAATAGGGCAACTATTGCCTTTGTTGATATGTCAATAAAGCCTTAATTACTGACTGGAGTTGGAGATGAGTGACAAGATTGTTCAGCTGAGCGATGCCAGCTTCGAGGCAGATGTAATCAAAGCCGATGGCGCCGTTCTGGTCGACTTCTGGGCCGAATGGTGTGGTCCGTGCAAGATGATTGCCCCGATCCTGGAAGAAGTTGCCCAAGAGTACGAAGGTCGCGTGACCGTAGCCAAACTGAACATCGACCATAACTCTGATACTCCGCCCAAGTACGGCATTCGTGGTATCCCAACCCTCTTGCTGTTCAAGAATGGCGAAGTGGCAGCGACCAAGGTCGGTGCACTGTCCAAGACTCAGCTGAAAGAGTTCCTGGACGGCAACCTGTAATAATCGAAGGGGAGCGCATTGCAATAATGCGCTCCTTCTGTTTTATCACCTAGACGCTCACCCCGATTGGTGCTAATTTATCGCTCGTTTGCTAACCTTTTTGCCTGACTCTTTGCTCACACATCAGCCTGGCAAATCAAATCCGATCAGCATCAATCCAGCAGACTGTCTCCTCATTTCAATCCTTGCTTACAGACTTTCACCACTATGAATCTGACTGAATTAAAGAACACTCCTGTGTCCGAGCTGGTCAAGCTTGGCGAATCCATGGGGTTGGAAAATCTGGCTCGGGCGCACAAGAAAGATATCATTTTTGCCATCCTCAAGGCGCACGCCAAGGGTGGTGAAGATATCTTTGGCGACGGTGTGCTGGAAATCCTGACCGATGGTTTCGGCTTCCTGCGCAGTGCAGACGGCTCCTATCTGGCAGGCCCGGACGATATCTACGTCTCCCCGAGCCAGATCCGCCGCTTCAACCTGCGTACCGGCGATACCATCTCCGGCAAGATCCGGCCACCGAAAGAGGGCGAACGCTACTTCGCGCTGCTCAAGGTCAACGAGGTCAACTACGACCGTCCGGAAAACTCCCGCAACAAGATCCTGTTTGAAAACCTCACTCCGCTGCACGCCAACGAGCGTCTGCGCATGGAGCGGGGCAACGGTTCTACCGAAGACATCACTGCTCGCGTACTGGATCTGGCCTCCCCGATCGGTAAAGGTCAGCGTGGCCTCATCGTCGCACCGCCCAAGGCCGGTAAGACCATGCTGCTGCAGAACATCGCCCAGAGCATCGCCTACAACCATCCTGACTGTGAACTGATCGTTCTGCTGATCGACGAGCGTCCGGAAGAAGTGACCGAGATGCAGCGTATGGTTAAAGGTGAAGTGATCGCTTCCACCTTCGACGAGCCGGCATCCCGTCACGTTCAGGTTGCCGAAATGGTGATCGAGAAGGCCAAGCGTCTGGTCGAGCACAAGAAAGACGTGGTGATCCTGCTGGACTCCATCACCCGTCTGGCCCGTGCCTACAACACCGTCATCCCGTCATCCGGCAAGGTACTGACCGGTGGTGTGGACGCCAACGCCCTGCACCGTCCCAAGCGCTTCTTCGGTGCCGCGCGTAATGTTGAAGAGGGCGGCAGCCTGACCATCATCGCGACCGCGCTGATCGATACCGGTTCCAAGATGGACGAGGTGATCTACGAAGAGTTCAAGGGTACCGGCAACATGGAACTGCACCTCTCGCGCAAGATTGCCGAGAAGCGCGTCTACCCGGCTATCGACATCACCCGCTCAGGCACCCGTAAAGAAGAGCTGCTCACCACCGGCGACGAGCTGCAGAAGATGTGGATCCTGCGCAAGATTGTCCATCCGATGGGCGAGATCGATGGCATCGAGTTCCTCATCGACAAGCTGGCGATGACCAAGACCAACGACGAGTTCTTCGACGCTATGCGGCGCCAGCAGAAGTAAGTCCGGTCAGAAAATGACGAAACCGCGGCGCTGGTTGTAATGCCGATCAGTTAAGGATCCATTGACCGAGCCTCCTGATATATAAGAATCCGAAACCTGTTGATGGGTTTCGGATTTTTTATTGGGGTTTTCAACCCCCTTCGCGCCAGCAATGCTGCCCACTTTGGGTCACTCTCTGACCTCATGCCTCCGAGCTCATCATTGCCATCCTCAGCGAAGAGG
>CAMFLW010000136.1 GCA_945957575.1 uncultured Aeromonas sp. | reverse complement strand
AGTGACACTGTTGACGTCGATGAGGATGACTTGCAGGCCTTGCGTGGTGAGGGTGAGTCTGAGGGTAACGATGCGGGTGAGCGCGAGCCGTTGTCACTCACTGGCACCGTTGTCGACAACGTGTCGTGGGGGGCGGATGGTTTTGGCAAAGTCACAGGCGTGAGCTGGTCGGGTGGCAGCGCCACCATTGGTGAAAACCAGACCTCCGTGACGGTGTACTTCGATGCGAGTGGCGCGGTGCAACCTGGCGTTGCCGGTGCGGCGGCCAGCTTGCAGGTGAATGCGGATGGTTCATACACTTTCACGCTGGCAGACAACCTGCTGGTATCGGGTGAGGGTGAGAACATCGTCAAGTTGTTGACCGATGGCTTTACCTTTGCGGCGCAGGATGGCGATGGCGACCCGGTGGTGGATGGTATCAAGGTGAATGTGAACATCACCGATGATGTGCCGGTGGTTCGCAGTTTCAGCCTGAAGGAGGGCGTGAAACTGTTCGTGGACGAGTCGGTGGGCACTACCGGTTCGACTAAGGACGAATCCGGGCAGGCGACCAACAATGATGAGTCCGGCCAGGGAGTCGGTGTTATTGGCTACAAGAGCATCACCGGCGCCAGTCTGTTCAGTCTGACGGTAGACTCCGGCAGTGACGGTCAGGATGCCAGCAAGACCAAGTACGAACTGACCCTAAGCGCGCCGAGCGCCAACTCGGGCCTGGATGCGACAACAGGCGGCGACATCCTGTTGTCGAAGGAAGACGGCACTGGCGATATCCTTGGCACGGCTGACGGCACGGTTGTCTTCCGTCTGCATATGGATGCTGATGACGGCGACCTCACCCTGATTCAGTACAAGGCCATCAAGCACACCGACATCAGCAACAATCACGACTTCCTGGCCCAGATCAGCCAAGGGCTGGTAGGTGCCAAGGTGACGGTGTATGACAACGATGGCGATTCGGCCAGTTCCAACACTTTGGACTTGGGGCCGGTGCTTGGCTTTGAGGACGATGGCCCAGATATCAGCAATGTGCAGGATGCGGTCTTGGCTAACTCTGCCAGTGGCTACTTCTCAGGTGGTTCGGTTGTCGATATTGGCACTGATGGTGCCGGCTGGGCTGATCTGACGGGCAACATCAGTGGGTGGGATGGTTCAAGCACTACCTATGCTGCCAGCGCGTTGACCTCAGGTGGAGCAACGGTTTACTACTACGTCAGTGCAGCCGATCCGAGCATCCTCTATGCCTATACCAGCACGGTGCCCGGCGCCTATACCGGTGGTGCCGGTCAGTCACTGATATTCACCTTGAGCCTGAATACGTCTGGTAATTATGTCATCGACATGAATGGCAAACTGGACAACGCTACCCAAGAATACTCGGCAACATTCTCGAATATTCCTGGCGGCAATCAGGATTATCTCGTGGTCAGTAATACCGGGGGCATCTACAAACCCGGAGAGGTTGTACCGGCCGGTCAGTTCGTAATCATGTCTATCGACTCATCAATAGACTCTGTCAATTCCAGTACCCAGGGGCTGGCGACAGACAATCAGTGGGTCGACGGCAGCGAGAAGCTGTATTTCGACTTCAGTGAGCCTGCCGTCAAGGTGTCGTTTGCCATTGACGTACAAACCGGCGCTACGACCAATAGCGTTAACTGGACTGTGTATGGCACCAACGCTAACGGTGAGTTGGTCACTGAAAGTGGCAGCACGCTGTTCACTGACGGTGTGCTTCAGCAGGTGCCGACGACCCTGACGGACATCACGCGAGTTGAACTGTCTGACAACGGTGGGGCTTACGGCTACCGAGTGCAGAAGGTCACGCTGGTCGATCGTGTAGACGAGAGCCTGGTAACGAGCAGCTTTGATCTGGCCGTCGTCGATGCCGACGGGGATAGGGATTCGGCCACACTTGATGTGACCTTTGAGCCTGTGGTTGCCCCGGTTCTGATTGTGGGCACCAATGCGGATGATGTTACCGGCAGCTCGGTGCCCTATGAGGTATCGGGCGGTGCCGGGGTTATTACCGGCAAGGGTGGCAATGATGTGTTGGTCGGGGACGTGGGGGGCACCACGCAGTTGCCCGGACAAAAGGCCAATATCGCTTTTGTACTGGATAACTCCGGCAGCATGCAGACCAATACCATTCAGTTCACCAATGCAAATGGCACCACAACGACCATTACTCGTCTGGATGCCATGAAACAGGCGGTGATAAGTTCACTGAATGGTCTCTATAACTCGGGCGCTGGTGATATCCGGGTGCATTTGGATACATTCGCGACCCAGGTTAATGGTTCCGGCACCTTCACCCTGACTTCCGGCGGTGTGGATAACGCAGCTCAACTGGCGGCCGCGATAGCTTTTGTCAATGCCATCACGGTGCCGGGCTCGGATGCTGCGCAATACACCAACTATGAAGCGGGTCTGGTGGCAGCGAATACCTGGATCGAGTCTGCAGGGGGAAATGCGCCTATAGCGGCGGCGGATGTCAATAAGGTCATCTTTGTCTCCGACGGTGAGCCCAACAGGGCGCTGCAAGGCAATGGAACCAGTTCGGTAGTTTCGTTAAGCCCCACAGGGGCCATGCAACATGTGCTGGGCACCTATGACGTGTCCCCCAACAGCAATGACGATACTGTCAATGAGATCAACCTGATCGAGAACGTAGGTTCATCGACTGGACAGGCCTTTACCGTCGAGGCGGTTGGCATTCAGGTTAACGCAAGTGCGTTGAGCCTGCTGAGCCAAGTCGAGGGAACTGGTGGCAGTGCTACCAATGTGACTAATGCCAATCAATTGAGCAGTGTGATTGGGCAGCTTACGGGCGCAAGTCTCAACGCTAACTCGGTAGGCAACGACCATCTGGTTGGTAGTAACGGCAATGATGTGATCTTTGGTGACAGCATCCATGCGGATAACGCTGATGGTGGCTGGGCAGCCTTTGTGGCCGCTCATCCGGGGGCAACGCCTGCCCAGTTGCAGGTGGAGCTGGCCAGTAATCATGGCACTTATGCCCAAGAAGGTACGGTTGGAGGTAATGACATATTGGATGGTGGTGCTGGTAACGACATCCTTTATGGGCAAGGGGGGAATGACATCCTGATTGGTGGTTTAGGTTCGGATACGCTTATTGGGGGCTCTGGTACCGACACCTTCAAGTGGGGGGCGGGTGATGCCGGTGGTGTGGACGTTATCAAAGACTTCACAACTGGTGACGGTGGAGATGTGCTGGATATAAGCGAGCTGCTCACTGGCGAACATGCCAGTAAGGAGTCGCTAGATGCCTATCTCACTTTCACCAGCGGTCCGGGTACTGGCAAGTCTACGCTCACGATCGACCTTAATGGCTCGGGCAGTGGCAGTACGACCCACGTTATCCAGTTTGACAACATCGACCTGACACTGGGAGGAACACGCAATGACCAGACCATCATTGAAGACCTTTTGAATCAGGGCAATCTGAAGGTTGATCCGTAATCGAGTAATGGGGCCGGGCTTTCCTGGCCCCTGTTTTTTCCTCAAGGGGATAGATAAGATAGCGGCAGTAGAGGAGAGGGGTAATCATGCAGTCATTCAACTGGGTCGACATTGATGGCATCCGTTATAGCTGGGATGGGCAGGGGAACATTACCTGCGCCGGCCAGTTTGGCTATCAGGCCTCGATCGCGGGTGATCGGCTGGATGGGATGGAGATTGAGAATGAGGCCGGTGATGTAGCGGGCTCACTCTATGTTGACTTTGCTGCTGCCTCTATCACTTATGTGCCGGCCATGGATACCGAGTCTGCCCATAACATGATTCTGGTGGGCCATGATCAGGGTCAGCAGGAGTATCCGCTGGCGAGTTTTCACTCCCCGTTGTTGCACGATTTGCTGGGGCCGTCTGATACTATCGCCTGGTCTGCGATGGAGGAGGCGAGTGGTAGCACCAATATCGGACAGGCGGTGCAAGGACATGTTCTGTCGTGGGATTCGTTCCATTTCGATGATGAGGTCATGGTCTGCGATGCATCTCCGGCACTGGATATGGCAAACCAGAACCAGGAGCCCGGCAGCATGGTCACCATCAGCCTCGATCTGACCAATCAGATACTGGATCAGATCCCGCCAGTGCACGATATATGAATCCCGTAGCTGCACGGGCATAATGACCTCAATCTTTCCGATTGAGGTTTTTTCTATGTGGCGTACCCTTCTTACTCTTTCCGCTCTGGTTGTCAGTGTTCCGCTGCTGGCGATTGAAGTGCCGCAAGCGCCCCATCTGGTGGTGAGCGGTTACGCCGAGCAGAAAACCGAACCCGATATGCTCACGCTCAATGTGGCGGTGAGTGCACTGGATAAGCAGGGCCTCAAGGCCAAGCAGCAGGTCGATACCAAGGTCGCAGCCTTTTTCAGCCAACTGGAAGGGCTGGGGATCAAGCGCAGCGATGTTGAGGCTGGCAACCTGATGGTCTCGCCGGAATATCAGTATGGTGAGAACAAGAAGCCGGTATTGCTGGGATACCGTGCCCAGCGGCAATTAGCGGTGAAACTCTATCAACTGGATAAATTGAGCCCTTTGATGGATACCGCCCTCAAAGCCGGACTGGAGTCTGTATCCCAGATTGAATACGGGTTGAAGTCGCCGCAAGTTATCAAGGATCAAGCTCGTCTGAAGGCCGTTGAGGACGCAAAAACCAAGGCTGAATCTCTGGCCAAGGCGTTCGGGATGAAGCTTGGCAAGGTGTACAGCGTGGAGTACCGCAACGATTCGCCCATCACCGCTTACAGCCGCAACCTGAAGGTGGTACCGGCCATGGCGATGGCCGCTCCCGCGCCGGATATGGCAGACAATAGCTATCAACAACAGCAGATCACGGTAAGCGATAATATCGAGGCCGTTTTCTTGTTGGAGTGATGCCCGTCCTTTAAGTCCAGTTATGAACAACCCCGCCATTTGCTGCGGGGTTTTTATTGCGCATCGATGCAGATGTAAAAAAGCCGACGCTCGTGTTTACTTAATCGGGCATCGGCTTTTTGTTGCGTGCAGTCTATCAGGCGGTCACGGCGTCGGCTTTGGCCACAGCGGCTTCCGGTGCAGGATGGCGAATGAGGTAATCAAACGCCCCCAGTGCGGCAGTGGCACCGGCCCCCATGGAGATGATGATCTGCTTGAACGGCACCGTGGTGGCATCCCCTGCGGCGTAGACGCCGGGCAGGGAGGTCGCGCCCTTGGTATCGATCTCGATCTCGCCAAAGCGGGTCAGGGCCACGTCACTCTCTTTAAGGAACTCGGTGTTCGGCACCAGACCAATCTGGACGAAGATGCCTGACACGGCCAGATGCTTGATCTCGCCGGTGGTGCGATCTTCGTAATCCATGCCCACCACCTTGCTGCCATCACCGATCACTTCGGTAGTGCGAGCGCTCATGATGATGTCTATATTGCCCATGGAGCGTGCCTTCTTCTGCAGCACTTCATCGGCACGCAGGGTATCGGCAAACTCCACCACGGTGACGTGTTCGACAATGCCAGCCAGATCGATGGCAGCCTCGATGCCGGAGTTACCGCCCCCGATCACCGCAACCCGCTTGCCCTTGAAGAAGGGGCCGTCACAGTGCGGGCAGTAGGCCACGCCCTTGGTGCGGTACTCGAGCTCGCCCGGCACGTTCAGGTCGCGCCAGCGCGCGCCGGTGGCGAGAATGACCGCGCGGCTTTTCAAGGTGGCGCCAGAGGCGAGATCCACATTGACGTAGCCATCACGGCTGATGGCGGCGGCGCGCTGCTCGGTGATCACTTCCACGCCGTACTGCTTGACGTGCTGCTCCAGGCTCGCGGCCAGCTTGGGGCCTTCGGTGTAGGGCACGGAGATGAAGTTCTCGATGCCGACGGTGTCCATCACCTGGCCACCGAAACGCTCGGCGACGATGGCGGTGCGAATGCCTTTGCGAGCGGCATAGATGGCGGCGGCGGCGCCAGCCGGGCCACCACCGACGACCAGCACGTCGTAAGGTGCTTTTTCGCTCAGCTCCTCAGCCTTGCGCTCGGCGGCGCCGGTATCGAGCTTGGCGACGATCTCTTCGAGCGAAATGCGGCCCTGGCTGAACGGCTGACCGTTCAGGTAGAGGTTCGGTACCGCCATGATCTGACGCTCGTTGACCTCATCCTGGAACAGGGCACCATCGATCATGGTGTGGGTGATGCCGGGGTTCAGGGTGGCCATCAGGTTTAGCGCCTGTACCACGTCCGGGCAGTTGTGGCAGGAGAGCGAAATGTAAGTCTCGAAGTGGAACTCACCCTTGAGATTGCGGATCTGCTCCTGCACGGCCGCATCGGCCTTGGAGGGGTGACCGCCGCTTTGCAGCAGGGCAAGCACCAGCGAGGTAAATTCATGACCCATGGGGATGCCGGCAAAATGAACGCGCGGGGCCTGGCCTTGTGGCGCGATGCTCATGGAAGGCTTGCGGGCATTGGTGCCTTCGGTCAGGGAAATTTTGGGCGACATCCCGGCGATCTCGCTGGCCAGAGCCAGCAGTTCAGCGGATTTGTCGCTGTCATTGCCGGACACGCTGATCTCGATGGGATTGACGATGTACTGCA
>CAMFLW010000135.1 GCA_945957575.1 uncultured Aeromonas sp. | reverse complement strand
TAGAGGCTGACGTAGAAGGAGTCATCCTTCTCCTCGTAAACCAGCTTGTCCGTGGCTGGATCCGTACCGAGCGTGTGGCGGTAGACCTGATACGGCAGCAGGGTCTGCGGGTGCTTGCGCACATAGAAGACGGTCTTGTTGTCGTTGGCCCACACCAGATTGCCGGAGGTGTTCTCCAGCGTGTCGGCGGCCCGCTTGCCGCTCTCCAGATCTAGGAACTGGATCTTGTATTGGCGGCGGGAGAGATAATCTTCCGCTACCGCCAGCCAGCGGTTGTTGCGGCTCACCTCAAGGGCGCCGAGGGCATAGAACTCGTGCCCCTCTGCCCGCAGGTTGCTGTCGAGCAGCAGGCTCGCCTGCTCCTCTCCCAGCCTGGTGCGGGAGTAGATGGCGTACTCCTTGCCCGGTTCATAGCGGGTCTGGTAGCGGTAGCCGTTCTTCACATAGGGAACCGACTCATCCTGCTGGGGGATGCGGGCCACCATCTCCTTGTAGAGTTGCTCGCGCAGCGGCTTGGTGGGCTTGAGCATGGCTTCGGTATAGGCGTTTTCGGCCTCAAGGTATTGCAGCACTTCCGGCGCCTGACGCTGGTCGTCACGCAGCCAGTAGTAGTTGTCGATCCGGGTGTCCCCGTGCTTTTTCAGGGTGCGGGGATGTTTGGCGGCCACGGGCGGCTGGATTGAGGTGTCAGGTGTCGTCATGGCAGGCTCTTCATTGGCATAAGTAGGGGGGAGAACTGTCAGAAAGGCTAGCAGCAGAACTCCTCGGGAAAAGGTAAACATGTCGCATCCTTGGCGCTGGAAAGGGTTGGCAGACCTGAGCATCGGCTCCATGAATTGGCGTTAAATCTGCCCCTTGTTGCCGATTGTTGCAAGCAATCCCTTGTTATTGAAGGAAAAGCAAACAAAAAAGGCCGCCATCTCGCGATAGCGGCCCCTTCTCTGGCCATGAGCGGCAAGAGTCCGCTCAGGTGTGCCTCACATGATAGTGGAGTGCCGGTTCATGGCCAGTTGTCGTCAGCCCGGGTAGCGCGACCAGCTGCCGGTCGTGCCCTCGTTGCTGATGCTCAATACCTCGTAGGGCTGGCCGGGAATATCCATGCCCGGCGCACTCTGGGGCATGCCCGGAATGGTCAGACCGCGGATCGCCGGTTTTTCCCTGAGCAGCTTCTGTACATCGGCGGCCGGTACATGCCCCTCGATCACATAGCCATTTACGATACCGGTATGGCAAGAGGCCAGTTCCGGCGCGATACCGTATTGCTGTTTCACTGCGCCGAGCTGCTCGGTCTCGATGACTTCCAGTTCGAAGCCATTTTGCTCCATGTGCTCGTTCCAGCTTTGGCAGCAGCCACAATATTTGGATTTGTAGACGGTCATCTTCTCGGCCGCGAGGGCTGAAAAGCTGACAGTACCGGCCAGCATGGCCAGTAACAGGGGTTTGTACATAACTCACCTCAGATGAAAGAAAAGATGCCCGATACGGGGTGACTTTCAGGCCTGAGTGCGAGGGGGGCGTTCGAGCCGCTCCAGCGGCGCTTCCGGCATATAGAGAGAGGGGGAGGAGAAGTCGGGACTATCCGGTTCCAGCACCGCCACCGTCAGGCTGTCGCTGGCCAGCAGCGTCATCGAGAGCGCCGTGGTGAAGCTGCCACAGGGCATCGCTTTTTCCAGCGAGCGTTCGCTCTGGCTGCAGTGGGTGGTCAGGGTACAGAGGTCGGTTGCGGCTCGGCTGCCAAACGACATCAACACCAGCACCAGACTCCACAGGGGGAGCCAGCGACGGGCGTGAGCGAGTTGGCGACGGGTGAGAACCATGGAATGACTCGAAAATGACAAGGGCACATGGTAACCCTGTGCCCCCGGGGAGGGTCAAGCCCTCCCCATGGTGTCAGTCAGCCCGGATTAAGGTTGCTGACGGGTGGCTGCCAGTACGATCTCGCGCACGCAGACGTTGGCCGGCTGGTTCCAGGCATAGAGCACCGCATCGGCGATCACTTCCGGCGCAATGACGCCGCCCATCTGATCTTTCCAGTCGTGGTAACCGGCCTTGATGCTCTCGTCAGTGGTGTGGCTGAGCAGCTCGGTCTCGACCGCACCCGGGGCAATGGTCACCATACGCACGCCGACATCGGCCACCTCTTCCCGGATGTTCTCGGTCAGGGCGTGCACGGCGAACTTGGTGGCGCAGTAGGCAGCATGGTTCGGGAAGGTCTTGCGACCGGCGATGGAGCTGATGTTGATGATGGTGCCGCTGCGGCGCTCCTTCATCCCGGCCAGTACCGCATGGACGCCGTTCAGCACCCCCATCACGTTGATGTTGAGCATCTGCTGCCACTCGGTGGGATCCTGCA
This sequence comes from uncultured Aeromonas sp., assembly GCA_945957575.1. Taxonomy (GTDB): domain Bacteria; phylum Pseudomonadota; class Gammaproteobacteria; order Enterobacterales; family Aeromonadaceae; genus Aeromonas. The sequence goes on along the minus strand of CAMFLW010000135.1, from coordinate 4,293 downwards.
CGTCAGCCTGACCCAGCAGCATGACGCCGGCGTTGTTGACCATGCAGCCGACCGGGCCAAATTTGGCTTCCGCCTGCTGGACGGCGGCCTTCATGGCGGCGGTGTCGGTCACATCGACCCCGATGCAGAGGGTATTCGGCAGACCGAGTGCCTGCATCGGCTCGACCCGACGGGCCAGCAACAGCAGGGGATGGCCAGCGGCAGAGAAGGCGCGGGCGATGGCGGCACCGATCCCGGCAGAGGCACCGGTGATAACGACGAGAGCTTTGGACATGATTTTTTCCTTCAGATTCGATAGTCGGTTTGAGCAAACAGGTGGCTGGCCAGCACGGAACCCAATCACTATAGTCACTGCATCTATAAGTGATAAATATTGTTTTCCGCTGGTTATCATCTGAAAAAACTATGGTTGGACTTATGCTGGATTTGCGACTGCTACGTTTCTTCATCGCCATCTATGAAGAGAAGAACATCACGGCGGCGGCCGAACGCTGCCACGTCAGCCAGCCCTCACTCTCGGCGGGGCTGCGCCAGTTGGAAGAGGTGCTCGGTGACAGCCTCTTCATCCGCGGCAAGAAGGGGGTGGAGGCGCGCGATCCTGCCCACTATCTCTACCCCCATGCGGTCAAGCTGGTGGAGGAGGCGCGTCGTCTGCCTGAGCTGTTTCGCCAGAAGGCTATGCGTGCGCGGCTCAATATCGCCATCATGCCCGACCTGAGCCGGCGTCGGGTGGCGGGGTTGCTGCAACGGGTACAGACGGTACTGCCCGAGCTGGATCTCACTCTCTCCGATTACGGCACACCAGCCGACTGTCGGCTGACGCTGGATGCCCTGCGCCGGGAGGATGAGATCTTTCTGCCGCTGTGGGAAGAGGATTACGTGCTCTGCGTGCCGGTCGAGCATCCTCTGGCCAGTCGCGAGAGGATCGAACTGGCTGAGCTGCAACATTATGATTTTATTGAGTGCCCACCCTGTGAAGCCCATCAACAGACTATCGGTCTGCTGGCCTGTGACCGGCTTACCCTCAATCTGGTGGCCAAGGCCGAGAGCAAGGGGTTGGTGATGGCGCTGGTGCTGGCGGGGGTTGGCATCAGCTTTCTGCCGGATGGTCTGGTGGAGGATGAGGCGGGGCTCTGTACCTTGCCGGTGAGCGGGCCGCGGATGTTTCGCCGGATCGGGCTTTGCTATCCCGCTCACCAGACCCTCAATCCGGCGCTGCGGGAGCTGATCCCCGAGTTGGCAGGCCACGGTGCTTCCTGATAAGGTCGCTTTCCTGTGCATCTTTACGATGCGTCTGTCACACCCCTTTTCTGTTTTATCGCGTCAGCTCTGGCGCTTGTTCGGGTGATGTTGTCATGAAACGCATTCTGGTTATTTTTTCCCATCCCGCCTTGCAGGGCTCGCGGGCCAACAAGCAGCTGTTGCAGGCGATTGAGGGGCTGGAGGGGGTCACGATTCACGATCTCTGCCATCACTATCCCGACATGTTCATCGATGTGAAGCGGGAGCAAACGCTGCTGTCGGAGCACGACATCATCGTCTTTCAGCACCCGTTTTACTGGTACTCCTGCCCGGCCATCATGAAGGAGTGGATGGATCTGGTGCTGGAGTATGGCTACGCCTACGGCCCCGAGGCTCATGCCCTCAAGGGCAAGCTGTGGCTGAGCGCCATCACCACCGGCGGGGCGCCGGAGTCCTACTGCAGCGAGGGGTACAACAGCCGGCCGCTGCTCGATTTTCTGCTGCCCTTTCAGCAGGCGGCCAGATTGTGCGGCATGAACTGGTTGCCGCCCTTTGTGCTCCACTCGTTTCACAAGATCAAGGATCCCGCCGCCCTGCGCCGCTGCGGTCAGGATTATCGCCAGTTGCTGACGGCGTTGCGTGACGAGCAACTCACGCCGGAGCAGCTGGCCGGCCGCCCCTATCTGCGCGATCTGCTGGAGGTTCTCTGATGAAACACGGGCTGCATTTTGGCCGAGCTTATGAGCCGGCTCAGACGTTGCAACGGAGGGCTGACTGATGGGCCACGGGATCCTGTTTGATGCCTTTATCTATCTCTCGGCTGCGGTTATCGCGGTGCCGCTGGCCAAGCGCTGGGGGCTCGGTTCGGTGCTCGGCTATCTGCTGGCGGGGATCATCATAGGCCCCTTTCTGCTGGGGCTGGTGGGGGAGCAGAAGGATGTGATGCACTTCGCCGAGTTTGGCGTGGTGCTGATGCTGTTTCTGGTCGGTCTTGAGTTGCGCCCGGCCCTCTTGTGGCAGCTGAAGGGGCCGATCCTCGGCACCGGCGGCCTGCAGGTGCTGCTTACCACGGCGGCGCTGACTGGCGTGGCGCACCTGATCGGTCTGCCGCTGCAACAGGGGCTGGCCATCGGCCTGATCCTGGCGCTCTCCTCTACCGCAATCGTTCTACAGAGCCTGCAGGAGCGCAAGCTGATGCAGAGCGAGAGCGGTCGCTCCGCCTTTGCCGTACTGCTGTTTCAGGACATCGCCGTCATTCCGATCCTGGCGATCCTGCCGCTGCTGGCCATGGCGCCGGTCGCCAGCAATGGTGGCTCCGAGCTGGCAGGTTGGCAACACGGTCTGCTGGTGGTCGCAGCCATCTCCGGCATTGTGCTGGGTGGTCACTATCTGATGCGGCCGGTGTTTCGTGCCATCGCCCAGTCCCACATGCGGGAGATCTTCGTCGCCGCCGCCCTGCTGCTGGTGATCGCCATTGCTGTGTTGATGGAGTCGGTGGGGCTTTCGCCTGCTCTTGGCTCCTTCCTCGCCGGGGTGGTGCTGGCCGACAGCGAATACCGTCACGAGCTGGAGGCGGACATTGAGCCGTTCAAGGGCTTGCTGCTTGGCCTGTTCTTTATGTCGGTGGGGGCGGGGATCGACTTCGGGCTGTTTGCCGAGCACCCTTTCCTCATCCCGACGCTGGTGGTGGGGCTGATGTTGCTCAAATGGCTGGTATTGATGGCGCTTGGCTTTGTCTTGCGCATCTCGCCGAGTCAACGCTGGACCTTCGGGCTGGCGCTCGCCCAGGGCGGTGAGTTTGCGTTCGTGCTCTTTTCGTTTGCCGCGCAAAACCGGGTGCTGCCCGGCGAGACCATCTCCCTGTTGACGCTGGTGGTGGCGCTCTCCATGGCGCTGACGCCGCTGCTGCTGATCCTCAACGATCGGGTGATCCAGCCCTGGTTCGATTACCGTAATCAGAGCGAGGTGCCACAGCATGAGCAACCCGAATTGGTGGAGCATCCGGTGATCATCGTGGGCTTCGGCCGTTTCGGTCAGATAGTGGGACGTCTGCTGCACGGTCACGGCATCGGCACCACCATCCTCGAGCAGGACGCCAGCCAGATAGAGACGCTGCGCCGCTACGGTTATCAGGTCTTCTATGGCGATGCCAGCCGTCTTGATCTGCTCCATGCTGCCGGTGCCCACAAGGCCAAGCTGCTGGTGCTCTCCATCAACGACAGCGCCACTTCGCTGGCGGTGATCGAGATGGTGCAGAAGCACTTTCCCCATCTGAAGATCCTGGCGCGGGCGCAGGATCGTCCCCATGCCCACGAGATCCTGCGCCACGGTGTCGACAGCGTATATCGGGAGACGCTGGGCTCCGCCGTGGATCTGGGGGTGGAAGCCCTGACTCAACTTGGTTTTCGCGCCAACCAGGCCTGGCGGGCGGGCCAGACCTTCAAGCAGCACGATAACTGGCTGCTGCGCGAGCAGGTTAATTATCTCGACGACGAACACACTTATATCAACAAGAGCCTGCAATACCGGGAGATCCTCTCCGATCTGTTGCAAGACGACGAGGAGGGGCAGGAGCGTATCCATGCCCATAACTGGAACAGCGGGCTACCCAACGACGACAAGGAAGCAAAATGATTGCCTATTACCCCATGTTCAAACACCTGCATATGACGCTGGCGCTGGTCAGTCTGCTGCTCTTTATCTATCGCTGGAGTCTGGCGCTGGCCGGCAGCGATCGGTTGCAGCAGAAGTGGCTGAAGATCCTGCCCCATATCAATGACACCTTCCTGTTGCTGTTTGGCGTACTGCTGGCGGTGGCCTTGCAACTGAGCCCGGGTCAGCAACCCTGGCTGCTGGCCAAGCTGATTGCTCTGGTGCTCTATATCGGTCTGGGGGTCATGGCGCTCAAGCGCCCGGCCCGCGGTCAGAAGCTGGTGGCCGGCGTGGCGGCGCTGGCGGTGTTCGGATACATGGTCGGCGCGGCCATCACCAAGTCCCCCTGGTCGTGGTTCTCTTAAGCAGATGAATGGAGGGGAGGGCTACCTCCTCTCC
>CAMFLW010000134.1 GCA_945957575.1 uncultured Aeromonas sp. | reverse complement strand
CCTCACTCAATCGCCTTGCTGGGTGCAGGCCCAATTGTGGCCACGCCAGCCTCAATCCCAAGACATATCAAGAGGCCGGACGCCACCGCTCTTGCTCACCAACCTGGAGATTGTGTCACACCGTCCCCTCTCACTCGGGGCAAGATGATGAGATTAAGGTTGGTAAAATGATGTCTTATGTTGTCTGGTATTTTTTGGTTTGACCTCGCGTTCCCCCTGTAATCTGATGCTCCCGATTGAACAGATAGAGACCGCCACTTGGTTAATGAAAAATTCAAACCGGCCGATTGGCTTCGTCTGCATCGCCCTTTGCGAATCGCACTCTTCACCGTCATACCATTGCCCGAATTCTGCGCGGTATTGTCCTCGATACCCTGCTTGAAACATGACTGTACTGGGTCAATATACAGCGCCCTCATCAGGGTCAGCCCACACTAGCCTTGGATGGTAAGGTGTTACACGGTTTCATTCGGGCAGATGCCAAGGCAAGACTGCAATTGGGCACAGCCTACGATACCGAAATGGTCGGGTGTTAAGTCAGCTACCCTCACCCAGTCCACGCCTTGGTTATCGAAACTAACGAACCTCGACCTTTACCTTGATAATCCCATCGCGAATATTGGCGATAGAGCTAAAGGCCGATTTGGAGAGATCGATAATACGCCCGTTTTTAAAGGCGCCGCGGTCATTGACCTTGACCACCACACTCTTGCCATTGGCGAGGTTGGTAACTCGCACCATGGAGCCAAAAGGCAACTCCATATGGGCGGCGCTATTGAGGTTGTTGCGATAGAGCTCGCCGCTGGCGGTCTTTTTACCGTGATAACGGTCGGCATAATAGCTGGCGTAGCCGGTCTCGCTATAGCCGCGCCAGCTGCCGCCGTGGCTCTCGTCATAGCGGCTGCTACAGGCGGCCAGCAGCAGGCAAAGAGATAACAGCAGCCCTTTCTGGATATATTGCACCTTTCCCCTCTCTTCTTCTTTTCGCTATGCGCAATTGTTCTTCTTCGATACGGCCGGTGACGCTGGCGACACGCTTGCAGGCGGGAGCTCTCACCTTGCCATCGGTCCAAGGCACTCACCATGTTACTCGCCTTGTTGTCAGGCAGCAGCGACGGTGCGACTACTTTGCCATATCTTCCATGTAAAAAGGGAGGCAAATGCCTCCCTTTCAACTAGTTACCGGTCATCCCGTGTCAGGATGGGCCAGAGACTTCTCAGGCGATCAGCTTGTCGTCGGCAAAGCCGAAGCCACGCAGACCCACCACATGCACATGCTCGTGCTTACCCTGCACCTTGCGGATGAGCTTGTAGGTGGTGCCCTTCTCCGGGCTGATGTTCTCGGGCGCCGCGATAAGCAGCTGCATATCCTGCCGCTCGCACAGCTCGAACAGGGTGGCGATGGATTTGCCATCAAGCCGCGCCGCTTCGTCCAGGAACAACAGGCGGCAGGGGGCGATATCCTTGCCGCGCAGACGGCGGGACTCTTCCTCCCAGCTGATCAGCACCATCAGCAGGATGGCCTGACCGGTACCGATCGCCTCGCCGGTGGAGAGCGCACCGCTCTCGGCACGCAGCCAGCCATCGGCCCCGCGCTGCACCTCGATCTCCAGCTCCAGATAGTTGCGATAGTCGAGCAGCACGTCGCCCATCACCTGATAGCTGCGATCTCCCTGCTCGATCTGCGGGTTGAGGCGCTGGAACAGCTTGGCCATCGCCTCGGAGAAGCTGAGCTCCTTGTCGGCGAACAGATCGTTGTGCATGGCGGTTTGATCGGCCAGCGCCGTCAGCAGACGGGTATGGGCCTCGCGGATATTGACGTTGAGGCGCACCCCGCGCACCAGACCGAAGGCGATGTTCTGCAAGCCCTGGTTGAGCACCCGGATGCGGTTCTGCTCGCGGCGGATGATGTTGGTGATCTTGGCCGCCACCTCGTGGGAGGAGAGCGACAGATGGGTTTCCCGCTGCTTGAGCTCGTCAGCCAGACGGGCCAGCTCGATCTCCATCTCCTCGATCGCTTCCACCGGATCATCGGAGCGGATAATGTCGTTGCGGATGCGATCTTTCAGGTAACGGTAGACCTGCACGTAGAAGGCCACCTTCTGCTCGGTGCTGCGATTGCCCTCGGAGAGACGCAGCGCATCGCGCAGGGCCTCGTCGTGGGCCACTGCCACCCGCAGGGCGCCGAGGGCCTTGTCCGACATGGAGCGCAGCTCGTCGCTGTCGAGGTACGCCAGCTCGCGCTTGTTGAGGCGCTTCTCGACGTCGGTCTCCCGCGCCAGCCGCACCACCCGCGACCAGCTCGCCTTGTGGCCCACCAGGGATTTACGAGCGTTGTAGTAATCCTTGCCTTCCAGCTTGAGACGGCCGCCAAGGGATTCGATCTCGCGCTTGGTGACCTGCAACTGGGCCTCGGCGCTGGTGCGACGGGAACGGGTGCGGATCAGCAGCTCTTCAATCTCTTTCTTGTGGGCACGCGCCTTCTCTTCCATGTCGTCAGACAGCGTCAAGCCCATGGCCGCCAGCTCCTGCTCGAACTCGGTCAGGGTCTGGCGTTTGGCCTCGACGCTGGAGTTGAGGGCGGTGCGCAGTTGCAACGCCTCGGTGTGGCGCTGGGCAATCTGCTTGTGCTGCTCGCCAGCGGTGCGGGCCGCCAGCTCGGCCGCCTTGAGCTTCTCTTTGAGCCGCTCGCTCATCTCGGAGGCCTTGCCCAGCAGGTCTTGCGCATCCTGATAGGCAAAGTGCGGCAGACGGGCCACCAGCTGATCGAGGGCGTAGCAACGGCGCTTCTGCTCGGCCAGCAGGTCGCTCACCTCATCATAGGCAGCCTGCAGCGCGGCAAGATCCTGCGGATCCTGACGCAGCACCTGCACCATGGTTTCCAGTTTATCCAGCGACTTGCCGTGTTTGGCGATAAAGGCTTCGGCCTGTTTCAGCGCTTCCACATCGGCGTGAGCCGCCTCGAGGCGGGCTACCAGCTCTGTCTCGGCAAACAGGTGAGCAAAGGGCAGCATCCCCTGCACCAGCTGGATATGGCGAGTCAGCTGGGCGGCGGCCGCTTTGGCATCACTCAGCTGCTTGTCGCACTCACCGATGGCACCTTGCAGCGCGCGCAGTTCGGCCTGTTTGGCCTGCACTTCGGCTTCGGGGTCGGGGCGGAAGGCGATATCCAGATGCTGACCGATAAAGTCGCGGAAGTGACCGTAGAGACGGTGGTACTTCTGCTGCTCGAAGGCCGCCTTGGCGTAGCCCTCGATGAGCCCTTCGCGCTCAAGGTCGAGCTGCTCGATCCGCTTTTCCCGGGCGGCGCGACCAAACAGCGGCAGCTCGGGGTAGCGGGAGAAGCGCACCTGACGCTTGCTGGTGCGCACCAGCACGGCGTCCCCCAGCTCGTCCGCTTCCACCAGATCCTCGTCAAAGGAGTCGGGGTTGCCCTGAATCAGGTAGATATCTTCCGGGCAATCTTCCAGCTTTTTCAACCGCTCGATGGCACCCTCAAGGTCGAGCACCACTAGGGCGCTGCGAGCCGGGCCGTAGAGCGCCGAGTAGTAAGGGGCATCGTCGATGGAGATGTCGTCATAGACATCGGAGAGCAGCACGCCCCCCACCTGCTCGGCGATACGGGCAAGACGTGGATCCGCCTCGCCAGCCCCCAGCTGCAGGTTGCGAATTTGCAGCTCCAGCGCCTGTTTCTGCGCCGCGATGCGGTTGCTCTCCTGCTCGAACTCGCGCTCCTTGTCGAGCACTGTCTGCATACCGGCCGAAAGCTCTTCAGCGGTAGTCAGCGGTAAACCGCTCTGCTCGCGCAGTTGCTCGAGCTTTTCAAAGGATTTGAGCCAGCGCGGCGCCAGCTTGGTGAGATCGCTGATATCGCGACCCAGCTGGGTGCCCTGATGCTCGAGGCTGGCGCGGCGCTGGTTCACCTCGGCCTGCTGCTCGGCCAGCTCCTCCTGACGGGTGCGCTGGGCTTCGAGGAAGATCTCCAACTCATCGCTGCTGGCAATCAGCTGGCCAGAGGCCTGCTGCAGCTCGTCACGCAGCTTGAAGAGACTCTTCTGGCTTTCGCTCTCTTTCTCGAGGCGAGCCAGCGCGGCGCGCAGCCCCTGCCCCTGGGCAATACGGGCCTTGTCTTCGATGTGACGCTTGAGCAGCGCCTGCGCGGTGGGCCAGGCGGCCTCGCGCACTGTTTCCGGAGCGATGCTCAAAAGCAGCGCCAACGCCGCTTCATGCTCGGCCACCGCCGCCTTGGCCAGCGCCAATTGCTGTTCGGCCCCCAGCACCCGGCTGGTGAGACTCTGCTCGGCGGCGCGGAACTGGTGCAGGGTGTCGCTCGCCTGTTCGGCGGTCAGCCCCGGCAGCTCGCACTGCTCGCGGGCAGCCTCCAGCGCCTGCACCGCCTGACGGTACTGGATGGCGCGGGTCTGCTGGATATCGAGCGCCTGCTGGTAGTCGGCCAGCTGGGTCTTGAGGCTGTCGACTTCTGCCTGTGCCAGCTCCTTGCGCTCTTCCACTTCCAGCAGCTGGCCGTGGATCTCCTCCACTACTGCCTGCTGCTGTTCGAGTTTGTCAGAGAGATCCGCCAGATCGGCGCGGTACATCTCGATCTTCTTCTGCAAACTGACGGCCGCCATCACTTTGGCCAGATGCTCAGAGGCAGACTCCAGCTCGTCGGTCAGCAGTTTTTCGCGGTTGGTGAGTTGCTCCACCTCGTCGGCCAGATAGATGGCGCGCTGTTTCTCTTCGGCCAGAATGCGGCGCTTGTCGGCCAGCTCCTGGCGAGCCTTGAGGGCCAGCTCGGAGAGACGGCTCTTCTCGGCGGCGTTGCGCACATAGTCAGCCGCCACATAGTGGGTGGTCTCGGTGATCAGGTTCTTGAACAGATCCCGCTGACCCTGGGTCTCTTTAATGGCCTCAAGAGTGCGGCGGTTTTCATAGATGGCCGCCTCCATGTCTGCAAACGCCTTGCGCACCCCGGAGTTCTCCGGCAGCAGGTATTCGCGCAGGGAACGGCTGATGGACGAGGAGATGCCGCCGTAGAGGGAGGCCTCGATCAGGCGATAGAACTTGCCGCGATCTTTTTGATCACGCAGCTTCTTCGGGGTGATGCCGAACTCGAACATGAAGTTGTGATAGTCGGTCACCGTATTGAATTTGGCGACTTTCAGCGCACCCAGCTCGGCGGCCGCCCCTTTCAGGTCGGTAAAGGCGCGTACCCGCCCCTTGCCGCCATCTAGCTTCTCCAGCAGCAGATCGGTCGGTGCCAGATTCTCCGGCACATCCACCAGCGCAAACGGGGTGATGTTGACCTTGTTGTCGCGGTTGGCCACCTGCTCGAGGTGCACGCCGACCCAGATCCGCTGTTCGCGGCTATTCATCACTTCCAGAAGTGAGTAGCAGTGACCGCGCTGCAGCTTGCCGTAAAGCCCCTTGTCACGGGAGGCGCTGCTCGATCCCGCTTCCGTGGTGTTGCGGAAATGGAGCAGTGACTGGTCGGGGATGAGCGCCGCGATAAAGGCCGCCATGGTGGTGGACTTGCCCGCGCCGTTGCCGCCGGAAAGGGTAGTGACCAGCTGGTCGAGATCGAAGGTCCGGGCAAAGAAGCCGTTCCAGTTGACCATGGTCAGGGATTTGAACTTGCCTCGCACCGGTTATACCTCCAGATCCAGTTGTTCTTCATCGAGATCCGCCTCGATGTCATCAAAGAGCGAGTCGCTGCTCGGCATTTCGTCGTCGTGGAAGATGGCTTCACCCTCCTGGATCATCCGCAGTTGAACGGCGCGCGGATCTTCATCGGAGCGCACGTCAGCGGCGAAACGGAACACCGATTCGTTGACCCGGAATTTATCCCCATTGCCAAGGGCGGTGATCATGCCAAGGCGGCGCAGACGGCGCATGGAGGTACGGATCTTTTCGAGCAACTTCTTCTTGTCGAGATCGGTACCGCCGGAGCGGCTGTTGACCATCCGCAGCAGCTGCTTCTCGTCGGCGAGGCTCAGCACCTCCTCCTGCAGCTCGGCCATGGCGAATACCCCTTCCGAGGCCAGACGATCCGGGCTCAGGTAGAGGTAGCAGAGCACCTTGCCCACCAGCATATCGAGCTCGGAGAGCACAGTGGTGCCGATGTCGGAGCTCGGGCGCGGACGCAGGTAGAAGAAGCCTTCCGGCGCCTTGATCAGCTCCACCTGATAGCGGCCGTAGAAGATCTCCAGCTCGCTGTGATATTCGACCAGCGCCGAATGCTGCTCGAACTCGTCGGCACTAATGTGGCGGCCGGAGCGCAAGGCGGTGTCGATGCGCGGAAACAAGGGGTTGGCAATCGCCTCTGCAAGGCGCAGCGGCAAGGGAAACTCAGTATTGATCAATGACATAGGCCTGAACCTTGGATCCAGCTTGGTTAATGGGTTTCCATGCGGGTTGGCGATGCAGTTCGCGCTCGCCGCTGGCATGGCCCAGGCGCACGGCCTGGTCGATCAGAAGACGCGCCACATCGAAGTGGGCATGAGCCGGGTAATCCAGCAGGTATTCCCGCAGCACATCGGCCAGATCCAGCTGCTGGCCCTGCTCGGGGTAGCGGGCCAGATAGCGCTCGATGCGCTCGGCCAGCTCCTGGTTGATATCCACCATCTCGACGTACTCCATCTCGAGGGGCACCTCACCGGTCACCTCCTCGTCATGGATGGCGATGGTTTCGTCGCGCAGCTCCAGCAGACGAGGCTCCTCGGCAATGCGCAGCAGCCAGTTGTGCTGCTCGAAATTGCGGATGGACTCGCGCAGCCGCTGGCTGAAGGCGCGGTTCTTGTCCATGTCGATGGCGTTGCGGA
>CAMFLW010000133.1 GCA_945957575.1 uncultured Aeromonas sp. | reverse complement strand
TATTGCAGGTTGAGCCCGCCCAGATAGTCGCGCTTGCCGAGATCGACCCCGGCGCGGCGCAGCAGGGCGTAGGTCATGGTGAGGTGGAAGTAGAAGTTGGGAATACCGTACTCGTGGACGCAGGTATGGCCATCCATCCCCTTGCCGCCCGCCCAGTGGGGCACGTAGCGGCCGCTGGCATACTGGCTGTAGTCCGCGTCCAGTTTGCCCTGCAGATAGCTGATGGTCTTGCCGATATGAACGCGCAGATCGGCGATGGTTTTGGGATCATCGTCCATGGCCGGCAGTTCGCTGTGGCTGGCAGTGGCGACCACGGCGCGGGCCGAGTCGCAGCAGATCAACACCTGCTTGGACAGCGGCAGCATATCGACGATCAGCCGCTCACCGAAGAAGTTCTCCACGTTGAACGGCTTCGCTGCGGCGTGGGCTTTGGCCTTGGCCAGGCAGTGGTCGAGGTTGGTCAGCATCTTGATAAACTGGGCGGTGATATCGCGATTCATGAGCACTCTCCATCTTGTTGAAACAGTGGCCCGCTTGCGCGGCCACGGTGAATGAGACTGGCTAATCGACCACCAATATACCCCAACCGCTGCCGGGTTCGAGCCCGTGGTGACAGAAAGAGCGGGGCAGCACCACTGCGCGCGATAGCCGCTGGCCATACTCGCTGTTTCGCCCTGTGAGCCCCTCTCTGCCCTTTTTTTGAACTGTGACATAAATCACATTTTCTCAGGGACTTAGGCATGAAATAGCTGGCAGTTTAAAAGAGTTTATGTCCCAAATTTAGCTGCCAACGTAGTATCAGTTCAGGCTCACGCCGTTACTGGTTGGTTGATTACGCCATGGATTGGGATAAGGCTGACAGCATGAATATTGATGGCTGGTGTTACCGCTGGTTACTCCTCCTGACAACCGGGCTCTCTGCTTCCGTTGCCGGCTATTCACCGGATCTACTGCCGATCGTGACTACCCCCTTCCCGCCCTATCAGATGGAGATAAAGGGGCAAGCGGCAGGCATCTCCACCGAGATCGTCCAGGCTATTATGGCCGAGGCTGATATCAACTATCGCATTCGCTTCTATCCTTGGAACCGTGCCTATCTGCTGGCCCAACAACCGACCCCTACTCTGATCTACAATCTCAGCCGCACCAAGGCGCGAGAGACCCAGTTTCAGTGGGTCGGCGCCATCACCCCCAATATTGTCTACTTGTGGCGTCGTGCGGATCGTAAGGATATTCAGCTCAAGCACCTTGCCGACGCAGCCCGCTACCGGATCGGCGTGGTCAAAAACGATGTCAAGCGCAGCTACTTGCTCGAGCAGCAGATCCCGGATAGCCAGTTGCCCATGGTGTCCAGAGATGAACAGAATGTGCAAAAACTGATGCGGGGGCGCATCGATCTGATGCCTTACGACGAAGGTGCCTTGACCTACCACCTCAATGAACTTGGTTATCAGAGGGAAGAGGCCAGCAAGGCGTTCTGGCTGAAGGATCTCTCTGGTGAACTCTATCTGGCTGCCAGCCTGTCAACCCCCCCGGCACTGGTCGAACGCCTGCAATTGGGCTGGAAAAGAGTCAGGGAGAAGGGTATCTATCACCAGATCCTGGCGCGTTACCATTTGGTTGCTACACCCCGGACACTCAAGAAAAATTAGGGTTCCATCTTTCTGAGCAAGTCGTTGGGCTGCCAACACCCAAACTGGTGTTGTGCCCCAAGCAGAAAATGGGCCCCCATCTGCTCCCGCTTCAACCGCCGCCTGAAGACCGCCTTGTCCTAGTGATCCACGCGATGTAATTGGCAGTGCAGTTTTGCCAGAACGATGCAGCTGGTCGTAGCTTGCATAGTGAGCGCGACGCTCATCAGTGGAGACTTACATGCGCCATTTTGTATTCAGATACTGTTTTGGGGGGCGACATCCCATTAACGGACCATTTTAGTAAAAGTGCTGGGCTATCAAGACATTGCCCGTTACTCTTTAGCCGTGACCGATTAACACGTGATGCTGCCTGCGAGGTATTGATGGCTACGTTGAAGGAAATTGCACAGGAGGCGGGGGTGTCGCTCGCCACGGTATCCCGGGTACTGAACGAGGATCCCAGCCTGAGCGTCAAGGAAGAGACCAAGCAGCGGATCTTCGAGATTGCCGAACGGCTGGAGTACAAGACCAGCAGCGCTCGCAAGGGGGTACACAAGAGCAAGCTGCACTTTCTGGTGGTCTATGCCTATCCCCAGAGTACTGAGGTCAACGATCCCTACTATCTCGCCATCCGTTATGGCATCGAGACCCAGAGTGCCCGCCTCAATATCGAACTGACCCACCTCTACAACTGTGGTGAAGGGCGCGAACTGAGCGCCGCAGACGGTATTCTGGTGGTGGGGAGCCTCTCGGCCGAGCGTCTGGCGCAACTGCGCACCTGCTCCAGCATGCTGGTCTTTGTCGATTCCCGCGCCATGGAGGAGTTTGACTCGGTCGATGTGGATCTCGCCCTGATCAGTCAGCAAGTGGTCGATTACTTTATCGCGCAGGGGCACCAGCGTATCGGCTATATCGGTGGCCAGGATGAGAACCCGGATCTGCGTGAGCTGGCCTTTAAAGATTATGGCCAGCGATTGGGTGTAGTGCAGGAGGGCGATCTCTATCGCGGGGACTTCTCCAGCGCCTCCGGCTACAAGCTGGCGAAGGAGATGCTGGCAGGGGATTGGCCCAAGGCGCTGTTTGTCGCCTCCGACTCCATCGCCATCGGTGTGTTGCGTGCCATCCACGAGAAGGGACTGGCGATCCCCCAGCAGATCGAGCTTATCAGCGTCAACGATATTCCGACCGCCAAGTTCACCTTCCCGCCGCTCTCCACGGTGCGGATCCACTCCGAGTTGATGGGCTCCCAGGGGGTCAATCTGCTGGTTGAACGGCTGCGTGACGAGCGCGATATTCCCCTTCGGGTACTGGTGCCGAGCCGCTTGACCCTGCGTGGCACTACTCGTTGATTTTAGTAAAACGTTCTGCTTTTTAGTTGCACCATCTTGCGGTGGTGCGACACCTCTTCCAAGCAAACCTCTTTCCCATGTCATTCGGTGTCGTTATATGTAATTGTTTTATAATTGATTCCGTTGCATCCTAGCCTGCTGTTATCAACATCCATGCCACACCTGTCCGCTCTATTCCCTTTTATCCTCCGCTTCTGATCTCGCTCACAAAACCATCCAGCCATTGTGATCAGGTTAAAACTTTACCGATCCAAAACTGATATTTAGTAAATGTTTATCTAGAGTTTACCCAGTTAACGTTGCCTTGTTCCGGGAGGACATGTGAATAACTGGGAAAACGTCCAATTCGTTGGTGAAAACAGGCTGGCTCCGCGCGCCTACTTCTTCTCTTATGCCGACCACGCGCTGGCGGCCACCATGCAGCGCGAGCTGAGCCGCCGTTTTCTGAGCCTTGGCGGCCAGTGGCAGTTCCACTACTTCGACCACCCCCTGCAGGTGCCGGAGGCCTTCTATCACAGCCCCATGAACGAATGGGGCCAGATCACCGTGCCCAACATGTGGCAGATGGAAGGGCACGGCCAGCTGCAGTACACCGACGAAGGTTTTCCTTTCCCCATCGATGTGCCCTTCGTGCCGACCAACAACCCCACCGGCGCCTATCAGCGCAGCTTCACGCTGAGCCCGGCCTGGGACGGCGAGCAGGTGATCATCAAGTTTGACGGGGTGGAGACCTACTTCGAGGTCTATGTGAACGGCCACTATGTCGGCTTCAGCAAGGGGAGCCGTCTCACCGCCGAGTTCGATATCAGTGCCTACGCCAAGGTTGGCGAGAACCTGCTGTCGGTGCGGGTGATGCAGTGGGCCGACTCCACCTATATCGAAGATCAGGACATGTGGTGGATGGCGGGGATCTTTCGCGACGTCTATCTGGTGGGCAAACCGGCCGCCCATGTGCAGGACTTCTTCATCCGCACCGCACTGGCCGATGACAATCTGAGCGCTACCCTGAGCTGCGATATCCAGCTGGAAAGTCTGGGGGCGGCTGCCCGTGATCACCGTCTGGTCTGGTCGCTGCTGGATCAGGGCAGCGAGATCGCCAGCGGCTCCCTCGATCATCTCACCATCGACGGCAAGTGTGATTGCCGCTTCACGCTGGATCTGGCCAATCCCCATCTGTGGAGCGCCGAAGATCCTTACCTCTATCAGCTGCAACTCTCCCTCTACAACGGTCAGGGTGAGCTGCTGGAAGTGATCCCGCAGCGGGTCGGGGTGCGTGAAATCAAGGTCAAGGATGGCCTCTTCTACGTCAACGGCCACTACCTCAAGCTGCACGGGGTGAACCGCCACGACAACGACCACCTCAAGAGCCGAGCGGTCGGTATGGACCGTGTTGAACGCGATATCGTGCTGATGAAGCAGCACAACCTCAACTCGGTGCGCACTGCCCACTACCCGAACGACCCGCGCTTCTACGAGCTGTGCGACCAGTACGGTCTGTTCGTGATGGCGGAGACCGACGTGGAGACCCACGGTTTTGCCAACGTCGGCGATCTCAGCCGCATCACCGATGACCCCTTCTGGGAGCGGGTGTTCGTGGATCGCATCGAGCGCCATGTTCATGCTCAGAAGAACCACCCCTCCATCATTATCTGGTCGCTCGGCAACGAGTCCGGCTACGGCTGCAACAT
Organism: uncultured Aeromonas sp.; assembly: GCA_945957575.1. Lineage (GTDB taxonomy): Bacteria > Pseudomonadota > Gammaproteobacteria > Enterobacterales > Aeromonadaceae > Aeromonas. Next base: position 2,168 of record CAMFLW010000133.1, on the reverse strand, counting down.
CAGGGCCATGTACCGGCGCTGCAAGGCGATCGACCCGACCCGACTGGTGCACTACGAAGAGGATCGCGATGCCGAGGTGGTGGATGTGGTGAGTACCATGTACTCCCGCGTCTCCCAGATGAATTGCTTCGGCGAGTTCCCGATGGAGAAGCCGCGCATTATCTGCGAATACGCCCACGCCATGGGCAATGGCCCGGGTGGCCTCAGCGAATACCAGCAGGTGTTCGACCGCCATCCCCACATTCAGGGCCACTACATCTGGGAGTGGTGCGATCACGGCATTCTGGATCAGGACGAGCAGGGGCGCCCCGTTTACAAGTACGGCGGTGACTATGGTGATTATCCCAACAACTACAACTTCTGCATGGATGGCCTCATCTATCCGGATCAGACCCCTGGGCCTGGCCTGCGTGAATACAAGCAGGTGATCTGCCCGGTCAAGGTGCGGGCGCTGGATCTGGCGAGCGGCAAGCTGGCGGTGGAAAACCGCTACTGGTTCTCCACTCTCGACGATATCCGCCTGCTGGTCGAGGTGAAGGCCGAGGGCGAGCTGCTGGCCAGCCAGCAAATCCGGTTGGAAGGGATTGCCCCCGGTGCCACCACAGAGCTGCAGCTCGAACTGCCATCCCTCGATGGGCGGGAGACCTTCGTCCAGCTGCGGGTCATCAAGGCCACCGCCACCCGCTACAGCGCGGCAGAGCACGAGCTGGGCCAGTACCAGTTCCAGCTGAAAGAGTCGACTCGCCATCTGCAGCCCTTTGCCAATCCCAACGCCACCCCGTTGCAGATTGCCGACGAACGGCTTGATCTGACCTTGAGCGGCAGCGGCTTTGCCCTGCGCTTCTCGCGCCTCGACGGCAAGCTGGTGAGCTGGCAGCAGGATGGTATCGAGCTCATCGAGCGAGCCCCACGCCTCACCTTCTTCAAGCCGATGATCGACAACCACAAGCAGGAGTACGAGAGCCTGTGGCACCCGAACCACCTGCAGATCATGCAGGAGCACTTCCGCACCCTGAGCTGGCGTCAGCTGGGTGAGGCGGTCGAGGTAACGGTGGAGAGCCTGATCGCACCGCCGGTGTTCGACTTCGGTATGCGCTGCCGCTACGTCTACACCCTGAGCCCGAACGGCCAGCTGCATGTTGAGCTGTCCGGTCAGCCCTACGGCGGCTATGACGACATCATTCCCAAGATCGGCTTCGAGCTGGGTATTCGTCAGGATCTCGACCGGGTGCACTACTACGGCATGGGGCCGGGTGAGAACTATCAGGACAGCCGCCAGAGCAACTGGATCGACAGCTTCAACAGCACAGTCAGCGAGATGTGGGAGCACTACCCCTTCCCGCAGGACAACGGCAACCGCCAGCAGGTGCGCTGGGCGACCCTGACCAACCGCCACGGCGCCGGTCTCTACGTGCGGCCCGATGCCCCCATCAACCTGAGCGTCTGGCCCTACAGCTGGGAGCATATCCACGCGGCGCAGCACATCAACGAGCTGGAGCCCTGTGGTTATCTCACCCTCAATCTGGATCACAAGGTACTGGGGCTCGGTTCCAACTCCTGGGGCTCCGAGGTGCTGGACTCCTGGCGGGTGCGCTTCGAGCCGTTCAGCTTCGGCCTGACCCTGCTGCCCATCGCCCGTGGCAACCTCAATCCGGCTGCGCTGGCCGGGCTCGACCTCACCATCAACGGCGGGAGGAACCTCGCATGATCACCCTAGACAACCTGACCCTGTTCAAAAACATCTACCGGGAGGGCAAGAAGTGGGGCCGCTGCGTGGAGGCCATCAACAACCTGCCGAACCTCAAGCCCGGCATCTGCCACTCCATCGGTGACTCCCTCACCTACCGCTTGCAGGAGGGGGCCAGCCCGGCCACCTCCCTGTTCGAGGGACAGCGCCACTACTTCGACGTCCACTACTACCTGGAAGGGGAAGAGACGGTGGAGTGGGCTGCCAAGCCGGATCTGCGGGTCGAGCAGGCTTATGACGATACCACCGACCGCGAGTGGCTGGCCGGTGAGGTGCGTGAGCGCCAGCAGGTCGGCAATGGGCAGGTGGTGATCTTCGAGAACGACGAGGCCTACCGCTTCGTCGGCGACGGGCCGGTGCGCAAGGTGATCATCAAGGTCACCGTCGAAGGCGGCTACTTCAAAAACAAATAACAAGCCGC
>CAMFLW010000132.1 GCA_945957575.1 uncultured Aeromonas sp. | reverse complement strand
GGATCTCGCTCCAGGAGTTGCGATAGACCAGATCCACCGAACCGACCAGACACTCCTGATTGCGACCAAACGAAAATACATCCACGGTATTGGCGTCGAACTCGATTACCTGACCGACCCAGTGGCTGGTCGGATCCATCTCCAGGTTGAGGAAGATGGATAGCTGGCGGATCTCGCACGGCCGACTGAGCGCTAGGTTGGTGGCGAGCGGATACTTCTCGGGGAAGCAGCCGGAGAGATCGCGACAGAACTGGTGCAGATTGTCGATGTGCAGATCCGAGCCCTGATTGAAGAGGTGCACCCGCGACTGGGGCGTCAGCAGATCGTTGAAATAGGCCCAGGAGACCAGCTTGCTGATGTAACCGTTGAACTCGAGCGGCGCGCGGCCAATGATGTCCACCGGCTCCAGCGAATGTTTGTAGAGATACCAGCCGGCGCGGTTGAGGCGACCGTGGGGCACCTGCACGAAGCTGAGATCCGGCTCGCTCAGATCCGGCGCTATCTTGAGGTTAACCCGCTGCACCTTGCCCGGCAGGCTCTCGAAAGCGGCATAAAGCTTGCGCGACAGAATGCCGATATCTTCCGGGTTGATCGACTCGCTGATGTTGTTGCGGCGGGCGAACTGGATCAGGTTGCGGTAGCTCTGCATCAGGGCTTCCAGCAACTCGGCATGGGCGATCTTCACCTCCTCGACCTTCCACTCGTGGCGGTGATCGAGGTGGTACAGCTTCTCCTGACTCCAGCCCCAGTAAGAGACCAGCTGGCTCATCTGCTCGCGACGCCACTCGGGAGAGTGATCGTCCTTGGGATGGCTGAGGCCATCGCACACCTTGAGGTAGAAGCAGCGGCGCACCAGATCGAGTCGCGCCATGTCACCGATGGACTTGAGGTAGTTGGTCACCTTGTCCAGCATCAGGCAGTAGTTGTCGAGCCGGTAGTGCATCCCCTCGTTGTGCTGGAACCAGTCGCGGCCAATCATCGAGAGCAGGCGGGTATTGGGGTACTCGTGGGAGTAGGCTTCCATCAGTACCGACTTGAGCACGGCTTTATAGGGAGAGTCGATCCCCTTGTAGAGCTGCCACAGGGCCGAGCCGAAATACTCCTCAGCCGGGATCCGGTTAAAACTGCCCAGATCGAGCCAGTCATCCTGATCGAGCTGACCGCTCTCGAACAGCCCGTTCACATACTCGTCGTAGTGGTCGTCATATTCGACGGGCACCAGATACCAGATGAGCCGCTTGCCGGCGATATGCATGGCGCTGCGGTAGAACTCGTCGAGCAGCAGCAGATGCTGGGCGCTGCCACAGCTCTCCCCCTGCATCTCGGCATCGTTGGTCTGGCGGAACTTGTCTTCGGGGATCAGGAAGAAGTTGAGATCAACCCCGCGCTGTTCCGCCCACTTGGAGAGTTGCTGGCACTTCTGCTCCAGCAGATCGAGCCGCGTCTGCGACAAGCCGGCCACGTGGCAGACCCATATATCGAGATCCGAGTGACAGCACTGGCCGATGGAGGAAGTGCTGCCCATGGAGTAGAGCCCTTGAATGGCTCGGTCATGGGTCGCAAGTCCATTCAGGCAATTGGCATTCTGACAGAGGTCATCGACAAAGGCTTGCTGCTCGGCGGTGGTACTGAAGCTCCAGATGCCATGGGGGACATCACCGGAGACATAACCGGGCAGTAGCGGGTGATTGAAGTGCAGCATGACAGGCAGCAGTTGAAATACCTGCTGCCCATAGCGACTCATGAGGCCTAACGCCCGCTGCGTCTTGAGACGGGTAATCTCGTCATAACGCGCAACCAGCGTGTCGAGTTTTTCCAGCAATGCCCTGCCTATCACCAAGGTGAAAATGACGAACCAAACACGGGATACGTCAAAAAAGTGTGATCATGTTAACAATGCAAACAGCAGTGGTAAACAAGGCTTCAGCTAAACGCCAGATTATTTCTGGCATGACCATGTCAAGTATCATGGGAAATCATTAAATTCCTTTATATTCAACGCTTTAACAAAACAACCTTACTTAATAAAAATCATTTTCAGCATACATTATTGAACTTGCCCCCGCTTTTGTTGGCTGTGCCATGAAAGCCCGGGCAAAGGGTGGTAATATCGATTTCCTTCTAAAAATGAAACAACTGATTGATATGGCAGCCCGAACCCTGAAAATTGCCACTCGCAAGAGCCCGCTGGCCCTGTGGCAGGCCAACTTTATCAAAGACCGACTAGAAGCCCTGCATCCAGATTTGCAGGTCGAACTGGTGCCCATGAGCACTCAGGGTGACAAGATCCTCGATACCCCGCTGGCCAAGGTCGGTGGCAAGGGGTTGTTCGTCAAGGAGCTGGAGACCGCCATGCTGGAAGGACGGGCCGATATCGCCGTTCACTCCATGAAAGATGTGCCGGTGGAGTTCCCCGAGGGCCTTGGCCTGCACACCATCTGCGAGCGGGAAGATCCCCGCGACGCCTTCGTTTCCAACCGCTTCAAGGCTATTGCCGAACTGCCGCAAGGGGCCGTGGTTGGCACCTCCAGCCTGCGCCGGCAGTGCCAGTTGCGCGCCGCCCGTCCGGATCTGGTGATCCGCGACCTGCGTGGCAACGTCAACACTCGCCTCGCCAAGCTGGATGCCGGTGAGTACGATGCCATCATCCTCGCCGCCGCCGGTCTGAAACGACTGGAGATGGCGCAGCGCATCACCGCCTTTATCGAGCCGGAGCAAAGCCTGCCCGCCAACGGTCAGGGAGCCGTCGGCATCGAATGCCGCCTCGACGATGTTGAGCTGCACGCCCTGCTGGCGCCGCTGGAGCACGCCGAGACCCGCGCCCGGGTATTGACCGAACGTGCCATGAACCGCGCCCTGCAAGGGGGATGTCAGGTTCCTATCGGTGCCTACGCACTGGTCGAAGGCGAGCAGATCTGGCTGCGCGGTCTGGTGGGCAGCCCGGATGGCACCCAGGTGATCCGTGACGAGATCCGCGGCCCGCTGGCCGATGGTGAGGCTCTCGGCGAGCAGCTGGCCCAGCGCCTGCTGGCCGCCGGTGCCGACGAGATCCTGGCCGAGGTCTACCGGGCATGACCCCGCTGGTGGTGCGTCCGGCCGCTCAGGCCGCCGAGCTGGCGCAGTTGCTGCACCAGCACGGCCATGCACCACTCTGCTGCCCGCTGCTGGAAACCGTGGCGGGCAGCGACCTCCCCCGCCTGGCCGACCTGCTGCAAGATGCCGACATCGTTATTGCCGTCAGCATCCATGCCGTTCATTTTGCACACGATTTTCTGTTGCAAACTGGTCAGACCTGGCCGCATATTGAGTACTTTGCGGTAGGTCAGGCCAGCACAGATGCCTTTGCCTCCATCGGCATCACGGCAAGCTACCCGGATGACCCTCGCAGCGAAGGGCTGCTGGCCCTGCCCGCCCTGCAGCAGGTAGCAGGCAAACGGGTACTGATCCTGCGCGGCAATGGCGGGCGGGATCTCATCGCCAGCACGCTGGCCTCACGCGGTGCTCTGGTGCACTATTGTGCGGCCTATGGGCGCCACTACCCCAAGCTAGACGGGGAGACATTGATCCGCCACTGGCAGGCTGCGGGGCTGGACAGCCTGCTCATTACCAGTGGTGAACTGCTGCAACGGCTGCTGGAGCTGGTTCCCGACCACCAGCGGCCCTGGCTTTTTGACCGCCTGTTGGTGGTCCCCAGCCCGCGCGTGGCCGAGATGGCCAGCGCAGCGGGCTTTATCCATATCACGATTGCCCAAGGTGCATCCAACCAGGCCCTGATGGCCGCACTGGAACTGAGGAAGATGGAATGACAGAACAACAAGAATCCCAGGTCAAACCCCAGCCGACCGCGGTGGTCAATGGCAGCAAGAGCCGCTCCGGTGCCGTACTGGGAGGGGTCGCCATCCTGCTGGCCCTTGGCCTGACCGGCGGTCTCTATCTGCACGGTCACAAGAATGCCGTTGCCCAGCAGGCCGAACTGGCCCAGCTCAAGCAGCAGCTGGCGAGCGCCCTGAGCAAGATCGACCAGACCAGCAGCAAGGATGCCGAGCAGTTGGCCGCGCTGGATCAAACCCAGCAGCGGCTGCAAGGGGAGATGCAGGGTCTGCAGAACCGGGTACTGGATCTCAACGACAAGCGCCCCAACGACTGGATGCTGGCCGAATCCGAGTATCTGGTGCGCATGGCGGGCCGCAAGCTCTGGCTGGAGCATGACCTCGTCTCCGCCATCACCCTGCTCGGCAATGCCGACGAGCGCATCGCCGCCCTCAACGACCCCAGCCTGATGCCGATCCGCAAAGCGCTGGCCGAGGATATCGCCAAGCTCAAGGGGATGCCGCGCATCGACCGCGAGGGGCTGACCCTCAAGCTGGCTGCGCTCTCCGACCAGATCGAGCTGCTGCCCCTCTCCACCGTCAGCATGCCGGAAGCCAAGGCCGAGCCGGATCAGGCGGTCAGCACCAATCCCGACGAGTGGGAGAGCAACCTGAAGAAGAACTGGGTCAAGTTCACCGAGAACTTCGTTACCATCCGTCGCCGAGATGGCGCGGTCGAGGCACTGCTCTCGCCACAGCAGGAGATCTTCCTGCGTGAAAACCTCAAAACCAAGCTGTTGCAGGCCCAGCTCTCCGTCTATCGCGAGCAGCAGGCGCTCTACGAAGACAGCCTGGACAAGGCCCAGCGCTGGCTGACCCAGTATTTCGACACCGACAACAGCGCCACCCGCTACATGCAGGGCGAGATCGACAAGCTCAAGAGTGAGCAGATCCAGATCGACTATCCAGCCCAGTTCAAGACCCAGGCGATGCTGGAGCAGGTGCTGACCGAACGCCTGCAACGCATTCTGGCCAGCAGCTGAGGAGGGCACCATGATCCGTATAATCATTCTGGTTGCCGTGATGGTCGCAGGGCTGATCTTTGGCCCGCAAGCCTCAGGCAACAAGGGCTATGTCCTGATTGCCCTTGGCAATTACACCATCGAATCCTCCGTCACCAGCGCGGTGATCCTGGCCGTGCTGTTCTACGGCGCCCTGCTGATCGTCGAGTGGCTGCTGGGCCGGGTATTCGGCCTGCGCCGCAAGACCCTCGGCTGGTACGGCTCGCGCCGCCGCCGCAAGGCCAATCAACAGACCGTTGCCGCTACCTTGGCGATGGCCGAAGGGCACTACAGTCAGGCTGAAAAGCTGATGATCAAGGGGGCCAGCAACAGCGACACCCCGCTGCTCAACTATCTGAGCGCCGCCAAGGCGGCACAGGCCCGTGGTGACGACGCCCGCCGGGATCAATACCTGCAAAAAGCGCAGGAGGAGAACCCCAAGGCCGAGCTGGCGCTCACCCTGACCCAGACCCAGCTGCAGATCGAGCAGGGCCAGTACGATACCGCGCTGGCGATGCTGGAGTCGGTCTACGCCCTCAACCCGCGCCACCCCATGGTGCTGGATCAGCTGCGTCAGGTGCATCTGGCCCGTCAGGACTGGAGCGCTCTGTGCGACCTTATCCCCAGCCTGCACAAGGTGGGCAAGCTGACCCCGAAACAGAAAGAAGATCTGCTGCAACAGGCTTGGTGTGGTCGCCTGCAACAGGCTGCCGGCAGCCTCGAGACCCTCAAGGTGGTATGGCAGGATCTGCCGCGCAAGCTGCGCCTTGAGCCAGAACTGCTGGCCTGCTACGGCGATCTGCTGCGCCAGCTGGGCGCCGACGGCGAGGCCGCCACCCTGTGGCAGGAGGCGCTGCGCAAACAGCCGATGCCACAGCTGCTGGCTCGCCTGCCCAAGCTGAAACTCGACAGCTACCAGCCGCTGCTGGCGCTGCTGAAAAAGCAGCAGGGGCAACCGGAAGTGGACACCGCACTGGCCCAGCTCTATCTGCTGGCCGGTCAACTGGACGACGCCCAGAAGCTGCTGGAACAAGAAGTGGAGCGGGCGCCGAGCGCCGCCGCCTACCACGCTCTCGGCCAGCTGATGGACAAACGCCGCCTCACCAACAAGGCCAACGAGTACTATCGTCAGGCACTGGAGCTGGCGGGGATCTGATCCCTGGTGAACAGAAGCGCGAGAGGCCGCATGATGCGGCCTCTTTTTTTATCTCTTTGTTCTGCTCTCGTCAGGTGGTGAGCCGCTCCAGCTCACCGATCAGCCAGATGGCCTCGGCGCGGTGGCTGCCGCACACATCCATCATGGGGCGAAAACCGCCGCACACCGCCGGTCGCTCCGGTTGACCGAAGATCTTGCAACCAAGAGCACTATTGAGCTGGATACAGGGGACGCCAGCCGGTTTGCCATCGGGCATACCTGGAATGGCACTGCTGATACTGGGGGCGATGCAACAGGCAGCGCAGCCACTACGACACTCCATAGACTCCACTCCTTTGGGACGGTCTGATCCACCATAGCCGAAGCGGCGGCACAAACGTAGCTGGCATACAACAAAAAGCCCGACCGCACGGGCGATCGGGCTTCAGGCAACACAGCCGGTTCAGCGAGCCATCATCACAGGATGATGTCGCGCACCACGCTGTCTTTGCGCTCAAGGTAATGGATCGACTTGATACGGCGGCACATAGTGCGGGACTTGCCGCCGACCAGCACTCACCACATCACAGAATAATGTCGCGCACTACGCTGTCTTTGCGCTCAAGGTAATGGATCGACTTGATACGACGGATGGTGCGCGACTTGCCACGGATCAACAGGGTCTCGGTGGTCGCCATCACACCATCGCTGGTGATGCCATCCAGCAGATCACCCTTGGTGATGCCGGTGGCGGAGAAGATGACGTTGTCGTTCTTCGCCATGTCTTCCAGCCTGAGCACCTTGTTCACATCGATACCCAGTGCTTCGCAGCGGGCAATTTCCTGCTCACCCAGCGCGATCACCTCGGGGCTGTCGCCCTTGACCCGGTGACGCGGCACCAGACGGGCCTGCAT
>CAMFLW010000131.1 GCA_945957575.1 uncultured Aeromonas sp. | reverse complement strand
TCTTCCTGAAAATCAAGGCTGCCTTCCCCGGAAAAGCGCGATGAACCAAAAAAAATCCGAGACCAATCAAAAGGTCTCGGATTTTTATACATCAGGAGGATCCGCCAATGGTTCCTTGGCGGATCGGCATTAGTCCATAACGGATCCTGTTGCAGCAACCAGCTGCGATTTAGCCGGCCAGCTTGGCGAAGCTGCGTTCGGCGGCTGCCAGAGTGTGTTCAATCTCCTTGTCGCCGTGAGCCAGCGACAGGAAGCCTGCCTCGTAGGCACTCGGCGCCAGATAGACGCCCTCTTCGAGCATCAGGTGATAGAAGCGCTTGAAGCGTTCCATATCGCAGCGAGTGACCTGCTCGTAGCGGGTAATTTCGGGCTCGTCGGTGAAGAAGAAGCCGAACATGCCACCCACATAGTTGATGGCGAGCGGGATGCCGTGTTTGGCAGCGGCGGCTTTCAGTCCTTCCGCAACTCGGGCAGTCTTGGCACTCAGCTGCTCATAGAGGCCCGGCTCCAGCAGCAGATCCAGCATGGTGAGGCCGGCAGCCATGGCTACCGGGTTGCCGGAGAGCGTACCGGCCTGATAGACGGGGCCGGTCGGGGCGATGTGCTGCATCACCTTCTTCTTGCCGCCGAAGGCGCCGACTGGCATGCCGGCACCGATGATCTTGCCGAGGGTGGTGAGATCCGGGTCGATGTTGTAGTGGCCCTGAGCGCCGCGCAAGGAGACACGGAAGCCTGTCATCACCTCGTCCAGGATCAGCAGGGCGCCGAACTCGTCACAGATGGCGCGCAGCCCTTCCAGGAAGCCGGGTACCGGCGGGATGCAGTTCATGTTGCCTGCGACCGGCTCGACGATGATACAGGCGATCTCGCTGCCGTACTGGGTAAAGGCTTCGCGCACCGACGCCAGATCGTTGAAAACGCAGGTCAGGGTGTGCTTGGCGAAATCGGCCGGTACGCCCGGGCTGTTGGGCTGACCCAGGGTCAGAGCGCCGGAGCCGGCCTTGACCAGCAGGGAGTCGGCGTGCCCGTGGTAGCAGCCTTCGAATTTGACGATCTTGTCGCGGCCGGTGTAGCCGCGGGCCAGCCGGATAGCGCTCATGGTCGCCTCGGTGCCGGAGTTGACCATCCGCACCTGCTCCATGGAGGGGACGATCTGGCGCACTTTCTCGGCCATCAGCACTTCGATTTCGGTCGGCGCGCCATAGCTCAGCCCTTTTTCCACCGCCTTGATGACGGCTGCCTTGATGGACGGGTGGTTGTGACCCAGCAGCATGGGGCCCCAGGAACCGATGTAATCCACATAGGCCTGACCATCTACGTCATAGAGGTAGGCGCCATCGGCGTGATCGATGAAGCGGGGTGTACCGCCGACCCCATTGAAGGCGCGGACCGGTGAGTTGACGCCACCCGGAATGGTCTGGCGGGCCTGTTCAAACAGCTGATCTGATTTTGACATGGATCATCCTTAATGGGATTTTGGTCGTCACGCAGGAGAAAGCAGTCGATCGAGACTCGGCAGGTAGGGGCATCAGGAGTATGCTTTGCGCTCTCGCCACCCGGACTCTCGGTCTGCTCCCGTGACAAAAATTTAACGGGCCGACTATAGCAGAAAGCCCCAGCCCTGGGCAGCCGAGCAACGCGCCGGGTGATCCTGATCTCAGCTAGCTGACGATATGGTGTTTCCAAGTTGGTGTAACAAGATGGCGCAACAAGCTCTCTCCTCTTCCGAACCGTCCGCCTCACCGCGTGGGCCGGTTTCCCGAATCATTCGGCAAGACAGGATGCCCTTGCTGGTTCTGCTGCTGGCGGCACTGGTCGGCACCCTGGCCGGACTGGTCTGCGGCCTGTTCGAGTCAGGCGTGCACTGGCTGGCAGAGCAGCGGCTCGACCTGCTGGCGGATCGCCCATGGTGGCAACTCGGCCTGCTTGGCTTTGGCTTCAGCGCCATGCTGGGGTGTATCGGCTACTTCCTGACCCATACTTTTGCCCCCGAGGCCGGTGGCTCCGGCATTCCCGAAATAGAGGGGGCGATGGAGGACCTGCGGCCGGTGCGTTGGTGGCGGGTGTTGCCAGTCAAGTTCTTCGGTGGCGTGTGTACCCTGAGCTCCGGCATGGTGCTGGGACGGGAAGGTCCTTCGGTGCAGATCGGCGGCAACCTCGGCAAGATGGTGGCTGATATCTTCCGGCTGCCCAAGGAGCATGGCCACGCCTTGCTGGCAGCCGGTGCGGCGGGCGGTCTGGCGGCGGCCTTCAATGCACCGCTGGCGGGGATCCTGTTCGTGATGGAGGAGATGCGGCCGCAGTTTCGCTACTCCTTCCTGGCCATCAAGGCGGTGGGCATCTCCGCCATCATGGCGACCCTGATGCTGCAAAACATGAAGGGGCAGGGGGCGGTGATCACTCTGCCGCACTACGATGCGCCAGCCCTCAAGGCGCTCTGGCTGTTCCTCTTTATGGGGGCCACCTTCGGCGTATTGGGCTTTGTTTTCAACAAGCTGGTGCTGGCCTGTCAGGATGGTTATCTGGCGCTGCACCAGAACAAACGGCACCGTTTCGTGGCCATCGGTATGCTGGTTGCCGGTACTTTCGGCGTGCTGTCGCTGTTTGCCCCCTCGGTGACGGGCGGTGGCACTGAGCTCATTCCGCATCTGATGGGGGGTGAGTATGCGATGGCGACCCTGTTCCTTATCTTCTCCATCCGTCTGGTGGCAACCCTGATCTGCTTCTGCTCCGGCGCGCCCGGTGGGGTGTTTGCGCCGACGCTGGCCCTCGGCACCCTGTTTGGCGTGGTGTTTGGTCATCTGTTCCACGCGGCTTTTCCGGAGCTTGGCATCGAGCCCGGTGCCTTTGCCATTGCCGGCATGGGGGCGTTGTTTGCCGCGACGGTGCGAGCGCCCATCACGGGTATCGTGCTGGTCACCGAGATGACCGACAACTACCAGCTGATCCTGCCGATGATGATCACCACCATGGGTGCCACTCTTGTGGCGCAAGCGCTGGGCGGTCGTCCTATCTATTCCCAGATTCTTGAGCGAACTTTACGGCTTGCCGCGCGTCAAAAGCGGGGTGATGGCAGCGCCACGGCCAGTTAATTTTTCCCTTTATCGCCTTTGGCACCGGTCAGGGCGGTATAGTGAAGTGAGAGGCGCTACCGTAAATGGCGTGATAACGGGATGAGGGGCTATGTCCAATCTATTGAAGTTATTGGTCGTGTTAGCCGTTGGCGGGCTCATCGGTTACTTTGTCGGTAACCGTCAGGAGCTGGCCCAGAGCAGTCTGTTGGTGGTGCAGCAGGAGACGCTGGATCGCCAGGGCAAGGCCATCGGCCAGCTCAAGACCGAATTGGGGGTGAAAGATACCCAGCTGGCGACCCAGAAAGCGGCCTTCGAGCAGTTGCAGACCACCCTGAAGAGTCAGGAGGCGCAGGTGCAGGAGCTCAAGCGCCAGCTGGCCTTTTTCGAGCGGATCATGCGCCCGACTGGCGAGCAGGTTGGGGTGGTAATCGACAACCTGACTCTGCAGGAGAGCAGCATTCCGGGTCGTTACCACTATCGACTGGCTTTGACCCAGCCCGCTAAGAAGCGCGAGCTGTTTCGCGGTCAGGTGCAGATCCGGGTCGAGGGGAGTCTGGCTGACCAGCCGAAGACGCTAACCGGCCGCGATCTCGGGATGAAGGTGAGCGAGTGGCGCTACTCCCTGCGCTATTTCCAGCTGCTGGAGGGGAACTGGCAATTGCCGGAAGGGTTTGTGCCGGATCGGATCCGGGTCACCATCAACAAGGATGGCCGGCAACCGGCGCAGGAGCTGCTGGTTGAGTGGGCCGATGCGCTTAAGCCGCTAGTCGCCGCACCGCCTGCTCCGGTGCCCGCTGCAGGTTAAACGTGGTGAATACTTGAACTGAATGGTCGGGTATTGGATAATTTCGCGGTTTCCATGTTTGTGGATCTAATGGTTGTGAGGTCAGTAATGAGTGCAGTAGCAGAAGCCCCGCTGCCCATCCAGATGACGGATGCGGCGGCCAACAAGGTGAAGAACCTGATCACCGAAGAAGAGAATCCGGAGCTCAAGCTGCGGGTCTATATCACGGGTGGGGGCTGCTCTGGTTTCCAGTATGGCTTTACCTTTGATGAGAAGATCAACGACGGCGACACCGTGGTCGAGAAGAATGGCGTCACCATGGTGATCGATCCGATGAGTCTCCAGTATCTGGTTGGCGGCAGTGTGGATTACACCGAGGGGCTGGAAGGTTCACGCTTTACCGTGACCAACCCCAATGCAACCACTACCTGTGGCTGTGGGTCCAGCTTCTCCATCTGATCGGCGTATCGGTCTGATGAAACGGCTCTCGGCAACGAGGGCCGTTTTTCTTTGTGCAGATCGTTGTAGTGGAAATAAAAAGGCGCCGGTGAGGCGCCTTTTTGATTGGTACAGTTAGCGGGAGCTTGCTGCCGCTACCAGTGGAACCCTGTTCACCGCCTTGCCCATGTAGGCGAGGGTGATGGTCACAATGATGCAGGTGAAGCTCAGCCACATGTAGGGCAGGTAGTCGAGGGTTGCGACCCCCAGCACCCCAGCCATGAAGATGCCGTTGTCGCTCCAGGGCACCATGCCGCAGGTAAGGGTGCCGCCAAACTCGGCGTTGCGAGAGAGGTTCTTGCGTGCCAGTCCCAGCCGATCGTAGTTCTTGGCCATGATCTTGGGGGTCAGGATCAGCGACACATACATGGCGGAGCCGAACACGTTGGCCAGGAAGGCGGTGCCAATGGTGTGGGTAGTCAGGCTGCCGGCACTGTTGATGCGCTTCTCGAAGGCGCTGGCGATGACGGAGAGGATGCCTACTTTCTCCAGCAGGCCGCCAAAGCCCAGACCGAAGATGATGACAGCGACCGAGCCCAGCATGGACTCCATACCGCCACGACCGAGGATGTTGTCGATGAAGTCGATGCCGGAGGTAATGGCAAACGGGCTGTAGGCAGAGTGCATCGCTTTCACCGGATCCATGTCCTGGAACAGGATGGCCCAGATCAGGCCCAGCAGGGCGCCGAAGCTGATCACCGGGAAGGCTGGCTTGCGATTGGCCAACAGGCCCAGCACCAGCACCACCGGCACTATGGCCAGCGGGGTGATGTTGAACTGCTTGTCGAGCGCCTCCATCACCAGATTGACCTGCTCCAGGCTGACGTTACCCGAATACTGCATGCCCACCACGGTGAACAGCACGGCGGTGATGACATAAGAGAGCAGGCTGATAGGCAGCATCCCCTTGATATGCTCCACCACGTCGACGTTGGACATGGTCGAAGCCAGCACTACTGAGTCGGAGAGCGGAGAGAGCTTGTCACCGAAGTAGACGCCGGAGAGCACGGCACCGGCTACCAGCGGCGCAGGCACGCCGAGGCTGTGGCCGATCCCCATCATGGCGATGCCGGCCGTGGCAGCAGAGCCCCAGGAGGTGCCGGTGGCCAGCGAGGTCAGGGAGCAGATGATCAGGGTTGCCAGCAGGAAGATGGACGGATGGATCACCTTGAGGCCGAAATAGATGATGCTGGGAACTATGCCGCCGGCAATCCAGGTGCCGACCAGGGCACCGACGGAGACCAGGATCAGGATGGCCCCCATTCCCTTGGCAACGCCGTCAACGGCAGCCTGCTCCAGGGATTTGTAATCGTGGCCGAGTTTGATGCCAAGCCCCATGATGACGAACCAGGCGATGAACAGTGCCAGCTGGATCGGCAGATCGAGCACGCTGGTGAACGAGAATGCCAGGGCCAGAAAAATGGCCAGACAGGCAAATACCTGCGTCATGCTTGGCAATCGGATGTGGTTTTGTTGGTTTTGCATAGATACTTCCTAAACTCTTGCTCGCCAAGGTCACTCCCTCTCGTCCTGTGGATACATCGATCCCGAGGAGGTAACCCAAAAAGAGGCCGCAATCTACCACAAACCCGGCGGGTTAAAGCCCCATCAAATTGGCAAAAATGCACATTTGATTGAAAAAATCACAAATTAGTTGATCTCATAACCCGTTTTTGAGCGGCCTGTTGACACAAAGGGTCACATACGAAGCTTTCCTGTGACGCCACTTGCATCCCCAGTAGATGAATATGATAATTATTATCAATTGTTGATTGGGGAGAAAACAATGCGTTGGATATTGCGGGGTATGATGTTGCTGGTGGCGGTGGCCGTACTCGCATGGGGTCAGGATAAAGAGTACGGCACCTGGAGTGTAGGTTTTCTGCTGGCTGCCTGGGTGATGCTGGAGCCCGGATTGCGGCCCGCCTTGATCTTGCTGCCAGTGGCCGGGTTGACCGGTATCATCACCCTGCTCTGGCAGCAGCCCTGGTTATGAGCTTTTGACGGGAGCCTGCTTGATCTTCTGCTGTGCCACCTTGAGCGATTCGACCACCAGTTTCTCCATTTCGGTACGCTTGGCGTCGGTCAGGAAGTAGATCATGTCGACATTGTGGCGAATATAGTGGGCCGGAAGCTGGTTGAGGGTAAGGCAGCAGAGGTCGGCCATCTGATCGCTGTTGAGCTTTTGCTGCAGCCCCTGTTTCTCAATCTCCTTGAGCACCAGATGTTCGTAAAAGTTGTGAATGTCGGTATCCAGTATCATATGCGTTCCTTGGCATGACGATGAGCGGGGAGTCGTCAAAAGCATAGCCATAACAAGGAGTAAAAACAAAAGGCCCATCACTTTCGTGATGGGCCTTTTGCGTAATGAATGGTGCGAAGAGAGGGACTCGAACCCTCACATCCGTGGGACACTAACACCTGAAGCTAGCGCGTCTACCAATTCCGCCACCTTCGCACACTGATTTTCTCCAGCTGGTTTTTAAATGCGGTTGGAGCGCATTGCTCTGTTTTTACATGTCAGAAGCATGGTGCGAAGAGAGGGACTCGAACCCTCACACCCGGGGGGCACTAACA
>CAMFLW010000130.1 GCA_945957575.1 uncultured Aeromonas sp. | reverse complement strand
TCGCTTTCTCGGCCTGAGCGGTCGCATCAATACAACGTTTGAGGTAAGCCATGAAATCCGTCCGCATTTCGGCGGGGAACTCCATGCGACGGCCAAGCATGCGACCGGAGATATCCTTGGCACGATTGGCAATCTTGTCTTGCTGGGTCAACAGCTCCAGCAGGTCGGTGCGGGCAACCGGCAGGAACAGACCACGAGGCAGTTTCAGCCGGATTTCACGCTTGAGGGTATCCGCCTCTTTTTCCAGTTGGGCGATCTGCTGCCGGATCTTCTCGGCATCTTCCCAACGGTCTTCGGCAACGGCGTCAAAGAAGGGAACCAACTGCTGGGAGCATTGGTGAACCTTGACGATATGCTTCTGCAGCGGCTTGATGGGGGACTTGGCAAAAAGCCCCAAAATAGTATTTACTGGCATGGCCAAACCTGTGTCGGTGAAAAAACACTCGATACGATTTTATGAGGCGCGCATGGTAACCGAACTGCGCCCTCAATTAAACCGCGAATTAATCTAGTCGTCTCGCGGGCATTATATCCCCGCGACCCGAATCCTGCCCCCCAAAGTTGCCTGCCAGCCCGGAATGACTATGCAAACTGAGATCGAGATAAAGTTTTTTGTCGCCAGCGACATTCAAGCCGAGTTATCCAACCTGCTGAATTCTCTTGAGATTAAAGAATCGTCACAACAGCAGCTCGGCAACGTCTATTTCGATACGCCGACCCTCGACCTGCGTCGTCTGGATATGGGGCTGCGCATTCGCCGCTGCGACGCCTTCGCCGAGCAGACCATCAAATGCCGCGGCCAGGTGGTGGGCGGCCTGCACGCCAGACCCGAGTACAACGCCCCCGTGAGCGGCGATCTGCCGACCCTCGCGGCCTTTCCCGATGAGATTTGGCCGACCCTGACCGAGCGCGACCACATTCAGCAGCAGCTGGTCGCCCAGTTTCGCACCGACTTCCTGCGCCGCCACTGGCTGATCGCCTTCGAGGGGGCCGAGATTGAGCTGGCCTGGGATCAGGGAGAGATAGTCGGCAGTCAGGGCAGCACCACCATCAACGAACTGGAACTGGAGCTCAAATCAGGCGCGACCGCGGCGCTGTTTGCACTGGCCCAACGCCTTGCCAGGATCGGCGGGCTGCGCCTTGGCGCCCAATCCAAGGCCCAGCGCGGCTATCGACTGGCTGGTCTTGGCAAACCGCTGGCCCTGCAGGCGCTGGTCGAACATGAAGGTATGGATGGCATAACGGGGGTAAGCGAAGGGCTGCGCCACTGGCAGCATCACGAGCAGCTCTGGCTGGAGCATCCTCAGGATAAAGGCATTCAACAGCAGGCACTCGCGGCCCTGTACCTAGGGATCGATCTGGTCGCCCGCAGTGCGGCCACGCTGCCACAACCAGCGCCCTTGCGACCCGCCCTGACCAACCTGCAAACCCATCTACAAGCCCAGTCGGACGAACATGACGAGTGGCCTGCCGAGCTGGCCGATCTCTTCCTCTATCCGGCGTATGTCGAGTTGCAGCTGGCCATCGCCGCATGGCTGCATCACGCAGCCTGAGTGGGGCGATGTCGTAAATAAAGGCCTGAAACAAAAGCTGAAAACAAAACGGGTGAGCCTTGGCTCACCCGTTTTGCATTACAGCAGGTTGAGCTGCTGCATGGCGCTGCGAATGCGCTCGCGAGTCGCCTCCGACAGCGGCATCACTGGCAGGCGACACTCCTCGCTGCAGAAACCGAGCAGGGAAGCGGCATATTTGGCACCGGCCGGGCTCGGCTCGGCAAACATCGCCTGATGAAGCGGAATCAGCTGGTCTTGCAGTTCACGCGCTTCTTGCCACTTGCTGGCCAGCGTGAGGTTCTGCACCTCGGCTACCAGCTTGGGCGCCACGTTGGCGGTTACCGAGATACAGCCCTGACCACCACCGATGTTGTAGGCCACGGCAGTAGCATCCTCACCGGAGAGCCAGGCGAAGGGCTTTTTGATCAGCTGGCGCTCGGTCCAGGGGCGGGCCAGATCGCCAGTCGCGTCTTTCACCCCGGCAATGCGCGGCAGCTCGGCCAGACGGGCCAGGGTCGCCGGTTGCACGTCAACGATGGCGCGCGGCGGGATGTTGTAGACGATGATCGGCTTGGCGGTGGCGTCGTGGACAGCCTTGAAGTGGTGGTAGAGCCCCTCCTGATTGGGACGGTTGTAATAACCGGCCACATGCAGAGTGGCATCAGCCCCCACCCGCTCGGCATGGAGGGTGTACTCGATGGCTTCGACCGGGTTGTTGGAGCCCGCTCCGGCAATCACCGGAATGCGGCCAGCGACCTGTTTGACCACCAGCTCCACCACCCGGCAGTGCTCGTCATGGGTCAGGGTCGGGCTTTCCCCCGTGGTGCCCACCGGCACAATGCCGTGAGTGCCCTGCTCGATATGCCACTCCACCAGACGCAGCAGCGCCTCTTCATCCAGCTGTCCCTGTCGAAACGGGGTGATCAACGCAACGATTGAACCTTGAAACATGGGATCTCCTTCTCCTAAATGACGCGCATATGGCAATAAAAAACCCCGGTACGATGTGCGCAACCGGGGTTTGAAGCTTCTCAGGGATGAGAGGTTACGCGCGAACGTCGGCAGGCCCGAATTTCAGGCTCTTTTTATGCTTTCGTTTCAACCCGTTGAACCGCATTGACTCATCTCTGCTCAAAAAATGGTGTCTGGGCATATTTCGGGAACACGGCATAAATGTCAAGGCGAAAGGGGCTATGTATAATGGCCGCCCAAAATTGCGTGGAGAGACCCGATGAGCAGCCCAATCAGTGCCGTCAGCCAGATGCTGGAACGAAACCAAGCCCTCTTTGTCGGCAAGCGGCTACTTGTCTGTGGCGCGCTGGAGGATGACTACCCCCGCCAGCTGGCGAGCCTGGCCCGGACCCTGACCGTCTTTACCACCGATTACTGCTACTACCGCAGCCAGCAGGCCGCCCTCGGCGAGGCTATCCTGTTCGACCACCAGCTCGGTGGAGCCCCGCGCTTCGATGCCCTGTTGCTGCTGATGCCCAAGGCCAAGGCCGAGGCACAATATCTGCTGGCCATGATGACCCCCTTGCTGGAAGCGGGTGCCGATCTGTTCCTCGCCGGTGAAAACCGCGGCGGCATCAATGGCGCCGACAAGCTGCTGGCCCCCTATGGCGAAAAGCCGATCAAGCGCGATTCGGCCCGCCGCTGCTCGCTCTATCACGGTGAGCTCTGCAAACCGGTCGCCCCGTTCGATCTGGATAGCTGGTTTGGCCGCTATCAGTGCAAGGCCGGTGATACCGAACTGACCGTGCTGGCGCTGCCCGGCGTCTTCAGCGCCGCCGAGCTGGATCTCGGCACCCAGATGCTGCTGGCCGCCGTGCCACCGCTGAAGGGCGAGCTGCTCGATTTCGGCTGCGGCGCCGGGGTAATTGGGTCCGTACTGGCCAAGCGCAATCCGGATCTGCGGGTCAACATGGTGGATATCAGCGCGCTGGCGCTCGAATCGAGCCGCCGCACCCTGACGATCAACGGTCTGCAGGGCAAGGTCACCGCTTCCGATGTCTATTCGGATATCTCCACCCGTTTCCAGTACATCGTCTCCAACCCGCCATTCCATGCGGGTCTCAAAACCTTCTATGCGGCGACCGAGCAGTTCCTGGCCAAGGCGCCGGAATTTTTGCTGCCAAATGGTTCACTGACCATTGTTGCCAACGCCTTCTTGCGCTACCAGCCTATACTGGAGACACACTTCAAACGGACTGAAGTGATCAGCAGTGATGCCAAATTCAAGGTCTATCTGAGCAAAATGTAAATAAGTGTAAGCAGCACAATAAAACAGCTAGAGAGCGCCATCCGGCATCTGATAAGGTATTAAGCACACGATAAAAACCACCCCTTTAGGGGTGTTTTTATACCGAACATTGAAAACCTTTTCATGTTGTTAATTCAGGGAGAGAAATACGATGGCAGGCATTTTGACCATGATCCTGGCTGGTGGCGAAGGTACTCGCCTGCAGCCTCTGACCACCACCCGCAGCAAGCCTTCCGTCCCCTTTGGTGGCAGCTACCGGCTGATCGACTTTGTCCTCAACAACTTCGTCAACGCCGACTTTCTGCGCATCTATGTACTGACCCAATTCAAATCCCAGTCCCTCTACCTGCACATGAAGAAGGGCTGGAATATCGTCGGCATCACCGACCGCTTTATCGATCCCATCCCGGCCCAGATGCGGATGGGCAAACGCTGGTATGACGGCACCGCCGATGCCATCTACCAGAACCTCGGCTTTATCGAGCGGGCCGAACCGGATCATGTCTGCATCTTCGGCTCCGACCACATCTACAAGATGGATGTGAGCCAGATGGTCACCTTCCACAAGCAGAAGAACGCCGCCATGACGGTCGCAGCCCTGCGCATGCCCATCGAAGAGGCGAGCGCCTTCGGGGTGATCGAGGTGGATACCGAAGGGCGGATGATCGGCTTTCAGGAGAAGCCGAAGCAGCCCAAGCACATTCCCGGCGATCCGACCCAGGCGCTGGTCTCCATGGGCAACTACATCTTCGAGACCGATGCCCTCTGCCGCGAGTTGAAGCGGGATGCCGCCGAGGAGAACTCCAGCCACGACTTTGGCAAGGATGTGATCCCGAGCCTCTACCCGCGCGCCCCCGTCTATGTCTATGACTACAGCACCAACGTCATCCCCGGCGAGAAACCGCACGTCTACTGGCGGGATGTGGGCACCCTAGACTCTTATTGGCAAGCGCACATGGACTTGGTGGCCGACAATCCCCCCTTCTCCCTCTATAACCGAAAGTGGCCCCTGCACACCCACTATCCGGCGCTACCGCCTGCTACCTTCATCGACAGCGACGAGTGCAAGGTGAAGATCGCCAACTCGCTCATCTCCGCCGGTTGCTTCATTCAGGGCAGCCAGATCCAGCGATCCATCCTCGGTTTCCGCTGCAATATCGGCGCGTGCAGCCATATCAGTGAATCCGTGCTGCTGGGGGACGTGAAGATTGGCGAAGGCTGCTCCATCCGGCGCGCGATTATAGATAAAAATGTTGAAATTGCGCCCGGCACCGTTATCGGTGAAAATCTGGACCACGATAGAGAGCGATTTACCGTATCCGAAGGCGGTATCGTGGTGGTACCTAAGGGAGCAAGAGTTGGCTATTAACCCACTGAAAATCCTGTTTGTTGCCTCGGAAGTTGAGGGGCTGGTCAAGACCGGGGGCCTGGCCGATGTCGCCAGAGCCCTGCCGATGTACCTGGCCCAGAAGGGGCATGATGTCAGGATCATGCTCCCCTTCTACAAGACGATAAAGCGACGGGATGAGGCCAGACTGGTGGCGTCACGCTGGTTGCCAACCCACCCCGGGCTGCCGGATATCGGTTATCGCATCTTCCAGATGGAGCTGGATGGCGTCTGCGTCTATCTGCTCGACTGCCCGCAATATTTCGATCGTCCCCAGCTCTACGCCGAGAACAATCAGGCCTATCCGGATAATGGCGAGCGCTTTGCCTTCTTCTCGGCCGCGGCCCTCCATGCCTGCGAGCAGCTCGGCTTTGCCCCGGATATCGCCCACTGCAATGACTGGCACACCGGCCTGCTGCCACTGCTGCTGAAAACCCGTCACGCCCACAACCCCTTCTTCCAGCAGACCCGCAGCGTGATCAGCATTCACAACGCGGCGTTTCAGGGGGTGTTTGGCCGCGAGCAGTTCTGGGCCATGCCCGAGATCGCCGACTACGAACGCCGCATCAACTACGACTACGGCCACGTCAATCTGCTCAAATGCGGGGTGCTCTACGCCGACAAGATCAATGCGGTCAGTCCCAACTATGCCCAGGAGCTGCTGACTCACCTCGGCGCCCACGGCATGGCGCATATCTTCCAGCAACGGGCGGCGGATCTCTGCGGCATCCTCAACGGCTGCGACTACAAGGACTGGGATCCTGAGTTCGACGAATTCCTGCCTGCGACCTACAGCATCGACAACATGGCTGGCAAACAGATCTGCAAAGAAAGCCTGCAGCAGGAGGCGGGGCTGGCCGTGGCAGACTTGCCCATCTACGGCATGGTTTGCCGCCTGACCGAGCAGAAGGGCGTTCCCCTGCTGCTCCCTGCGCTGGAGAAATTCCTCCACCATCAGGTACAAGTGGTGATCGTCGGCTCTGGCGATCCTGCGCTCGCC
Source organism: uncultured Aeromonas sp. (assembly GCA_945957575.1). GTDB lineage: Bacteria > Pseudomonadota > Gammaproteobacteria > Enterobacterales > Aeromonadaceae > Aeromonas. Next base: position 736 of record CAMFLW010000130.1, on the reverse strand, counting down.
ACGCAACTGCAAACCATGGCCCGGGATTATCCGGGCAAGCTCGCCTTCATCAACACCTATGACGATCGACTGGCTCATCTGGTCGAAGCCGGTGCCGACTTCTTCCTGATGCCCTCTCTGTTCGAGCCTTGCGGCCTCAACCAGATGTACAGTCTCGCCTATGGCACCCTGCCACTGGTGCGCGCCGTGGGTGGTCTGAAAGATACCGTGGTGGATTGGGATGCCGATCCCGAGCATGCCACCGGCTTCTGTTTTAACGATCCGACTGCCGCCATCCTGCTCGATACCATGCGCCGCAGCCTGCTCTATTTCCTGCAGGACAAAGAGCGTTTTGCCAAGGTGCAGCGCAATGCCATGAGCACCCGCTTCAACTGGCCTGACTCAGTCACCCAGTATGAACGGATGTATCAGAACGCATTGGGCCGTTACTGAATGCCAGACGTCGGCTAATTGCTGAAGTTTTGTACCCTTGGCGCCACTTTGGGCGTCAACAGCGAAAAAAGTCCCCTTTGGCTGTTGACGCTCCCCCAAAACTCTATAGAATCCCCCTCCGCAGTGATGCGAAGGTGGCGGAATTGGTAGACGCGCTAGCTTCAGGTGTTAGTGTCCCACGGATGTGAGGGTTCGAGTCCCTCTCTTCGCACCATGCTTTATCCAGACAGCATGTAAATCCAGACTGGAAACCCGAATGTGCGAAGGTGGCGGAATTGGTAGACGCGCTAGCTTCAGGTGTTAG
>CAMFLW010000129.1 GCA_945957575.1 uncultured Aeromonas sp. | reverse complement strand
TCGCGCGGGGTGATGATCTCGGCGTTGGTCGGGTAGTCCGGCCCCTGAATGTGCTGCATCAACACATCCAGCCCCGCATTGGGGTTGTCGAGCAGCTCGGCACAGGCGTAGGCCACTTCCCGCGCGTTGTGGGGCGGGATGTCGGTCGCCATGCCCACCGCGATACCGGTCACCCCGTTGAGCAGGATGTGCGGCAGACGGGCGGGCAGCACCACTGGCTCCTTCATGGTGCCGTCGAAGTTCGGCGTCCACTCCACCGTGCCCTGACCCAGCTCGGAGAGCAGCAGCTCGGAGAAGCGCGACAGCCGCGCTTCGGTATAACGCATGGCGGCGAAGGATTTGGGATCGTCCGGCGCCCCCCAGTTACCCTGACCATCCACCAGCGGGTAGCGGTAGGAGAAGGGCTGGGCCATCAGCACCATGGCTTCATAACAGGCGCTGTCGCCGTGGGGGTGGTACTTACCCAGCACATCACCCACGGTACGGGCGGATTTCTTGTGCTTGGAGAGCGCCGACAGACCCAGCTCGCTCATGGCGTAGATGATGCGCCGCTGCACCGGTTTGAGGCCGTCGCCGATATGCGGCAAGGCCCGATCCATGATGACGTACATGGAGTAGTTCAAGTAAGCCTGTTCGGTAAAGGTGCGCATTGGCTGGCGCTCTACCCCGTCCAGACTGAGCTCGATAGCATCACTCATGTGATTTTCTCTTTCGGTTCGGGAGCCGCCACAAGGCGGCTCCGGCTAAATGCTTGCCGGCCCTGAGAGGGCCGGCCGACGGCTTAGATGATGGCGAGGTTGCCCTTCTCTTCGAGCCATTCGCGGCGATCGCTCGCCCGCTTCTTGGCCAGCAGCATATCCATCAGTTGCAGAGTCTCGTCAGCCGCATCCCCTTCGCTCTCTCCTGCCGGATCCATGGTGAGCTGCACCAGACGGCGGGTGTTGGGATCCATGGTGGTTTCCCGCAGCTGTTTCGGGTTCATCTCGCCCAAGCCCTTGAATCGGGTCACCATCACCTTGCCCTTCTTCTTCTCGGCTTCGACCCGCTGCAGCACGCCGTTCTTCTCGTCCTCATCGAGGGCGTAGTAGACCTCTTTACCGATATCGATCCGGTAGAGGGGCGGCATGGCCACATAGACGTGGCCCTTCTCCACCAGCGTGCGGAAGTGCTTCACAAAGAGGGCGCAGAGCAGGGTGGCGATGTGCAGACCGTCCGAGTCCGCATCCGCGAGGATGCACACCTTGCCGTAGCGCAGGCCACTGAGGTCGTTGGAGTCGGGGTCGAGCCCGATGGCCACCGATATGTCGTGAACCTCCTGCGAGGCGAGCACCTGACCGGCCTCCACCTCCCAGGTGTTCAGGATCTTGCCGCGCAGCGGCATGATGGCCTGAAACTCGCGATCCCGCGCCTGCTTGGCACTGCCGCCCGCGGAGTCACCCTCCACCAGGAACAGCTCGCCCTGCATGGGGTCGGCGCAGCCACAATCGGTCAGCTTGCCGGGCAGCGCCGGGCCTTGCGTGATCTTCTTGCGCACCACCGTCTTGGCGGCGCGCATCCGGCGCTGGGCGCTGGAGATGCAGAGCTCGGCGATCTGCTCCGCCAGCTCGGTGTTGCTGTTCAGATAGAGGCTGAAGGCATCCTTCACCACGCCGGAGACAAACGCCGAGCTCTGACGGGAGGAGAGGCGCTCTTTGGTCTGGCCGGCGAACTGCGGATCCTGCATCTTGATGGAGAGGATGTAGGCACAGCGATCCCAGATATCTTCCGGGGTCAGCTTGACCCCGCGCGGCAACAGGTTGCGGAACTCGCAGAACTCGCGCATGGCGTCGAGCAGGCCCTGACGCAGACCGTTGACGTGAGTACCACCCTGCGCAGTGGGAATGAGGTTCACATAGGATTCGGCGAGGCATTCGCCCCCTTCCGGCAGCCAGCAGAGCGCCCAGTCCACGGCGGACTGTTCGGAGCTGAACGAGCCGATAAAGGGCTGCTCCGGCAGGCAGGTGAACTGCTTGACCGCGTCGACCAGATAATCCTTGAGGCCATCTTCGTAGCACCACTCCAGCTTGATGCCGGTGTTCTTGTCGAGGAACTTGATGGTGAGGCCGGGGCAGAGTACCGCCTTGGCTTTGAGCAGGTGCTCCAGCTTGGTGACCGAGAATTTGGGCGAATCGAAGTAGCTCGCCTGCGGCCAGAAGCGCACCCGGGTGCCGGTGTTGCGACGGCCGCAGGTGCCGGTGATGGTCAGCTCCTGCACCTTCTCGCCGCGCTCGAAGGCGATGTCGTAGACCTGACCGTCGCGACGCACCGTCACCTCGACCCGATCGGAGAGGGCGTTTACTACCGAAATACCCACCCCGTGCAGACCGCCGGAGAACTGGTAGTTCTTGTTGGAGAACTTGCCGCCCGCGTGCAGCTTGCAGAGGATCAGCTCCACCCCGCTGACCCCCTCTTCCGGGTGAATATCGACCGGCATGCCGCGGCCGTCGTCGATCACTTCGAGGGACTGGTCTTCATGCAGGATCACCTCCAGATTGCGGGCGTGACCTGCCAGCGCTTCATCGACGCTGTTGTCGATGACCTCCTGGCCGAGGTGATTGGGCCGGGTGGTGTCGGTATACATGCCGGGGCGGCGACGCACCGGTTCAAGGCCATTGAGGACCTCAATGGCATCCGCATTGTATTGAGTAGACATGGAGGGCCTTGCGAATTGACGTTTGGAGGGAATCTTAACTGCTAGGCGGGGGTAGAACAAACTCCCCGCACCGAAAGCTTGATCTGGAGAAGAACAAGCAGGGCGAGACCACCCTTATTGACTCAAAACCTGACTATAACCCGAGGAAGCGGATGATCTGGGCGGGGTAGCGCTCGAACGCCACAAAGGCATGGTCGCCGCCGCACTCCAGCGAGAGGCGGGCAAAGCGGTATTCGTCCAGCGCCTTGCGATAGTCGAGCACCTCGTCCCCCTGCTGTTGCAGCACCCAGAGTCGCTCCGGCACCGTCACAGGTACCGCCAGTGCCCGCAGCTCGTCCATGTGTTCAGGCAGCAGTTCGTACTGCTCACCCGTATAGGGATTGGTCTGGGTGCCGAGGTAGTCGCAGAGCAGCTCGTGCGGGCGCACTGCCGGATTGATCAGCGCAGCGCGGCAGCCGTACTGCTCGCTGACCCGGGTCGCCATAAAGCCGCCGAGGGAGCTGCCCACGGCGCCAAGCTTGAATTCGTTGCCATAACGGCTCTGCAGATCAGCGATGGTCTGCTCGATGGCCGCCCAGGCCGCCGCAGGCGTATTGGGTTGGGCCGGGATGATCACCTCGATGTCGGGCCGGTTGGCAGCCACCCAGGCAGCCATTTGCTGTGCCTTGGCTGAACCGGGCGAGGAGTTGAAACCGTGCAGGTAGAGGAGAACGGGCTGCATGGCGACTCCTCAATAACCGGTGGCGTTGGGGTCGGGCACAAACTGCCCCACCGGCAGACGCCACACCTCGCTGGCCACCCGCCCATCCGGATAGAGGGTGAGATAGCGCCAGCCCGGGCCAGATTCATCCAGCGTGAAGTCATCACAAAGCGGTTTGAACTGGATGCAGGTAGAGGGGCTGGCGATCAACCGAACCCCGCGGTGCACCTCGTCAAACTCCTGATGGACGTGACCAAACAGGATGGTCTTCTGCTGCGGGTGACGGGCCAGCACGGCAAACAGGTCGTCGGCATTTTTGAGATTGTGCTGATCCAGCCAGGCACAGCCCACCGGCACCGCCTGATGGTGCAGGGTGATCAGAGCGTGGCGGTCCGGATACTGACGCAGAGCGCGGTCTAGGGCGGCCAACTGGTGATCGCCAATCATGCCGTGGGGTTTGCCGCGCACCTGGGTGTCGAGCAGGATCACCTGCCAGTGGTCGCCCACCAGCTGTTTGGATTCGCTGATTCCGGCGGCATGGAGATATTCGGTCATCAGCGGGCTGTCATCGTGATTGCCGGGCAGCCAGTAGATGGGACGACCAAGGGGCGCCATCATGGAGGCGAAACGCAGATAGGATTCCGGGCTGTGATCCTGCGACAGATCGCCGGTCGCCAGAATCACCTCATAGGGGTGTTCATTGGCCTGCACCTGTTCCAGCACGGCAGCCAGACTCTCTGCGGTACGCACGGCCAGCAGCCGACCCTCTTCACTGGCGAAGAGATGGGTATCGGTAATTTGCAACAGGCGCACACTGCCGTCCTGCGCCTGGGGGAGCTCTGTTTCCAACATCACGCTTCTTTATATTTGTTCAACTGGAGATATTGATGGGGCTGGTGCCATGTCTGAGACAAAATTTCAGCCATTCGGCCAGAAACAGATTTACCTGCTCCTTTTCATCCCGCTGGTGCATCTTTTTATTGGGATAATCATAACGTGGTTGCAAACGGGAAATCTGTTGCGCTGCACACACTTCCGCCATCCGCACATCATGATACAAACGAATCTCTATCTGAGCTTGTAAATATTCGGGCAATTCGGGGTTGTGCTGGCTCAGGATCACCTGATTGGTGAAGCGACTCTCGCCAATGATGGTGAGCTGGAACTGCAGATCGTTGCCAACCCGATAGCGGCGCTCGGCCCCGACTTCCCCATCTGGCGGCAGCAGTTTCATCAACGCCATGTAATTGACCTCGCAGGTACGCTGCAAGGACATCAGGTCAGGCACATAGCGCCTGCTCTGTTGCAGGGTCAACGCCACCTCAGCGATCCGCCAGCCAGCGGGCACGCAGCTCGCCATGGTTGAGGGCCAGCCACTGCAGGGCGATGACGGAAGCCGCATTGTCGATGCGTCCCTCTTGCAACCAGGCATAAGCCTGCTCGCGGCTCACCACGTGGACCCGGATGTCTTCACCCTCTTCAGCCAAACCGTGCAGACCGCTTGCCGTGCTGGCATCCACCTCGCCCACATAGACCTCGATCCGCTCGGTGCTGCCACCCGGGCTCACCAGATAGCTGATGGCGTGCTCGCAGCGGGCGACTTCGATACCCGCCTCTTCCACCGCTTCGCGGCGAACCACCTCTTCAGCGACCTCGCCCGGGTCAATGATGCCGGCCACCAGCTCCAGCAGCCAGGGGGTCGGGCAGGTCTCCATGGCGCCGATACGGAACTGCTCAACCAGCACGATCTCATCACGTACCGGATCGTAGGGCAGCAGCGCGGCAGCATGACCCCGCTCGAACAACTCGCGCACGATGGGCTGATTCCAGCCGCCCGCAAATAACCGATGCTGCAAACGATAGACATTCACCTTGAAGAAGCCGTTATATCCAGCTGATTTTTCAATGATTTTCACATCATCTGCGGCGTAATGCCGATCTTGCGGCAAGGGTTGCTGCGACATCCGGGGCTCCCGTCAGCTTGACTTGTATCAGTTTGACCATAAAATCCGAGGAACATGAATGAACGTTCATTCACTCGGCGTGCCATGGTAATGAGGGGTGGATTTTAGCAGCCACAGACCATTTGGCTAGGCGCGCGGGGAGAAAACTGCATCCGGTTCTTGACGTTCCAGTCACCGGACCTGAGACTCTTAGCATTAAATTTTGCTTATAGTAGAGTGATTAAGCTGCAATCAAGCTTGGTCGGTGACAATATTTGCCCTCTCCAGCAACCAGTTTGGGTTACTACATAAGGTTAAAACGATCTATGAAAAGAACACTCTTGTCCGTCATGGTGTTGCTGGGCGTCAGTGCCGGTGCCCATGCCGAAAACCTGCTCGATATCTATCAACAAGCCCAGCTCAAAGACCCACAGTTGCTGCAGTCCAAAGCCGTTCGCGACCAAGCCTTCGAGAAGATCAACGAATCTCGCGCCGCACTCTTGCCACAGATCAACCTGGGTGCCGGGCTGAACTACCTGCAAAACAAAGATGATAGACAGACCAACAACAAAGCCTCTGGCTCTCTTTCGCTGGATCAATCCATCTACCGTCGCAGCAACTGGATCAATCTGGATCTGACCGAGAAGAGCGCCACCCAGAATGATGTGGCCTACAACCTCGAGATCCAGAACCTGATGCTGCGTAGTGCCACTGCCTATTTCAACGTACTCAAGGCGATGGATACCCTGGAGTTCGTCCGTGCCAACAAGGTGGCGGTAGAGCGTCAGCTGGAACAGACCCAGCAGCGTTTCGAGGTGGGCCTGACCGCCATCACCGACGTTCATGAAGCCGAAGCCTCCCGCGATCAGGCGCTGGCTGACGAGATCAATGCCGAGAACGAGCTGGCCAACAGCTATGAAGCTCTGCGCGAACTGACCGGCATCGACCACCGCAATCTGGATGTGCTGAATACCGATCGTTTCAGCCCGCAGAAGACTGCCTTCGGTTCCGACAAGTGGCTGGAGCTGGCGCTGGACAAGAACCTGCAACTGCATAGTGCTCGCATCGCCAAGGACATTGCCAAGGAGCAGATCGATCTGCAGAAGACCGGTCATGAGCCGACCCTGGATCTGGGTGCCGGTCTGCAAACCAGCAATACCGATTACAAGCTGGATAGTATTCAGAGCGGCGGCAATGACAATCAGGCCAATATCGGTCTGACCTTCAAGCTGCCCATCTACAGCGGTGGCGCCACCAGTTCCAAGGTGAAGCAGGCTCAGTACAACTACGTGGCGGCCAGCGAACTGCTGGAGAAGAACTTCCGCTCGGTACAGAGCACAGTGCGCTCCTCCTACAACAACGTGAACGCCAGCATCGGCTCGGTTCGCGCCTACAGCCAGTCTGTGGTCTCCGCCGACAGCGCCCTGAAGGCGACCGAGGCCGGTTACGAAGTGGGTACCCGTACCATCGTCGACGTGCTGGACTCTACTCGCAAGCTATATGAAGCCAAGCAGAAACTCTCCGAAGCCCGTTACAACTACATCCTCAATATCCTGAGCCTGAAACAGGCTGCCGGTATTCTGGAAGCGCAGGACCTGGTGGAAGTGAACCAGGGTCTGATGCCTGCCACGGCAAAAGCCAAAGGCTGATAGCCGCTATCGGGAATGAAAAAGGCGACCGCAAGGTCGCCTTTTTGTTATCCGTATTTCGGTCGGATTGCAGCCGCCGATAGTGAGCCCCGCCAGATTGCGGGGCCAGCAGCGCGTTAGCCGCGCTCGC
>CAMFLW010000128.1 GCA_945957575.1 uncultured Aeromonas sp. | reverse complement strand
GTTTCATCGAGAGCGGCGGGCGGACGCAGCGCCTGGGCAGGCACAGCTTGTGCCTGCTGGCGGGCCACGCCACCGAGCCCCACGCCAAGCAGGCCTACACCGCAAGCCCCCTTGGCCATGTCGGCCAAAAACTGGCGACGACTACGACTCATCTCGCGCTCCCCCGCCTTAAGCCTTCATCACCTTGACGGCGCACTTCTTGTAATCGGTCTCTTTCGAGAGCGGATCGGTGGCGTCCAGGGTCAGCTTGTTGACCAACTGGCTGGCATCAAAGAAGGGCATGAAGACCAGTCCTTTCGGCGGACGGTTGCGACCACGGGTCTCGACACGGGTCTTCACCTCGCCACGGCGGGAGGAGACGATCACCTCTTCACCACGACGCACGCCGCGGGCCTTGGCATCGTCCGGGTGCATGAAGAGCACCGCATCCGGGAAGGCGCGATAAAGCTCGGGGACCCGACGAGTCATGGTGCCGGTGTGCCAGTGCTCCAGCACGCGGCCGGTGGAGAGCCACAGATCGTACTCCTGGTCCGGCGACTCGGCGGCGGGCTCGAACGGCAGCGCGAAGATGACCGCCTTGCCATCGGGCCGGCCATAGAAGCGCACCCCCTCGCCCGCTTTCACATAAGGGTCAAACCCTTCACGGTAGCGCCACAGGGTCTCTTTGCCATCTACCACAGGCCAGCGCAGACCACGCGCTTCGTGGTACTGATCGAACGGCGCCAGATCGTGAGCGTGGCCACGACCGAAGGTGGCGTACTCCTCGAACAACCCCTTCTGGACGTAGAAACCGAAGTGCTCGGCCTCATCGTTCAGTGCCCCCTTGCTCTGCTCTTTCGGGAACTGGTTGACCTGGCCGTTGCCATAGAGCACGTCGAACAGGGTCTTGCCCTTCACTTCCGGCATCTTGGCGATGAGGTCTGCAGGCCACACATCCTCGACCTTGAAGCGCTTGGAGAACTCCATCAACTGCCACAAGTCGGACTTGGCCCCTTCCGGCGCTTTCACCTGCTGGTGCCAGAACTGGGTACGGCGCTCGGCGTTGCCATAGGCCCCCTCTTTCTCCACCCACATGGCGGTAGGCAGGATGAGGTCAGCGGCCTGGGCGGTGACGGTCGGGTACGGGTCGGAGACCACGATAAAGTTGCGCGGGTCGCGATAGCCAGGCAGGCGATCGGTATTCATGTTGGGGCCGGCCTGCATGTTGTTGTTGCACATCACCCAGTAGGCGTTGAGCTTGCCGTCCTTGAGCATGCGGTCTTGCAGCACGGCGTGAAAACCCACCTTGTCGGGAATGGTCCCCTCCGGCAGTTTCCAGATCTGCTCGGCGATGGCGCGATGCTTGGGATCGGTCACCACCATATCGGCCGGCAGACGGTGGGCAAAGGTACCCACTTCCCGTGCGGTACCGCACGCAGAGGGCTGACCGGTCAGGGAGAAGGGGCCGTTACCCGGCTCGGAGATCTTGCCGGTCAGCAGGTGGATGTTGTAGCAGAGGTTGTTGGCCCAGACGCCACGAGTATGCTGGTTGAACCCCATGGTCCAGTAGGAGACCACCTTCTTGCTCGGATCGGCATAGAGCTTGGCCAGCTTTTCCAGCTTCTCTTTGGAGACGCCAGAGAGCTTGGAAACCGACTCTACATCGTAATCTGCCACGAACTTGGCAAACTCCTCGAAAGTCATCGGAGTGGCATCGCCGTTGTCCGGGTTCTTCGCCTTCTGCTGCAGCGGGTTGGTCGGACGCAGACCGTAGCCGATGTCGGTGACCCCTTTCTTGAACACGGTGTGCTTGTTGACGAAGTCCCAGTTCACTTTGTCGTTCTGAATGATGTAGTTGGCGACATAGTTGAGGATCGCCAGATCGGTCTGGGGCGTGAAGACGATGCCATTGTCCGCCAACTCAAAGCTGCGATGCTCGAAGGTGGAGAGCACGTGCACCTGCACATCCGGGTTGGAGAGACGGCGGTCGGACATCCGCGACCAGAGGATGGGGTGCATCTCGGCCATGTTGGAGCCCCACAGCACAAACGCATCGGCCTGCTCGATATCGTCGTAGCAGCCCATCGGCTCATCCATACCGAAGGTACGCATAAAGCCGACCACCGCCGAGGCCATACAGTGGCGCGCATTGGGGTCGATGTTGTTGGAGCGGAAACCTGCCTTGAACAACTTGGCGGCGGCATAGCCTTCCCACACGGTCCACTGGCCGGAGCCGAACATGCCGACGGCGGTCGGTCCCTTCTCTTTGAGGGTCGCCTTGAACTTCTCAGCCATGATGTCGAACGCCTGATCCCAGCTGATGGGAGCGAAATCGCCATCCTTGTCAAACTGGCCATTCTTCATCCGCAGCATCGGCTGGGTGAGGCGATCCTGGCCATACATGATCTTGGAGAGGAAGTAACCCTTGATGCAGTTGAGGCCACGGTTGACCGGCGCATCGGGATCGCCCTGAGTCGCCACAACACGTCCATCCTGAGAACCGACCAGCACGGAACAGCCGGTACCACAGAAGCGGCAAGGCGCTTTATCCCAGTGGATGGCTGTCTTGTCGGTACTGGTAATGAGATTGGCCGCCAGGGTGGGGGCACTGACACCGGCCACGGCTGCGGCAGCCGCCACCGCATTGGCCTTCATAAAGTCGCGTCGACTCAGCTTCATGACATATCCTCGCATTGCTTGTCGCGTAAGTTATCGAGTGTATTTAACTGGCGCTCACTCAAGGCTATGAGCCGCATACCAGTGCCTCGTTTTTATCGCCTCAACTAGAAACCACTCTGCCAGGTCATGTCGACCCGACTTCACGGCACCTTATTCACTGCATTGAGCATCGGGTGTATCGAACTGATGGTAAATCAGGGCGGCAGAGAGCACGCCCGGCATCGCCTGTATCGCATCAATCGCCGCCATGATCGGCCGCTGGCTCGGACCTTCCAGGGTCACCACCAGCTTGCCCTCGTCACTGACGGCATGGATCTCGGCCCCTTCCAGAGCGCCAATCTGCTCAGCGAGCTGATGGCGCAAGGGGGGCTGGGTCAGCACCACTAAACTAGATATATGAAATTCCTGACTCATGGTGGCTCCTGCGTCACACAATGCCTGATTCATTCTGACTCCTCTGCGCACTGGCCGCCGAACCATCCACCTTGATGCTGCCAACCGGGCAGTCCTGCACACAGGCCCCGCAGCCATTACAGCTATCCAGATCGATCACTGGTGTCGGCACCCGCCCCAATGTCGGAATAAAACGGATGGCACGCGGTTCACAGCTGTCCTGACAGCGCTGGCAATAAACCTGGCCATTGGCCAAGCAGTTGGCGGCAATGGATGCCTTGTATTGCCAGGGCGTCTCCGATGCTGGCCGAAACAATGGCTCCTTGCAGGCGGCCACACAGTCACCGCAAAAGGTGCACTCGCCGCGCTGAAAATTGACAATGGGGAAACCACCCTCGCCGTTGACCAAGATCTGCTCAGGGCAGGCGGCCAGACAATCACCGCAGCGGGTACATCCGGCCGAGAATTGCGACCACGCCACCGACCAAGGCAGTTGCACCGGAGGCTCGACAACCCGCAAACGCCCCCGAAACAGGCCGCGGCGGGCAAGATCGATCTCATCCGGCATATTGACTCCCATCCCAGTGATGAAGGGTTCTGAACGAGCCCGTTATTGGCATTGTTGATACCAATTATAAAAGTGAGTGTATATTGTGGTCCTGACAAGGCAAGGGATATACCACCAGGGAGATAAATAGGGGGGATTATTGCGCCAGATCAAAGCCTTGCAGCGCAATAAAAATGGAAGCATCGGTTAAAATACCTCCATGTGAGGATTGCTATTTAATCGTTGGCAATTTTTTGCGGTTATCCACCGATGGAGGCGAGATGAGGGGTGATGCCCGCATTGCCTTCATGAAGGCGGTGGCTGGCACTCTTGCCCGCCAACGCAGCACGAATACGCTGTTGCAGTGCATCCGATAGCAGATCCGTCGTCAGCAGATCACGCAAATCGACACCGTTATCGCCAAACAGACAGAGGTGAAGCTTCCCCTTCGAGGAGACCCGCAGCCGGTTGCAACCGGCACAGAAATCCTTGCTGTAGGGCATGATGAGACCCACGCCACCTTGCGAATCGGGGTGCGAGAACACCTGGGCCGGGCCATCATCCAGGCCTCGCAACTGTTGCACCCACCCACTCTCCAGCAAGCGCTGCTTGATCAGCTCACCACTGACATGGTGGTCACGAAACAGGGTATCCATCTCGCCGGTCTGCATCAGCTCGATAAAGCGCAGCTCGATGGGTTTATGCCTGATCCAGCCCAGAAAGGCATCGAGTTGGTAGTCGTTGAGCCCCTTGAGCAGCACCGCATTGATCTTCACCGATTTGAAACCGGCGGCCAGTGCCGTTTCGATCCCCTCCATCACCTCGGCCAGCTTGTTTTCACCGGTTATCTGGTGAAACTGGCGCGGGTCGAGACTGTCGACACTGACATTCAGCGCGTTGAGTCCGGCATCAAACCACTCACGGGCCCGCTCCTTGAGACGGTAACCGTTGGTGGTCATGGCGACCTTCTCGATCCCCGGGGTAGTGGCAATCACATTGACTATCTCGGTGAAGTCACGACGCAGGGAGGGCTCGCCCCCCGTGATGCGCACCTTGCGGGTGCCCATGGCGGCAAAACCGCTGACCACGCGGCGGATCTCGTCAACCGAGAGAAAGGGGATCCGCTCCTCTTTGTGGCTTGCTGGCGGGCGATAACCGTCAGGCAAACAATAGGTGCAGCGAAAATTGCACACATCGGTGACCGACAGGCGCAAATAGTAAAAACGACGGGAAAAACCATCTTCAAGTGGCAACATAAACACCTTTCCAAATACGGGAGGCCAGGGCATTTCTTTCCTGACCCTTACAGCTCGACGATTATGTTCAACTGTCGGCTGACGGCTGGTTTTCCCCTATCGCTAGGACTTAGGCAAAACAGCTCGGAGTTCATCTAGTTTTTCGATGCTAACACAAGTTGCAGTACACTCCCACGCATCTTGCAGGGTTCTTGTCATTATCCAGAGGTGCGCATCAATATGGGAAAACGGTTCAGGGTCCATTCGGTCAGCAGTGCCATTGGCCGCGCCATGGTGTTGATCCTCTTTATGGCCAGCCTGATCGCGTTGGTAGCCATGATCACCCTCTTCTACTCGGTCCCCGATGCCAAGGCGATCAACCTCTCCGGTTCGCTGCGGATGCAGGCCTACCGGATGGCCTACGAGATCGAGCGGGGTGATAGCGTGTTGGGGCGCCTCTCCCAGTTTGAAGAGACTCTGCATGCCGAAGAGCTGCAAGAGACCCAGCGCTGGATCACACCCGCCTCCCTACGTCGTACCTATGGCGAGGTGCTCGACCAGTGGCAGGTCATGCGCCAGCATATCGAGGAACGCACCCCCAGACGTTACACCGATAACACCGAGCAGTTTGTGGCGGCCATCGACAATTTCGTCAATCAAATGCAATACCACGTGGAATTCAAGGTGCGAATGCTGGCTCTGGCAGAGGGACTCGGGCTGCTGGCCATTATCACCATCGCCTGGTTCACGGTCCGCTTCACCCGTCAGCAGGTGGTCGCCCCCCTCAACCAGCTGGTCTACTGTGCCCGCCAGATCCAGCGGCAGGACTTCGACCTCCAGCTGCCCACCCACGGCGAAAATGAGCTGGGGGAGCTGTCGCGCGCCTTCGTCACCATGGCCGACGAATTGGGCAAGCTCTATCGGGAGCTTGAGAACAAGGTGGAAGAGAAAACCGCCAAGCTGCAGCAGGCCAACGACACCCTCTCGTTTCTCTACTCGACCGCCCAAAAGCTGCACGCCGCTCCGCTCAGCACCCGCACCCTCATCAAATTGCTGGACCGCGCCGCCGCCCACCAGCATATCGACCATATCCGGCTGACCCGCTTCGAGCACAACGCCATGCCGGTCTACATCTCGGGGCGCACCGGCTGGCCCGGCGATCTCGATGCGGTCGCCAGCTTTTATCTGCAGATGGATGAGCAGGAGTTCGGCCGCCTCGACATCATCAGCCAGCACCCCATCGATGAGCGGTTGATTAAAAACTTCACCATGCTGCTGGCTCAGGTGCTGCACAAAGACCAGACCCTGCTGCAACAGCAGCGACTGCTGCTGATGGAGGAGCGGGCGGTGATCGCCCGCGAGCTGCACGACTCGCTGGCGCAAGCCCTCTCCTATCTCAAGATCCAGTCCACCCTGCTCAAGCGCTCTTACGCCAAGGGGCAGCATGACAAGGCGCAGGAGGCGATGCAGCAGATCGACGAGGGGCTTAGCAATGCCTATACCCAGTTGCGCGAACTGCTCGGTACCTTCCGTCTCACCATTGGCGATGCCAATCTGGGGGAAGCGATCCGCGTCATGCTTGATCAACTGCAGCCTCAGACCCAGGCCGAAATCCGGTTCCATTACGGACTGGCCGACAACGACCTGGAGGCGGGCCAGCATATCCACATTTTGCAGTTGATCCGTGAGGCAGTGCTCAATGCCATCAAACATGCCAACGCGCAAGTGATTGATGTTAGCTGTGAGACCCTCGCCAGTGGTAACATTGAGGTTCAGATTTCAGATGACGGTGTCGGGATCGGACTCGCCAGCTCGGCGATCAACCATTACGGGTTGAGTATCATGAACGAGCGCGCCAGCAAACTGCACGGTCTGCTGACCATCAACGAGCAGCAACCACAAGGCACCTGCGTGCATCTGACCTTTCCCACCAGTCTAGCGAGAGACGCCTGATGGACGAGATGAAATACACAGTTCTGGTCGTAGATGACCATCCCCTCATGCGCAAAGGGATTGTGCAGTTGCTGGCTCTGGAAGAGAACATGGAGGTGACCGGTGAAGCCTCCAACGGCACAGATGCCGTGGCGCTGGCCAAAGAGTCCGAGCCGGATCTGATCCTGCTCGACCTCAACATGAAGGGGCTCTCCGGCCTCGATACCCTCAAGGCGCTGCGGGCCGAAGAGATCACCTCCCGGGTGGTGATCCTCACCGTCTCCGATGCCCGTCAGGATGTGGTGGCTTTGCTCAAGGCCGGTGCCGATGGCTACCTGCTCAAGGATACCGAGCCTGATCTGCTGCTGGCCCAGCTGG
>CAMFLW010000127.1 GCA_945957575.1 uncultured Aeromonas sp. | reverse complement strand
TCTACGTTTGCTATTTGTCCGCCAGTCATGATGTCACTGTTGTGTGTAGTGTCCGTTAACCACGGTCCCGCGGACCGTGAAGTCCTGATCGAAGACAGTGAGGTTGGCTACTTTACCGACCTGGATACTACCGAGACGTGAGTCCCATCCAATGGCGCGCGCGGGATAGAGGCTGGCCATTCTCAGTGCTTCATCGAGCGGTAATCCGACCTGCTTGACCAGATTCTCCACCCCTTCAATCATGGTGAGGGAGGAACCGCCGAGTGTACCATTTTCGTCAATGCACTGGCCATCGCGCAAAAAGACGGTGGTGCCACAAAAATCAAATTTCTCAAACCCTTCCGGTGCCCCAGCGGCGGCAGTGGCATCGGTAACCAGCACCAGTCGCTCACCAAGGATCTTGTGCGCCAGACGCACGTTGGCCCAGTGTACGTGGTGGCCATCGACGATGACGCCGGCGTAGACATCCTTGCGATCATAGATGGCGCCCACCACGCCCGGCTCGCGACCGTTGAGGGTCGGGGTCATGGCGTTGTAGAGGTGAGTCGCAAAGCGGATCCCGTGATCGAACCCGGCCATTGCCTGATCGTAACTGGCAGCAGTGTGACCGGCCGAGACCAGAATGCCTGCTTCCACCAGACGGCGGATATGAGCTGGCTCGTTGCGCTCCGGAGCCAGGGTGATCTTGGCGATGGCATCCGCGTTGGCACAGAAGAAGTCGATCATCTCGTCCGCTGGCTGGCGGATTTGCGCGGCAGGGTGAATCCCCTTGCGCTTTAGGTTGGTGTAAGGCCCTTCCAGATGGACTCCCAGCACCTCGTTGGGGTGGGCGGCCATGTAGTCACGGGTGACGGCGACGGCCTGCTTCATGTCCGCATCCGGACTGGTGATCAGGGTCGGCAGGAAGCTGGTGGTACCGGATTTCAGGTTGGCCGCCTGCATGGTGGCCAGGGTTTCGGTGGTGATCTCGGTATTGAACATCACGCCGCCACAGCCGTTGAGCTGCACGTCGATGAAACCGGCGGTCAGATTGGCGCCTTTGAGGTCAAGCTGCGCGATATTCGCAGGCAATTCGGCCTCGCGGGAGATGGCGACAATTTTGTCGCCCTCGATAAGCACCCCGTAACCGGTCAGCACACAGCTGCCGGTATAGAGAGTGCAGTTGGTCAATGCGTACATGGGCGCTCCTTACAGACGGCCGATGTTGGCGGCTTCCAACTGCTGGAAGTAGCGAACGGTCTTGACCTTGAGCTCCATGGTGGAGGGCTCGTCACACACCATCATTCCCTTCGGATGCAGTTGCAGGGTGGAGATGGTCCACATGTGGTTGACGCTGCCTTCCACGGCGGCCTGCAGAGCCAGTGCTTTGCCGTGGCCGGTCACCAGGATCATGATCTCTTCCGCATCCATCAGGGTGCCGACACCCACGGTCAGCGCCAGCTTGGGCACCTGCTCCATGTCGCCACCGAAGAAGCGGGAGTTGGCGATACGGGTATCTTCGGTCAGGGTCTTGACCCGGGTGCGGGAGGAGAGGGAAGAGGCCGGCTCGTTGAACGCGATATGGCCGTCATTGCCGACGCCGCCCATGAACAGGTGGATCTTGCCGTAGGACTTGATTTTGTCTTCGTAGCGCTTGCACTCGGCCACCAGATCGTCGGCATTCCCGTTGAGGATGTTGATGTTCTCGGGGCGAATGTCGATGTGGCTGAAGAAGTTGTTGTGCATGAAGCTGTGATAGCTCTCGGGGTGATCTTCCGGCAGGCTGACGTACTCGTCCATGTTGAAGGTGACCACGTTCTGGAAGCTCACTTCACCGGCTTTATGCAACTCGATCAGGCGCTTGTAGGTATTGAGCGGGGTGCCACCGGTAGGCAGGCCCAGTACGAAGGGGCGGTCTGCAGTCGGCTTGAACGCATTGATACGGTCAACGATATAACGAGCAGACCACAGGCCTACTTGGCTGGCAGACTTCAACGGAATAAGGCGCATATGAATACCTCTATTTCGAGTCGCGACCGATTTGGCTGCGGCAATTGGCTAAGATGGATTTAAGTTGTTTTATAGCGTAAATAAAGATTGCGAACTAAGCCACATCTATCCACCACCTTTATCTTGTTAGGGTGATAAAGATCACGATTATCGGTTTATTAATTTGCGCAGCGAAATAAAAGCCCTAGACTGCCAATCAAGCCTTGATGGCTTATGCGTCAAACGTGATAAGCACTTAATTTCTAGAAAAACATTAACTAAGGAGAGGAACCGTGAACATTCTCGGTTATTTGCAAAAGATCGGCCGTGCCCTGATGGTGCCGGTAGCGGTATTGCCTGCCGCAGCGATCCTGATGGGGGTTGGCTACTGGATTGACCCGAATGGTTGGGGTGGTGACAGTGCGCTGGCTGCCTTCCTGATTAAAGCGGGTGCCGCCATTATCGACAACATGTCCGTACTGTTCGCAGTCGGTGTCGCTTACGGTATGTCCAAGGATAAAGACGGTTCTGCTGCCCTGGCAGGTCTGGTCGGCTTCCTGGTCGTCACCACCCTGCTGAGCCCAGGCGCTGTGGCCCAGATCAAGAGCATCCCGCTGGAAGAAGTGCCAGTCGCGTTTGCCAAGATCAGCAACCAGTTCGTTGGTATCCTGTGTGGTGTTATCGCTGCCGAGCTGTACAACCGCTTTAGCAGCGTCGAGCTGCACAAGGCTCTCTCTTTCTTCTCCGGTCGTCGTCTGGTACCGATCGTAACCTCTGTCGTGATGATCGTTGTCTCCTTCATCCTGATGGCAGTATGGCCGGCAATCTACGGTGGTCTGGTCTCTTTCGGTGAGTCCATCGTGAGCCTGGGCTCTACCGGTGCCGGTATCTACGCCTTCTTCAACCGTCTGCTGATCCCGATCGGTTTGCACCATGCTCTGAACTCTGTGTTCTGGTTCAACGTGGCCGGTATCAACGACATCCCGAACTTCCTGGGTGGTCAGGCTACCATCGATGCCGCGCTGGCCGCTGGCAAGAGCCTGGAGCAGGTGAAAGGCGTGGTCGGTATGTACCAGGCTGGCTTCTTCCCCATCATGATGTTTGGTCTGCCGGGCGCAGCGCTGGCCATCTATCACTCCGCCAAGAAAGAGAACAAAGAGAAAGTTGCTTCCATCATGATCGCAGCTGCCTTTGCCTCCTTCTTCACCGGTGTGACCGAGCCGCTCGAATTCTCCTTCATGTTCGTGGCGCCGGTACTGTATGTCATCCACGCCGTGCTGACCGGTATCTCCGTGTTCATCGCTGCCTCCATGCACTGGATGGCCGGTTTCGGCTTCAGTGCCGGCTTGGTGGATATGGTGCTCTCCAGCCGTAACCCGCTGGCGACCAACTGGTACATGCTGATCCCTCAGGGTCTGGTCTTCTTCGGCCTCTACTACACCGTGTTCCGCGTAGTGATTGCCAAGCTGAACCTGAAAACCCCGGGTCGTGAAGATGACGAAGAGGCTGCTCCGGCAGTGGCTCAATCAACCAACCGTACCGAGCTGGCCAAGCAGTACCTGGAAGTGCTGGGGGGTCAGGACAACCTGGTCTCCATCGATGCCTGCATCACCCGTCTGCGTCTGACCCTGAAAGACCGCAGCATCGTTGATGAGCGCAAGCTGAAAGCCCTGGGTGCGGCTGGTGTGGTCAAACTCGGTGAGCAGAACCTGCAGGTGATTCTGGGCCCATTGGCCGAAATCATCGCCGGTGAGATGAAAGCCCTGCGTTAATCGAGCGACTCGCTCACCTCAAGTCTAAGTCCATTGTTGACATAACTAAGGGCCCCGCTCAGGGGCCCAATATAAAAAAGCCAAGAAAATCCAACCTTTACTTCAAATGAGAGCAGCAGTTATGAACTTGAAACATTCTCTGTTAGCCATTGCCATGTCTACCGTTTTCGTCAGCCAGGTCCAGGCAGCCGATGCCGCCAAGCAGGCCGTGGTCGACTCCCTCGCCAACAACCTGGTGGTCAAGTATGAAGTGGTCACCAACGATGGTGCCGGTGCCGGCCTTGATTGCCAGGCGCTCGGTTCCGAGTGGGCGAGCTGTGGTGTGGCCAAGCTGCACCTGACCAACACAGGTGCTGACGTGACCTCCAAAGACTGGAGCATCTACGTCTCTTCCATTCGCCGCATCCAGCGTGTGGATAACGACCAGTTCACCATCACTCATCTGACCGGCGATCTCTATCGTTTGACGCCAACCGAGAAGTTCCAGGGCTTTGCCAAGGATGCCACGGTCGAAGTGCCGCTGGTGGTGGAATACTGGGTACTGTTCGAATCTGACATCATGCCGAACTGGTATGTCGCCAGCGAAGGTGCCGAGCCGAAAGTACTGGCCAGCATGAGCAACATCAATGATGCCAGCACCTACGAGAAGCCGATGCCAGCCGATGGTTGGAAGCGCACCAAGGATGACAAGAACATCCTGATGAACAGCGAAACCCGTTTCGCGGCCAACCAGACCAGCACCCTGCTGCCAGCGGGCAAGATCGACAACCAGATCCTGCCGACCCCGATGAAGCAGGTGGTCCAGGCCGGTCCGCAGGTCGACTTCTCCACTATCAAGCTCAATGCCCTGGATCTGCCGACCGATCGCGCCGAGGCCCTGAAAGCGCAGTTGACCAAGCTGGGTGTTACCCTCTCCGACACCGGCTACCCGGTCACTATCAAGCTTGGTAGCAAGTTCAAGCAGGTTGAAGGTTATGACATGACCATCGGCCAGAAGGGCACCGTGATCCAGGGGCACGATATTGCAGGGGCCTTCTGGGGGGCACAATCCCTGATCTCGCTGCTGGGCGTCAACGACAAGATGGTCAGCCCGATGACCGTCGAGGATGCGCCGCGCTTTGAGTACCGCGGTATGCAGACCGACGTGGCCCGTCACTTCCGTAGCCTGGAGACCATGAAGAAGCTGGTTGACCAGATGTCTGCCATGAAGCTCAACGTGCTGCACCTCGGCCTGACCAACGATGAAGGCTGGCGTCTGGAGATCCCGGGTCTGCCGGAGCTGACCCAGGTCGGTAGCCAGCGTTGCCACGACGAGTCCGAAACCAAGTGCCTGATGCCGCAACTGGGCTCTGGCCCGACCAGCGACAATCAGGGCTCCGGCTTCTACAGCAAGTCTGACTACGTGGATCTGGTTCGCTACGCCAAGGCGCATGGTGTGACTGTGATCCCCGAGATCAACATGCCGGCCCACGCTCGTGCCGCCGTGGTCTCCATGGAAGCGCGCTACAAGCGTCTGATGGCGGAAGGCAAAGAAGCGGAAGCCAACCAGTTCCGTCTGACTGACCCGGCTGACACCTCCAACGTCACCTCGGTCCAGTTCTACGACAAGATGTCCTTCATCAACCCTTGCCAGCCGGGTGCTGCCACCTTCGTTGCCAAGGTGATGGATGAAGTTGCCCAGATGCACCAGGCCGCCGGTCAGCCGCTGACCGCATGGCACTACGGTGGTGACGAAGCGAAGAACATCATGCAGGGCGGTGGCTATCAGGATCCGGCCGTCACCAAGAAAGAGGAGCTGGTCGCCTGGAAAGGCAACGTCGACTCCAGCAAGCAGGACAAGCCGTTTGGCAAGTCCCCGATGTGCCAGAAGATGATCGACGATGGCAAGATCAAGGAAGTGGGCGAGCTGCCGGTTTACTTCGCCAAGGAAGTGGGCCAAATGGTCAAAGACCGCGGCTTCTCTACCCTGCAGGCGTGGGAAGATGGTCTGAAGTACGCCAGCGGTGCCAAGGACTTCGCCACCGACAAAACCCGTGTCAACTTCTGGGAAACCCTCTACTGGGGTGGTTTCAACGAAGCGATGAAGTGGGCGCACAAGGGTTACGAAGTGGTGCTCTCCAACCCGGATTACCTCTACTTCGACTTCCCGAATGAAGTACACCCGGCTGAGCGTGGCTACTACTGGGCAACCCGTTTCAACGACACTCGCAAGGTGTTTGCCTTCGCCCCGGAAAACCTGCCGCAGAACGCCGAGACCTCGGTTGACCGCGACGGTAACGCCTTCGTGGCTAAGGGTGACCAGGATCCGGTCAAGTTCAAGGGTATCTCCGGTCAGCAGTGGAGTGAAACCGTGCGTACCGATGCTCAGTATGAGTACATGGTCTACCCGCGTATCTTCTCTGTGGCTGAGCGTGCCTGGCACAAAGGTGGCTTCGAGCTGGATTACGTGAAGAACCGCGAGTTCTCCGGCGAGACCAAGTTCGTTAACAAGGCCACCCTCAACAAAGAGTGGAACCAGTTCGCCAACGTACTGGGTCAGCGCGTGCTGCCGAAACTGGATCAGGCCGGTGTTGAATACCGCCTCTCCGTACCGGGTGCCAAGGTAGTGAACGGTGTGCTGGAAGCGAACGTGGATCTGCCGGGTCTGCCCATCCAGTACAGCCTGGACGGTACCAACTGGAGTGCCTATGACGCCGCTGCCAAGCCGAGCGTGAATGGCAAGGTCTACCTGCGTACCACCAGCTTCGATGGCAAGCGCACCAGCCGCGTCACCGAACTGAACTGATAGCAGTCAACCGTTAACATCAGGTGGGTCGCAAGACCCGCCTTTCCCAAGGGCGATGGCTAATCGGGTTTGGGAAAGGTTGACTGTGCGTGTGAGCCTTTGTTGTGTGTAATTGTCTGTTTTGTGTTTTTCATCACTTTCAGCCCCGCCTTGTGCGGGGCTTTTTTATGCATTTGGTGCGTAATGTGTCAACCCCTCCCGTTTTTAGTGGCGCTATGGCCGGGAAAAGGCCCGGAAGTGCCAAATTCAGGTTGAGGCAGGGCGCGTAATGAGGGATCATATCCGGCTTGACGGCGGGGGGATGAGGGTGCCAGCCGGCACAACTTCCGCCAGTGACGCTTTTTTGAGGTGAGCCATGAGTCAGGCGAACAGCCCAACTAACTTTATTCGTCAGATCATTGATGAAGATCTGGCCAGCGGTAAGCACAGCAGCGTGCATACCCGTTTTCCGCCCGAGCCGAACGGTTATCTCCATATCGGCCACGCCAAATCCATCTGCCTGAACTTCGGCATCGCCCGCGACTATCAGGGCCAGTGCAACCTGCGTTTCGATGACACCAACCCGGTGAAGGAAGATATCGAGTACGTAGAGTCCATCAAGCAGGACGTGCAGTGGCTCGGCTTCCAGTGGAACGGCGAGATCTGCTACTCCTCCGACTATTTCGACAAGCTGCACGGCTACGCCGTTGAGCTGATCGAAAAGGGTCTGGCCTATGTGGACGAGCTCTCCCCCGAGCAGATGCGCGAGTACCGCGGCACCCTGACCGAGCCGGGCAAGAATAGCCCGTTCCGTGACCGCAGCGTGGCAGAGAACCTGGCCCTGTTCGAGAAGATGAAGAACGGCGAGTTTGCCGAGGGCTCTGTCTGCCTGCGCGCCAAGATCGACATGGCTTCTCCCTTCATGGTGATGCGTGATCCGGTTATCTACCGCATCAAGTTTGCCCACCACCACCAGACCGGTGACAAGTGGTGCATCTACCCGA
>CAMFLW010000126.1 GCA_945957575.1 uncultured Aeromonas sp. | reverse complement strand
ACGCTGAAACTGTTGCCGAGCAGTCAGGGCAGTGGGGCACGAGCGCTGCAACTGATGGTGAGCGGTCGTTTCAAAGCGGCGCCTGCGCTGACCTTGACTCTGCAGCGCGATATTAAATTGCGTAACGACGGGTACTGAGATGAAACGACAGTCCGGTTTTACCACCTTTACCATCACTCTATTGCTGGTGTTGATCCTGCTCGGTATCTCGCTGCTGGTTGGCAAGATGCTGGTTGCAGATCGGCGGGTAACGCTCAATGAGGTGCTCTATCGACAAGCGATGGCGATGGCTGAGGTGGGCCTGGCTGATGGACTTGGGCGGCTGACTCTGGATCCCACCTGGCGTACCAGCGGGGCAACAACCACTTTAACGACGGGGAGCTACACATTGTCATCTGTTGACGATGCCGCTATTACGGTGGGGTCTGTGGCGGTGACCCCCGTCATAGTGCGGTCTCTGGCGACGTTAAGCAATGCTCAGGCCCAAGCGGTAGTAGAAACCAAAGTCGTTCGGTTCAGTGTGTTGGCCGGCACCCCTGCGGCCCCCTTGACAGTGGCGGGTGGGATGGCGGTGGGAGGCAATTTTACTATTGTGGCTAACCCAAATGGTGGGGGTCTTGGCGTTCCTCTGTCGGTCTGGACCAATGGTAATGTCGACCTCATAACTGGTACGGGGCAAACCTGTCATCAGGGTGATTATAACGGAGGGTGCTCTGCCAATATCAGCCAGAAAGGGGATAAACAGTCAGATATCAAGGACAACGATACGGCTTTCCCGACTGATTTGGTCTGGTATCTATTTAATGAAAAGGATGATGCGACCGGTTGGTCAAATCTGGAGGCTCGAGCGACCCAAAAGTTGACCGATTGCAGCAGCCTTGGCCCGACCTCAACGGGTCTTGTCATAGTGGATGGTGATTGCAAGCCTTCTGCGAATGTTGGCTCTGCGACAGCACCGGTCATTCTGATCGTGCGTAATGGCAATTTGGCAGTGAACGGTAATACCGTTCTGTATGGCCTCGTGTTCGCTTACTCATCAAATCCAGCTTCTGCAGCAACGGATGTGAAGTTGACGGGTGGCGCCATCGTAAACGGCGCTATGGTTGCCAACTATCAACTGGGTAATGCCAATGGTACCTATGATGCCAAGTACGATGCCGGAGTTTTGAGCAATATATCGAATGGCGCCTCTTTTCAGGTCGTTAATCAGGTGCCTGGTAGCTGGCGGGATTGGTAGAGGGAGATGACGATGAATAGGCAAAAAGGATTTGGCCTGCTTGAGATCCTCATCACTCTGGTTGTGCTGGGGGTGGGGATAGTTGGACTGGTTGCAATGTCTAAGTCAGGGTTGATCATGTCGCAAGATGGTCGCCGTTATGAGACTGCGATGCGTCTGGCTGAGTCCAAGCTTGATGAGTTTCGCAATTTCAATAGTGTGGTTACCGCAACAGCACCACTGACGGCTTACAACCAGATCTCATCGGCAAGTGCTGCAGTGACCATGTCGGGGGATCCTTACTCCCTGACCTGGACGGTGACCAACCAGTATTTGAATGGCTCTAACTGGCAAAATACAGCGCCAGTTGGTTATCGTCTCAGCTATCCGGGACGCAAGGCAATTACCGTCAGCGTTAGCTGGACCGATAGCGAAGGACACGTTCAAACCTTACAACTGGCAGGCAATGTTTCACCAATAGAGTCTCTAAGCTCGGCGCAGCTTGATGGTGGATTGGATACAACCCGACAGGGGCCAAAAGTTAATTACACCCCTGGCGTGGCGCCAGATGTTATCTCTGTCGAATTGGGAGATGGCAACAAGCAGGAGACCAGCAAGCCCTTACCTACCGTCACCTCCAAAGATGGTCAGGTTGGAAAGTTGGTGCAATTTGAAACCGTCACATACAAGCCTGAAGTCGGTGGCAGTACCCAGCAAGTCTTGCAAGATATGGCATCCGTCTCTTGTTCTTGTAGCTTCGATAACAACCTGAGCTCTTATCTGCCTGGCCAGGTCTACAACTCGGCGAGCAACCAACTCTATTGGAAAGCAGGTGCGATGCAGAGCAAACCCACGGGGTCTCTGGATAGCAGTATCAATGGCCAGCCGGCCCTATGCACTAGCTGCTGTAAGGACCATTTCGATGGCAGCGGGTCGAGTTTTAGTAATTTCTATGCCCCATTGAACACATCCAGAGTTCGTTACAACAGCTCTCTGAATGCGGTGACCAATGGTAAATATGTGGATGCGTGTCGTTTTGTCCGGCTGGATGGTTATTACCGTCCATTGCCTGACTGGAATTTGGTCAAAGTAGTTGTAACTACCGCTGATTTTTTGGCCAAGCCAGCAAATCAGGCCAGTTATCAGAAGTACATCAAGTATGTGGTCAAGACCTATATTGATTGGCAAAAATCGACTCTGAGGTGGGTAAAAGGGGCCTCTGCCACCTTGCCGACTATCACCGATTTTTCAACCTGGCTGGCCACCAACGCAGAAGCCGGGGGGGATACCGCGACCGGGATCACTGTGAACACCGGGACGGCGCAGCTTATTGCTCGAGGTATCTATGTGGATGTGCTTGACCCCGTCTATTTAGCCAACATCGATACCAGTTCAGTCGACTATCTAACCAAAATCCCTTTTCAGGATATCAACCTGACCATGTTGGCAGAGTGGTCAATGGGCCCGTTGACTCTACTCACAGGTAATGCCACCGATTATGTTGCTGTGACCAATGAAGCGGTCAAAACCGTGGTTGATCTCAATAACTACTACTTCGGTAGTTATAGCCGAGGCTATATGACGGCGAAGAAGTCGACCAAAGATAGCAATCAGGTCCTGCGCGACGTGATCGTACGAGTCACTGCTTATCAGGGGAACTCTGGGATCACTGCATCCTTGATCTCCCCCAGAGACCAGTCACTGGCATTGACGGCAGATATGCTGGTCAAGGTTGATGCGGCGCTGCAGACAGTGCCAACCATCAAGGTGAGCGGGCGAATTCAATGTTTGGAGCGTGGCAAGGGGAACAATAATCCTCCCCCCGAGGCATGTGGCAAAAATTCTTTCAGCAATTTGAGCATCAGCACACCAAACTCTGGTGCGACTTGCCGTATTGATTACCCACAGGCGAATAATCAACCGGCAGCATATCTGTGTGAAGCGCCTGAGAATTCAACGTTGGTCATCAATCTCTCATACACCAACCAGGGCAGCACCACCTTTATGTTGCAGCCATCTTCTTTCAGCGTACAGATGACGCCTCAGCCAAACAACCAAGTATTGAGTGGCCCTTGTTCCCTGCTGGTGGACAACGGAGTGACCAATGCAACCAATCTGACTTGTACCCGTTAAGCCATGGGCGCTGGCACAGCCAGCGCCTTTTCTTTATCATTCCCCATCATTTTCGAATTCAAGATGCATCGCCATGGCAAAAGCCCTCTCTCTGATGCTTGCCCAGTTGAATCTGACGGTAGGCGCCATCGAAGATAACACTGACAAAGTGCTCGCTGCGGCGGCTCAGGCCGAGCAGCAAGGTGCTGATCTGCTGGTCTGCTCCGAGCTGGCCCTGACCGGCTATCCACCGGAAGATCTGTTGCTGCGTGTCGATCTGATGATCCGGGTCGATACCGCGCTGGCTCGCATTGCCGAATGGCAGGGTAACTGCGCCATTTTGGTCGGGCATCCCTGGCGTGAAGGTGAGGCGCTCTATAACGCAGCCTCCCTCTATGAGCGAGGCAAGCTGATTGCCCGTTACTTCAAGCAGGACCTGCCCAACTACGGGGTATTCGACGAGAAGCGCTACTTCACCGCCGCGACAGAGACCTGTGTGGTTCCCTTTCGTGGTCACCAGCTGGGTCTACTCATCTGCGAAGACCTCTGGCAGCCGGGCCCGGCGCTGGCCGCCAAGGCGGCAGGGGCCGAGCTGCTGCTCACCATCAATGCGTCGCCCTATGATCAGGAG
Source organism: uncultured Aeromonas sp. (assembly GCA_945957575.1). Taxonomy (GTDB): domain Bacteria; phylum Pseudomonadota; class Gammaproteobacteria; order Enterobacterales; family Aeromonadaceae; genus Aeromonas. Next base: position 3,594 of record CAMFLW010000126.1, on the reverse strand, counting down.
AAACCCTGGATCCGCCGCGAACTGATGACTGAACGCTGCGATCAGAGCGGCCTGCCGCTGGTTTACCTGAATCAGGTATGCGGTCAGGATGAGCTGATTTTCGACGGCTGCTCCAAGGTGTTCAACAGCCAGGGCGAACTGACCCACAAACTGGCCCCGTTTGCCGAAGAGCTGGCGCTGGTACGCTTTGCCGATGGGCAGCCGGTGAAAGAGCGGGAGCCAGCAGCACCGCTGGAGCCGTTGGCAGAGACCTATCAGGCACTGGTGTTGGCGGTGCGCGACTATGTCACCAAGAACGGTTTCCACGGGGCGGTACTGGGTCTCTCCGGCGGCATCGACTCGGCGCTGACGCTGGCCATTGCGGCCGATGCCATCGGCGCCGACAAGGTGCAGGCGGTGATGATGCCGTTCCGCTACACGGCCCAGATGAGCGTGGAGGATGCCAAGGAGCAGGCCGAGCGGATGGGGGTGGAGTTCAACATCATCTCTATCGAGCCGATGTTCGAAGGGTTTATGACCCAGCTGGCGCCGCTGTTTGCAGGCACTGCCCGCGATACTACCGAAGAGAACCTGCAGGCCCGCTGCCGTGGAGTGCTGTTGATGGCGCTCTCCAACAAGCGTCGTCGCATCGTGCTGACCACCGGCAACAAGAGCGAGATGGCGGTCGGCTATGCGACTCTTTACGGCGACATGGCGGGTGGTTTCGATGTGCTGAAAGATGTGCCCAAGACGCTGGTCTTCAAGTTGTGCGAATATCGCAACTCGGTCAACTATGTGATCCCGCAGCGGGTTATCGACCGCCCGCCTTCAGCAGAGCTGGCGCCGGATCAGGTGGATCAGGACAGTCTGCCACCCTATGACATCCTCGATGCCATTCTCAAGCGCTACGTGGAAGAAGATGCCTCTGTGGCAGATATGGTGGCAGAAGGCTTCGAGGAAGCGGTGGTACGCAAGGTGATCCGCCTGGTGGATCTCAACGAATACAAGCGCCGTCAGGCGGCGGTTGGGCCCCGCATCACGGCCCGCAACTTTGGTAAGGATCGCCGTTACCCCATTACATCCGGGTTTGGCAAACAGAACTGGTAAGGAGTCACCATGAAGAAGATTGAAGCCATCATCAAACCGTTCAAGCTGGACGATGTGCGCGAGGCCCTGGCCGAGATCGGCATCAACGGCATGACAGTATCCGAAGTCAAAGGCTTCGGTCGCCAGAAGGGCCATACCGAGCTCTATCGCGGTGCCGAATATATGGTCGACTTCCTGCCGAAAGTGAAGGTGGAGCTGGTGGTGCAGGACGAGGATCTCGATGCCTGTCTGGAAGCGATCCAGAACACCGCCCGCACCGGCAAGATTGGTGACGGCAAGATCTTCGTCTGCGAGGTGGAGCGTGTTATCCGCATCCGTACCGGCGAAGAGAACGAAGACGCGATCTGACCTTGGCTATCTCTTTACCTGACCAGAGGCGTGAAGCACTGCCTCACTTGATGGGGGGGATGCGTTTTGTGGTGATGGCCAGCCTGTTGGCGGGCCTGACTGCTTGCAGTACCCGTCCACCTGCTCAGCCGGAAAATCTGTGCCAGATTTTTCGCGAAAAGCCGGAGTGGCACAAGGCCGCGCTCAAGATGAACGAGAAGTGGGGGACGCCGATCCATGTGGTGATGGCCATGATGTATCAGGAGTCCTCCTTCGTCCATGATGCCCAGCCGCCGATGCAGTATTTCCTCTTCATCCCGACCGGGCGGGCCAGTTCGGCTTATGGTTATGCTCAGGTCAAAGATGAAACCTGGGCGGATTACCAGCGGGAAACCGGCAACAGCTGGAGTGACCGCGATGACTTTGCCGACGCCATCGATTTTATGGGTTGGTACACTAACAAGGCCCAGCGGCTCAATGGCACCTCCAAGTGGGATGCCTATGGCCAGTACCTCAACTATCACGAAGGGTGGGGTGGCTATCGGCGTGGCAGCTATCGCAGCAAGGGGTGGTTGATGAAGACCTCGCGCAAGGTAGAGGCTCGCGCCCAGCGCTACGGCGCCCAGTACCGTCAATGCAAGGATCAGCTCTCCCGCGGGGGCTGGTTCTGGTAACCAAATCAGGAGTCAGAAATGCCGTTATTGGACAGTTTTACCGTTGACCACACCCGTATGGAAGCGCCAGCGGTGCGTGTGGCCAAAACCATGCAGACCCCGAACAAAGACACCATTACCGTGTTCGACCTGCGTTTCTGCGTACCGAACAAGGAGATCCTCTCCGAGCGCGGTATCCATACGCTGGAGCACCTGTTCGCCGGTTTTATGCGTGATCACCTGAACGGCAACGGCGTGGAGATCATCGATATCTCCCCCATGGGCTGCCGTACCGGCTTCTACATGAGCCTGATCGGTGCGCCGGACGAGGCCCGTGTCGGTGCCGCCTGGCAAGCCGCCATGAGCGACGTGCTGACCGTGCAGGAGCAGGGCAAGATCCCCGAGCTGAACGAGTATCAGTGTGGTACCTACAGCATGCATTCGCTGGAAGAGGCTCATGCCATCGCTCGCCATGTGCTGGAGCGCGGCATCGGCGTCAACCACAACGACGAGCTGGCTTTGCCGGAAGAGAAGCTCAAGAGCCTCTAAGGCTATCGAGTCAAGATGAGAAAAACCGGTCAGCAATGCTGACCGGTTTTTTTATCGATGTTTGCGGCGTCGCATCGCGATGACTTGTTCACTGTCTCCGCTCTGTCAGGATGTTCTCTGGCTTGTTTTTAAACTGCAGCAGGGAGTGCCGATAAAAGAGGGGCTACGTCGGCTGACCCATTATGACGAGTGGTGTGAAGAGTTGAGACTCACTCAGGAGAACCGGCGCAGCTGTACGCCGGTTCGTTATGATGAGGAGCAAACGACGGAACGTCATGCCGGCCGCGATGATTCACTCATTGAAAATTGCGGGTCACGGCACCGGTAACGCTGTTGTATTCAAAGCCGAGGCCGTTTTCATACTCCGAACCCGTCGTGAAACGGCCAATCGAATCACGCAGGATATAGCGGCAGTTAAGATGCTGTTTTCCATTTACATCAATCACTCTTGAAGATACCGCATCGGTCAAGTAATCCGCTGTGCTGTGAATCTCTGTGCCTAGGATTGCCTCCTCTACGCTATAGTCGCTATTCATCATGTCTTTAAACAGGAAGTAACAATCAGCTCGGCTGCTGACGGAGATGTAATCTGGCTGGCCTGTTACATGCATGTCATCCAGTCCTCTATGACCTTGGTCCTCGTCAGAGCCAACAGGCCAACCATACATATTGATATCCATATTTTGCGCGCCAAAGTTGCTCAGGTTGTAGAGCGCGTTCGCTTGCCCCTGTACTTTCACCGCCCAGCCAGCATGAGCCAGCTGAACTGCGCTGGCAAAGCTGCCTGCGGTCGCCGAGACCGTGCTTTTCAGGGCATCATCCTTGATATTGATAAAGCGGGGCAGGGCGGTGACGGCCAGGATCCCCAGCACTATGATCACCAGCACCAGTTCAATCAGGGTAAAGCCGTTGTTTCTGTTGTTTATCATGTTCAATGACCCATTAAATACCGCAAACAGGTGTGAGTGATATGCAGCTG
>CAMFLW010000125.1 GCA_945957575.1 uncultured Aeromonas sp. | reverse complement strand
GTCTCATCCATCTGCATCCATGCTCTCCTTGCGGATATGACAGTCGGGTAGGAAGGTTGGCTCGACCGGTAGACTCGGCGTCACGGTTGGCAGTGGTCGGTCCATTTTTGTACTTCACTTCTGTCTTAAGTTTACGTTAGCGTAAACGTAAATCAATTGTTAATCTGTTGTGTGTCGATAGAGAGGTGGTAGTGAGTGCGTCATCAGCTACCACGACAACAGCGCCATAGTGGCAGATCCGAATGACCAGTGTTTGGGCGCCGCGTCATAAAGCGCTAACGCGGGGAAAAAGCGCGGGACAACAAGCGCGGGGCAACAAGGGAGCGAACGACAAGATGGATTTTACCCTGACCGATGATCAACAGGCGTATGTGGCGGCGGCCGTCGCCTTTGCCGATGAGGCGCTCAAACCTAATGCCGCGCGCTGGGACAAGGAGCATGAGTTTCCGATCCCGACGATCAAGCAGGCGGCCGAGCTCGGGTTTTGCGGTCTCTATACCCCGGAGCAGTTTGGCGGATTGGGGTTGCCGCGCCTCGATGCAAGCCTCATCTTCGAGCGCCTTGCCATGGGCTGTACCTCGACCACGGCGTATCTGACCATTCACAACATGGTGAGCTGGATGCTGGGCAGCTGGCTGCCCACCGAGGTTGCCAAGGAGTGGGTGCCCAAACTGGCCAGTGGCGAGCTGCTGGGCTCCTATTGCCTCACCGAGCCGGGTGCGGGTTCCGATGCTGCGGCGCTCAAGACCCGAGCGGTACGCGAGGGTGACAATTATCTCATTGAGGGAACCAAGGTCTTTATCTCGGGAGCGGGCAGTACCGACGTGCTGGTGGTGATGGCGCGCACCGGTGGTGAAGGTGCGAAGGGGATCTCTGCCTTTATGGTACCGGCCGCTACCCTCGGCGTGAGTTATGGTAAGGCAGAAGAGAAGATGGGCTGGAATAGCCAGCCGACCCGGGAGGTTGTTTTCAACGGGATTCGCATTCCTGCCTGCTATCGGTTGGGCGAAGAGGGGGAAGGATTCAAGTTCGCCATGCAGGCGCTTGATGGCGGGCGAATCAATATCGCCACCTGCTCGGTGGGCACCGCCCAGCAGGCGCTGGACGATGCGCTGGCCTATGTGCAGCAGCGCCAGCAATTTGGTCACCCGATCAGCGAATTCCAGAGCGTGCAGTTTCGCCTGGCCGATATGGCGACCGAGCTGGCTGCCGCCCGTTTGCTGGTGCGTCAGGCCGCTGACAAGCTGGATCGCGGGGATCCCGACAAGAGTGCCTGGTGTGCCATGGCCAAACGGTTTGCCACTGACGTCGGTTATCGGGTCTGCGATGAGGCTCTGCAACTCTTTGGCGGCTATGGTTATATCCGCGAGTATCCGCTCGAGCGCTATCTGCGCGATACCCGGGTACACCGCATTCTGGAGGGAACCAACGAGGTGATGCGACTCATCATCGCTCGTCGGTTGCTGGCCGAGCAGGGGTTGGCGCTAATGTAGTGCTGGATGACCCCTCAAGGGCGCCAGCTTTGTGAGCCAGTCACAGGTTGGTTCCATGCAACTCTGTCATCATGGCTATTGCTCTACTGACAAGGACAAATGTAATGACAAGGATCAGGCTCGAATACCACGGCCACGTGGCCTACATCACCCTTGACCATCCGCCAGCCAATACCTGGACGCTTGCCAGTCTGCAAGCTTTCCTGCGGATGATGGAGGAGCTCGACAGCCGCCCCGATGTGGTGGCGCTGGTGATCCGTGGGGTTGGCGAGAAGTTCTTCTGCGCCGGTGCCGATCTCAAGCTGTTTGCCGATGGCAATGTCGAACAGGCTCGCGATGTGGCCGACGCTTTTGGTCGTGCATTCGAAGCGCTGGCCCGTTTTCACGGCGTCACCATTGCGGCCATCAACGGTTATGCCATGGGCGGTGGGCTGGAGGTGGCACTGGCGTGCGATATCCGTATCGCCGAGCAGCAGGCACTGCTGGGGCTGCCGGAAGCCTCGGTGGGGCTGTTGCCCTGCGCGGGGGGGACCCAGCGTCTGACCGAGCTGGTGGGGCCGGGCTGGGCCAAGCGGATGATCCTCTGCGGTGAGAAGGTGAGTGCCTCGCTGGCCTACGAGATGGGGCTGGTGGAGGAGGTGGTGAAAACCGGTCAGGCGTGGGAGGCCGCGCACCAGATGGCCCATCTGGTGGAGCGCCAGAGCCCGAGCGCCCTGCGCGCCTGCAAAACCCTGATCAATCAGGGCCGCAGTGGCCCGCGCGATGCAGCCTTGCCCCTTGAGCGGTCGCTGTTTCTCGATCTCTTTAGCGATGCCAACCAGCGTGAAGGGGTGGCCGCCTTCTTGGAGAAACGCTTACCGCGCTGGCAATATGGCCCAACAGAATAAATCCATACGGAGCCGTTTATGAGTGAGCCGGTCAAGGTTAGCTGTTATCCCACCGAAGATGGTCATCAGATCGGGGTGTTGACTCTCGACAGCCCTGCGTCTCTCAATGCATTGAGCCTGCCAATGATCCAGATCCTGCAACAGATGCTGACACGCTGGGAGCAGGATCCCGCCATCGTCTGCGTGCTGCTGCAGGGGGCTGGCGAGAAGGCATTCTGTGCCGGTGGTGATATTCGCTCCTTCTATTACCGCAAGCAGGAGGCGAGCGGATCGGAACTGTTCGAATATGCCCGCGACTTTTTCGAGCAGGAGTATCGGCTCGACCACCACATCCACTGTTACCGCAAGCCCCTTGTCTGCGTGGCGGACGGCATCTGCATGGGCGGTGGGATAGGACTGTTTGCCGGCGCCGATTTTCGGGTGGTGACCGAGAAGAGCCTGTTCGCCATGCCGGAGGTGACCATCGGCCTCTACCCCGATGTGGGGGCCAGTTGGTTTTTAAGCCGGATGCCGGGGCGACTCGGGCTCTGGCTTGGTCTGACCGGCGCCCGCTTCAACGGGAGCGATGCCATCGACCTTGGGCTGGCGGATCACGCCATCGCCAGCAGCGAGCGAGCCGACTTGCTGCACCGGTTGGCGGCACTCGACTGGTCAGCCGGTTGCGAGTCCCGTGAGCAGGTCGATCAGCTGCTGCGCGGCCTTCATAAAGGCGCCGCAGCGCAGTTGCCTGCGCCCATCCTGCTGCCCCATCAACCAAGAATCGATGACCTGCTGGCGGGGCGAACGTTGGCGGGGGTATTGGCAAGGCTGTTTGCTGCCCGATTTGACGAAACGGCGGGAGAGAAAGCATTGGCCCAGGCGCAGGAGAGCTGTCGCACCGGCAGTCCCATCAGCCGTGCCATCCTCTGGCGCCAATATTGGCAGGCTCGCCGTCAATCCCTTGCCGAGGTATTCGCCGACGAACTGACTCTCTCGGTCAACTGCGTGCTCAAGGGCGATTTTGTGGAAGGGGTGCGGGCGCTGCTTATCGACAAGGACAGGGATCCCCACTGGCAGGATCAGCCTGCCGAGGGGGATTGGCTGGACGAATTCTATCGCTGGCCCCATGGACACAACCCGTTGGTACGCAAGGGATAGGCAGTGGTCTGACAGCCGCGGCGCTATCAAGAACGCAAGGAGCAGGCAGAATGACAAGGATCGGATTTATCGGGCTGGGCAACATGGGGGGCCCCATGGCAGCCAATCTGGCCAAGGCCGGGCATACGGTGCAGGTATTTGATCTGGTTGCCCACAGTGTCGAGCGAGCCATTGCAGCAGGCTGCATTGCGGCAGGAGATGCCCGCGAAGCGGTGACCAGCTGTGATGTCGTCATCAGCATGCTGCCTGCCGGTGAGCATGTGCGCAGCCTCTGGTTGGGCGAGAGTGATGGTGAGCGGGGCGGGCAGGATCTGCTGACCGCTTTGCCTGGCGGTGTGCTGGTGATCGACTGCTCTACCATTGATGTGGCCTCTGCCCGTCAGGTGGGGGGCGCTGCCCGTACACGCGGCTTGCGCTTTATCGATGCTCCTGTCTCGGGCGGGGTCGCCGGCGCAGTGGCAGGCTCACTCACCTTTATTGTCGGTGGCGAACAAGCCGATTTTGATGCGGCCAAGCCTGTACTGGCCTGGATGGGGCAGAATCTGTTTCACGCGGGCCCCCTTGGCGCCGGGCAGATCGCCAAGATGTGCAACAACATGCTGCTTGCCATCCATATGGCGGGCACCGCCGAGGCGCTGGCGCTCGGAGTGAAGGAGGGGCTGGATCCGGCAGTGCTCTCCACCATCATGGGCAAGAGCTCGGGCAACAACTGGAGTCTGGAGCGCTACAACCCCTGGCCCGGGGTGATGGAGAACGTACCTGCTGCCCGCAACTATCAGGGGGGCTTTATGACCCGGCTGATGGTGAAAGACCTTGGGCTCGCCATGGCGCTGGCCGAGCATGCTCACAGCGCTGTGCCCATGGGAGCACTTGCGCGCAACCTGTTTAATCTGCATGCAGCGAACGGAGAGGGTGAGCTGGATTTTTCCAGTATCGTCCGGCTTTATCTGGAAAAAGGCAGAGAGGGGTAGTGGTCGCCGGGCGCCATCTTGCGGTTTGATGGGTTCAGACGATCATTACCGCTGGCATCACAAGGAGAGAGAATGGATATCAAGCAGAAAGTCATCGCTATCACCGGTGCCGGGCGGGGGCTGGGGCGGGCCATAGCGCTCAATCTTGCCGCTCAGGGGGCCAAGCTGGCGTTGATCGACCTGAATGCCAGCGATCTGGCCGTGACGCAGGCTGAGGTGCAAAGCTGCGGCGGGCGGTGTGCCATCTTCGTCTGCAACGTGGCAAGCGAACCGGAGGTCGAGACCACCTTTGTCGCGATCAAGACGCACTTTGGTCGGTTGCACGGGTTGATCAACTGCGCCGGCATTCTACGCGATGGCATGTTGCTCAAGGTGAAAGAGGGGGAGGTTGCAGAGAAGATGAGCCTGGCCCAGTGGCAGAGCGTCATCGACGTCAACCTCACCGGCACCTTCCTGTGCGGGCGCGAGGGGGCCGCATTGATGGCCACCGGCGGGGAGGGGGGGGTCATCATCAATATCTCCTCCATCGCCCGTGCCGGCAATATCGGTCAGAGCAACTATGCCGCCAGCAAGGCAGGGGTGGCCTCGCTGGTGGTGACCTGGGGGCGGGAGCTTGCCCGCCACGGTATCCGGGTGATGGGGATTGCCCCAGGGGTGTTCGCCACCGATATGACGGCCGCGATGAAGCCGGAGGCGATGACCCGGATGCAGCAGGCCATTCCAGTCGGCACTCTTGGTGAGGCGCAACAGCTTGCCGAGACGGTCAACTTTATTTTTGCCAACGACTATTTGTCGGGACGGATGATAGAACTGGATGGCGGTTTGCGTTTATAGGGATTTACATACTGGGCCCCGGTGTTTCTACCGGGGATTTTTTATGCAAGTTATTTATATAGTAAGGGCTGCATGGCGATGCATGGGAATCATGCGAGTCAGGTTGTGTTGGCAGAAAAATGAGAAATATCAATGGGTCTCAGTTAATTTGAACCAGCTCACAGGCCATTGAGGTCAGTGCTGTAAAATTGCGCGCGGTCAAGGTGGTGCATGTTTGACGATGCGAGGGATTGCGGTCGGAATAGTCATGCAATATAGTTGCCGCCTTTTTCACGGGGTACGGATTTTCAGCCCCTCCCATATCGCGCGCAGCATGAATACGGACGCTCTGCCGCCGCCTAATTAAACAGGATTGAGATGGACAAGAAACTAGGGCTTGGCGCCCTCATTTCGCTGGTGGTCGGCTCCATGGTCGGCGCCGGGGTCTTCAGTCTCCCACAGAATATTGCTGCACATGCCAGCGCCGGGGCTGTCGCTCTGGGATGGGCCATCACCGGGGTCGGCATGATCTGCCTCGCGCTGGTCTATCAAAACCTCTCCATGCGTCGTCCGGATCTCGATGGCGGTATCTTCAGCTACGCCAAGGCCGGTTTCGGTGACTTCATCGGCTTCAACGCCGCCTGGGGTTATTGGCTCTGCCAATTGCTGGCCAACGTCTCCTACGCCATCGTGGTGTTTAGCGCGCTCAGCTACTTCTTCGATACGCCGGACAATGTCATCTTCGGTGATGGCAATACGCCGGTGGCCATCACGCTGGCCTCCATCCTGATCTGGTCGGTACACTCGCTGGTACTGCGCGGGGTGCAGGTGGCGGCGTTGGTCAATATCGTGACCACCATCGCCAAGATGGTGCCGCTCATCGTCTTCAGTGTGGCCATCCTGCTTGCTTTCAACATGAAGACCTTCACCCTGGACTTCTGGGGTCATGGCAACAGCGATCTCGGTTCCGTGATGGATCAGGTCAAGTCCACAATGAAGGTCACTCTCTGGGTCTTCATCGGTATTGAAGGGGCTGTGGTGGTCTCTGCCCGTGCCCGCCATCGCAAGGATGTTGGCCGTGCGACCGTGCTGGCCCTGCTCGGCGCCCTGGCGCTCTACGTGATGGTGACCCTCTTCTCGCTGGGGGTGATGACCCAGCCTGAGCTGGCCCAGCTCAAGAACCCCTCTACCGCCATGATCCTGGAAGCGGTAGTCGGCCCCTGGGGCGCCTGGCTCATCAACATCGGTCTGGTCATCTCCGTGATGGGCGCTCTGCTGAGCTGGACCGTGCTGGCCGCGGAAGTGCCTTACATTGCGGGCAAAACTGGGGTCTTCCCGGCCTGGTTTGCCAAGGAGAACAAGAACGGCTCACCTCAGGTGTCGCTCTGGTGCTCCACCTGTCTGGTGCAGACGTTCCTTATCATCATCTACTTCCAGAACAGTACCTATCTGGCCCTGGTCAACATCGCCACTTCGGCGGCGCTGGTGCCCTATGTCTTCTCAGGCGCCTATGGCCTCAAGCTTGCGCTCAAAGGAGAGACCTATCAGGGACAACCGCATCAGCGCAAGCGTGACCTGCTGTTGGCCCTGATGGCGACCATCTATGGCTGCTGGCTGGTTTATGCGGCCGGCGTCGAGTATCTGCTGCTGGTGGCGCTGCTCTACAGCCCGGGTATCTTCATCTACTGGAAGGCGCGCCAGCACCACGGTCTGCGCGGCCTCAACCGGCTGGAGCAGGGGATGACGGCGGCCTTGCTCGGCTGTGCCGTGCTGGCCTTCTACAAGGTGATGGACGGCACCATCCCCCTGAACTGACAGAGACAAGAGATGGCCCAAGGGCCATCTCTTCTTTTACACGCCGTCCACGTCACAGGTGGTCGGCGTCGCCTCGGAAGGAATTTTTATGCTGTTTATGGGTTATCTGCTGCTGGGGGCTTTCGCCGGCATCCTGGCCGGACTGTTCGGCATCGGCGGCGGCCTCATCATAGTGCCAGTGCTGGTGGTGAGCTTTCACGCGCAGGGGGTTGATCCCGATATCATCACCCACTTGGCACTTGGTACCTCGCTGCCGACCATGATCTTCACCGGTTTCAGCTCGCTGCGGGCCCATCAGGAGGCCGGTGCCGTTGACTGGGTGATGATCCGCAGGCTCGGTGCTGGCATGTTGATCGGGGGGTGGCTTGGCGGCATGACCGCCAATCTGCTCAGTGCCAGCACCCTCAACATCATCATTGGCTGCTTTGCCTGGACCATGGCGTTGCAGATGGGGCTCAATCTCAAGCCCAAAGCAGAGCGCCATCTGCCGGGGGCACTCGGTACCGGCATCGCAGGTACCGTTATCGGCTGGATGTCGGCACTGTTTGGTATCGGCGGAGGCTCGCTCACCGTGCCATATCTGAGCTGGAACAGCGTACCGATGCGCAACGCGGTAGCGGCCTCAGCTGCCTGCAGCATGCCCATCGCGCTGGCGGGGAGCCTGAGCTATCTCTATGCAGGATGGGGGCATGCGGATCTGCCCGAGTGGAGTGT
>CAMFLW010000124.1 GCA_945957575.1 uncultured Aeromonas sp. | reverse complement strand
GCTAGTGGAGATAGCAACAATTACCCCCATCGGAGTATAAAAATAAAAAACCTTTAAAACCGCAACTTACAAGGCGTCACGGGGATTATTCATTGCAGGTTAATTTTGTGATGGCACGGGGATTTTGCCCATTTGGCATGGCAGAAAAAGCCCCTTGAGTGGTAAACTCAGACGCTTTTGAATGACCTCGCATGTTTAATAATCGTTGTGTCAGTCCACCTGACACAACTGCAATGCCGATTCATTCAACCACCCGCCGTGAAGTATTTCTCGGCGCTAACCAACCTCTCTTCCCGTAACGGTAGTGCAATTAAGTATGATTACAATCAAAAGAGGACTGGACATCCCCGTGCTGGGTGCGCCAGAGCAAGTAATCTACGATGGCCCCGCCATCACCCGTGTTGCGACACTGGGCGAGGAGTTTGTGGGAATGCGACCTACTATGTTCGTTAAAGTAGGTGATCGCGTCATCAAAGGTCAGGATCTTTTTGAAGACAAGAAGAATCCGGGCGTTAAATTCACAGCTCCCGCCACCGGTGTGGTCTCAGAGATCAACCGTGGTGCCAAACGTGTTCTCCAGTCCGTGGTCATCGACCTCGACGGTTCCGATGAACAGGTGACATTCGAGCACTTTGCCTCTGCCGAGCTGGCCAAGCTCGAGCGCAGCAAAGTACAGGAGATCCTGCTTGCATCCGGCCAGTGGACCGCACTGCGCACTCGTCCCTTCAGCAAAGTTCCCGCGGTAGGCACTGCCCCGCGTGCCATCTTTGTGACCGCCATGGACACCAATCCGCTGGCCGCCAATGCAGAGCTGATCATCAAGGAGCAGTCTCAGGCGTTCCTCGACGGTCTGGCCGTGCTGACTCGTCTGACCGACGGCACCGTCTATGTCTGCAAGGGCGAAGGCAGCCTGCCTCACTCTCCTCTGGCCAAGGTCAAGGAAGAGATCTTTGTTGGCCCGCATCCTGCCGGTCTGCCAGGTACCCACATCCACTTCCTGGATCCGGTCAGCAGCACCAAGGTGCAGTGGCACATCAACTATCAGGACGTGATCGCATTCGGCAAGCTGTTCACCACCGGCCAGATCTTCACTGACAAGGTGATCGCTCTGGCAGGCCCGAACGTGCTCAAACCGCGTCTGCTGCGTACCCGCATGGGTGCCTGCATCAGCCAGCTCACCAACAACGAGCTGCGGGCTGACGAAAACCGCGTCATCTCCGGTTCTCTGCTGAGCGGTGCCAAGGCTGACGGTGTTCACGACTATCTGGGTCGCTACCACAATCAGATTTGCGTTCTGGGCGAAGGTCGCGAGAAAGAGTTCCTGGGCTGGATCAACCCCAGCGCCAACAAGTTCTCCATCACCCGCACCACCCTTTCTCATCTGATGAAGGGCCGGCTGATCAACTTCACCACCACTACCAACGGTAGTGACCGCTCCATGGTGCCTATCGGCAACTATGAGCGGGTGATGCCACTCGACATCCTGCCGACCCTGCTGCTGCGGGACATGGTCTCCGGTGATACCGACGGTGCTCAGGCACTGGGTTGTCTGGAGCTGGATGAGGAAGATTTGGCCCTCTGTACTTTCGTCTGCCCCGGCAAGACCGAGTACGGCCCTATCTTGCGTGAGTGCCTGACCAAGATTGAACTGGAAGGTTAAGCGATGAGTTTCAAGCAACTTCTTGAAAATATGGAACACCACTTCGAACCGGGTGGAAAGTACGCCAAGTACTACGCCCTGTTCGAAGCGGCGTATACCCTGTTCTATACCCCGGGTACCGTTACCCGCAATGCCGCCCACGTCCGTGATGCGCTCGATCTGAAGCGCATGATGATCATGGTGTGGCTGGCCGTGTTCCCGGCCATGTTCTGGGGCATGTACAACGTCGGCAACCAGGCCATCGCCGCCATTGCCCACATGGGCACGGCAGCCGGTGCCAGCAGCTGGCAATATGCGCTGGCGACCATGCTGGGCGCCTCCCTCGATCCGGCGGTTGCCGGTATCGGCAGCAAGATGCTGATTGGCGCCACCCACTTCTTCCCAATCTACATCACCGTCTTCTTTGTCGGTGGTTTCTGGGAAGTGCTGTTTGCCATGGTACGCAAGCACGAGATCAACGAAGGCTTCTTCGTGACCTCCATCCTGTTTGCCCTGATCGTGCCGCCCGAGTTGCCCCTGTGGCAAGCTGCTCTGGGTATCACCTTCGGTGTGGTGATGGCCAAGGAAGTGTTCGGTGGTACCGGCAAAAACTTCCTGAACCCGGCGCTGGCGGGTCGTGCCTTCCTGTTCTTCGCCTACCCGGGCCAGATCTCCGGTGACGCCGTATGGGTTGCCGTCGATGGCTACTCCGGCGCAACCGCGCTGAGCCAGTGGGCACAGGGCGGCCAGATGGCACTGATCAACGGTGCAACCGGTCAGGCTATCAGCTGGATGGACGCTTTCCTGGGGAACCTGCCGGGTTCCATCGGTGAAGTCTCTACCCTGATGATCCTGCTGGGTGCAGCCATGATCGTCTATATGCGCATCGCCTCCTGGCGCATCATCGCCGGTGTGATGATCGGTATGATCGCCACCTCCCTGCTGTTCAACGTCATCGGTTCCGATACCAACCCCATGTTCAACATGCCGTGGCACTGGCATCTGGTGCTGGGTGGCTTTGCCTTCGGTATGGCCTTCATGGCAACCGACCCCGTCTCCGCCGCCTTTACCAACAAGGGCAAATGGTGGTACGGCGCCCTGATCGGCGTGATGGTCGTGCTGGTTCGCGTAGTCAACCCGGCGTTCCCGGAAGGCATGATGCTGGCCATTCTGTTTGCAAACCTGTTTGCTCCCCTGTTTGACCACTTCGTCGCTCAGGCAAACATCAAGCGGAGGATTGCTCGTGGCGTTTAATAAAGACTCAACCCTCGGCACCATCAGCGTGGTAACCGGCCTCTGCCTGGCCTGTTCCATCGTGGTATCCGTTGCTGCCGTTGGCCTGCGTTCTACCCAAGAGGAGAACAAGGCGCTGGACAAGCAGAGCAACATTCTCGCCGTAGCCGGCGTGGACATCAGCGATGTAGCCAAGCGCGATCTGGCCAAGCTGTATGGCGACAAGATCGAAGCCCGTCTGGTGGATCTCGCCACCGGTAACTTCGTTGACGGCGATGCCGACAACTTCGATACCAAGCAGGCGGCCAAAGATCCGGCGCAAAACATCCGTCTGGCTGCTGCCGACGACAAGGCTGGCCTGCGTCAGATCTCCAAGCTGGTTCCGGTGTTCTTCGCCAAGGATGCCGAAGGCAAGATCGACAACATCATCCTGCCCATCTACGGTCAGGGTCTGTGGTCGACCATGTATGCCTTCGTCGCGGTTGCCGCTGATGGCCAGACCATCAAGGGCATCACCTACTACGACCACGGTGAAACCCCGGGTCTGGGCGGTGAAATCGAGAATCCGGCCTGGCGCGAGCTGTTTGTCGGCAAGAAGCTGTTCGATCAGGATGGCATGCCGGCGCTGCGCGTCATCAAGGGTCACGCTCCGGCGGGCTCCGAGCACGAGATCGACGGTCTCTCCGGTGCCACTCTGACCGGTAACGGCGTACAGCATACCTTCGACTTCTGGATGGGTCCCAAGGGCTTCGGTCCTTTCCTGGCCAAGGTTCGTGCAGGAGAAATCAACAATGGCTGACAAGAGCGAAATGAAAAAGTTGCTGTTGACCCCTGTGCTGGGCAACAACCCCATCGCCTTGCAGGTGCTGGGTGTCTGTTCTGCACTCGCGGTTACCAGCCAGATGAAGACAGCGTTTGTAATGACCCTCGCGGTTATGGCGGTCACCGCCTTCTCAAACCTGTTCATCTCTCTGATCCGCAACCAGATCCCGAACAGCGTGCGGATCATTGCCCAGATGGCCATCATCGCTTCGCTGGTTATCGTGGTTGACCAGGTGCTCAAGGCCTATGCCTATGACATCTCCAAGCAGCTGTCGGTATTCGTCGGCCTCATCATCACCAACTGTATCGTGATGGGTCGTGCCGAAGCCTACGCCATGAAGAGCGCGCCGCTCCCCTCCTTCCTGGATGGTATCGGCAACGGTCTGGGCTATGGTGCCATTCTGCTGAGCGTCGCTACCGTGCGTGAACTGCTGGGCTCCGGCACCTGGTTCGGCATCGAGCTGCTGCCGCTGGTGAACAACGGTGGCTGGTATGTACCCAACGGTCTGCTGCTGCTGCCGCCGAGTGCATTCTTCATCATTGGTCTGATCATCTGGGGCGTTCGCACCAAGGATCCCAAGCAGGTGGAGGCGAAGGATTAAGGTATGGAACACTATCTGAGTCTGTTGATTAAATCGATCTTCATCGAAAACCTGGCACTCTCCTTCTTCCTGGGGATGTGTACCTTCCTGGCGGTGTCCAAGAAGGTCAAGACCTCCATGGGTCTTGGTATTGCCGTTATCGTGGTGCAAACCATCGCCGTACCGGTCAACAACCTGATCTACAACTACGTGCTGAAGGCAGGAGCCCTCTCCCCTGACCTGGATCTGAGCTTCCTGAGCTTCATCACCTTCATCGGGGTGATCGCGGCGCTGGTGCAGATCCTGGAGATGGCGCTGGACAAGTACTTCCCGGCTCTCTACAACGCCCTGGGTATCTTCCTGCCGCTCATCACCGTGAACTGCGCCATCTTCGGTGGCGTCTCCTTCATGGTGCAGCGTGACTACAACTTCATGGAGTCTGTGGTCTACGGCGTGGGTTCAGGTGCAGGCTGGATGCTGGCGATCGTTGCGCTGGCAGGTATCCGCGAGAAGATGAAGTACTCCGATGTTCCACAAGGCCTGCGTGGTCTGGGCATCACCTTCATCACTGCCGGCCTGATGGCGCTGGGCTTTATGTCCTTCTCTGGTATCTCCCTGTAATCGGCTTTCCTGCAATCAGAAAGGAACGATAGATGGAAATTATTTTGGGTGTGGTCATGTTTACCGTGATCCTGCTGGCACTGGTGGCAGTCATTCTGTTCGCCAAGTCCAAGCTGGTGACCGCGGGCGACGTGACAATCAGCATCAACGGTGACCCGGCCAAGGCTGTGACCAGCCCGGCCGGTGGCAAGCTGCTCGGCGTTTTGGCCGGCAACGGTATCTTCGTCTCCTCCGCCTGTGGCGGCGGTGGCTCCTGCGGTCAGTGCAAGGTGCGGGTGAAGTCCGGCGGCGGCGACATTCTGCCGACCGAACTGGATCACATCAGCAAGGGCGAAGCCCGTCACGGCGAGCGTCTGGCCTGTCAGGTCACCGTTCGTGGCGACATGGACATCGAACTGCCGGAAGAGATCTTCGGGGTGAAGAAGTGGGAATGTACTGTTATCTCCAACGATAACAAGGCCACCTTCATCAAGGAGCTCAAGCTGCAGATCCCCGATGGCGAGAGCGTACCGTTCCGCGCCGGTGGTTATATCCAGATCGAAGCGCCGGCTCACCACGTCTACTACAAGAACTTCGATATTCCCGAGGAGTATCGCGGTGACTGGGATCGCTTCAAGATTTTTGAGCTGGAGTCCAAGGTCGATGAGCCGATCATCCGTGCCTACTCCATGGCCAACTATCCGGAAGAGTTCGGCATCATCATGCTGAACGTGCGTATCGCTACGCCGCCGCCCAGCAACTGGACTGCCCCTCCGGGACAGATGTCCTCCTATATCTTCAGCCTGAAGGCTGGCGACAAGGTGACTATCTCCGGTCCGTTCGGTGAGTTCTTCGCCAAAGATACCGATGCCGAAATGGTATTCATCGGTGGTGGTGCAGGTATGGCGCCGATGCGCTCCCACATCTTCGACCAGCTGCGTCGCCTGAAGTCCAAGCGCAAGATGAGCTTCTGGTACGGTGCCCGTTCCAAGCGCGAAATGTTCTATGTCGAAGACTTCGACATGCTCGCCGCCGAGAACGAGAACTTCACCTGGAACGTCGCCCTGTCCGATCCGCAACCGGAAGACAACTGGGACGGCTACACCGGCTTCATCCACAACGTGCTCTACGAGAACTATCTCAAGAACCACGAAGCGCCGGAAGATTGCGAGTTCTACATGTGTGGTCCTCCCGTGATGAACGCTGCCGTCATCAACATGCTCAAAGATCTGGGCGTTGAAGACGAAAACATCCTGTTGGATGACTTTGGTGGTTAATCCATGCACAGTGTTGTAAAGACCTGGCTAGCCTTCGGGCTAGCCTTTTTCTTGACTGGGTGCGGTCAGGAAACGGTCCAATCCAAACCGGAGCTCCACATCACCGGTAGCACCATGGGCACTTACTACTCCATCAAGGTGGCGGACAGCGTCATCACCGATCCGGCCAAGCTTCAGGCCGAGGTCGATGTCTTGCTGGAGCGGGTCAACGATCAGATGTCCACCTATCGTCCCGATTCCGAGCTGTCGCGCTTCAACCAGCATCGCGGCTCCACGCCGGTGGTGGTTTCGCGGGATACCGCACGGGTAGTCACAGAGGCCATTCACATTGGCCGTGAGAGCCAGGGGGCGCTGGACGTCACCGTCGGCCCCTTGGTCAATCTGTGGGGCTTTGGCCCGGACAAGCGACCGACCAAGGTACCGTCCGACGAGCTGATCACCCAGACCCGTCAGAAAACCGGTCTTGGCAACCTGCACGTCATCACCTCGGTGGATGCCGATACCCTGCAAAAGGATATTCCCGATCTCTACGTCGACCTCTCCGCCATCGCCAAGGGCTTTGGCGTAGACAAGGTGGCCGAGTATCTGGAATCCCTGGGTGCGCGCAACTATCTGGTGGAGATTGGCGGCGAACTGCGGATCAATGGTGTCAACGGCAAGGGTCACCCCTGGCGCGTCGCCATCGAGAAGCCGACTGCCAATGCCGGCTCGGTGCAGGAGGTTATTGTCCCGGGTGACAATGGCGTTGCCACCTCCGGCGATTACCGCAACTACTATGAGCTGGATGGCCAGCGCTTCTCCCACACCATAGACCCGCGCACCGGCAAACCGATCCAGCATCGTCTGGTGTCGGTGACCGTGATCCACCCCTCCTGCATGACCGCAGACGGGCTGGCGACCGTGTTCATGGTGATGGGTACCGAGAAGAGCCTGGCCTATGCTAACGAGCGAGGTCTGGCGATCTTTGTCATCACCAAGACCGACAAGGGCTATGAAGAGGCCTACTCCGAGGCCTTCAAGCCTTATCTGGTCAAGAAGTAAGAGGTAGAGATGCAGATTTTTCTGATCACCTTCGGGGTATTCATGCTGGTGATTGTGGCCATGGCTATTGGCTACATCTTCCAGAAGAAGACCATCTCGGGCTCCTGTGGCGGCCTGGGTGGCGTCGGCATCGAGAAGGAGTGCGATTGCCCCGAGCCTTGCGACAATCGCAAGAAGAAGATGGCCAAGGAAGAGGCCCGTCGCAAGATGCTGGAGGAGAACCGGATCATCTGATGACCCTGGCCTTTCGGTAAACAAAAGCGCGCCATCGGCGCAATGTCGATCAGTTAAGGATCCATTGACCGATCCTTCTGATGTGTGAAAATCCGAAACCTGTTGATTAGTTTCGGATTAATGTGATGGTCAGCCTGACCCACAGCCCAGCAGACTACGCTTGCTGGGCTGTTTCTTTTCTACTTCAGGAGAGCATCATGGCAACTATCACACTCTTTGGACTCGATATCGGCAAGCACTCCTTTCATCTCGTCGGACAGGATGCCAACGGCAAACCCGTCTTCAAACGCCAGTTCACTCGTTCCAGCCTCATTCACTACCTCGCCCAGCACCCCGCCTGTCGCATTGTGATGGAAGCCTGCTGTGGCGCACACTGGCTAGATGTGTAAACCCACCAGGTTGTTCACAGATTGAAGGCGACTGATGGGGGGCTGGTA
>CAMFLW010000123.1 GCA_945957575.1 uncultured Aeromonas sp. | reverse complement strand
AGGCGCTGGACGAGGTGGTGGAGGCCTACTACACCACCGGCCACTACAGCATCTTTATGAAGGTGATGACCCGCTCCATCGACGAACTGCAGATTGTGCTGATCAACAAGATCCAGACCATCGACGAGATCCAGTCCACTGAAACGCTGATTTCACTGCAAAACCCGATCTTGCGGGACGTGAAGCCCTGACTGGTGCAGCTAATGCAGATTTGGACGGCGCAGGCTCCGGCTAGGTTGCCCGAGAGGAAACACGATGGGCGACAGAGGGCGCTGGGGTGTACTGTCACACGTATGTTTGCCGCCATGCGTGGCTTGGTTTGCCGTATATTGGTGGGCTGCGGGTGATCAAGAGGTGAGTATTTATGGCAAATCCTGAAATCGAGAGTCCACTGGACGGGATCGACAAGTTGACCGTCTCGCTCTACCGCCTTGGCTTGAGTGCGGCAGCCCTGCTGCTGCTTTGTCGTGGTGCGGCGCTGCTGAGCGGGATGGCACTGCTCCCGTCGGCACAATGGTTGATGTCGTTGGCAGTGGCAAGTGCAATCTGCGGCTTCTCGTTGCATATCTACGACAAGCGGATTCGCCTGATTCTGCAGGGATTCGGCTGGGGTGCGCTGGCCCTGGCTGCGGTAGGGGCGCCGGATGCGCTGGTGCTGGGGGCGGCATTGGTGACCCTCTCCGGGCTGGCGTTCAAGGAGCAGTTTTGCTTCGCCATTCCCGGCATCAAGCTGGTACCCGTGCTGCTACCGGCGTTGTGGCTGCTGGAGTGGTTGCAATTGGCATGGGCCGCTGCCCTGGTGGCGCTGGTGAGTGGAGCCCTGCTGACCCTGCTGGCGCTGGCCAAATGGCGGATGCCCCTCCATTTTGATATTGGTGACAAGGGGCGTTACCAAATCTAGGGCTGTTGTATTCCGGTGAGGACGCGCATCCATGATGCTGTAGCCGGTGATCCCCTTGGGGGTGGCTTTCGTTCATGGAAGAGGTTGAAAAGAAAAGGAGATCTTATGCGTGCATTGGTAACCGGTTGTGGCCGTCGGCTCGGCTTCTATCTGTGTGAGCAGCTGGTGGCTGCGGGCTGGCAGGTGACCGGCAGTTATCGCAGCGAACGGCCGGAACTGGCCACGTTGGCGGCACTGGGGGTCGAGCTGGTGCAGGCGGATTTTGGCCGGGAAGAGGACGTTGGCAAGCTGATCGCTGTGCTGGCGGCCCATCAGGATCTGGCGCTGGTGATCCACAATGCCTCGGCCTTCGCGCCACAGGCAACTGATCCGGCGGCGCAACTTGCCCAGTTCGAGCAGTTCTACCGGGTACACATGGCGGTCCCCTTCCAGCTCAACCGGGCGCTGGCCCCCCAGCTGGCCAGCAATCCCAATGCCAGCATCATCCATATCACCGATATCTATATCCACGCACCGGCTCCCCGTTTTGCCAGCTATGTGGCGACCAAGGCGGGAGCCCATTCGCTGGCCATGAGCTTTGCCCGCGAACTGGCGCCGGCCGTCCGGGTCAACACCATAGAGCCGGGACCGATCCTGTTTCTCGATGAACATGACGAAAGCTGGCGCCAGCAGGTGTTGGCGAAAACACCGCTGGCGCGGGAGGGAGGGCTTGAGCCCATCTGGCAGGCGGTGCAGTTACTGGTGGGGAACAGTTATATGACGGGGGCCAGCATCAGGGTGGATGGCGGGCGCGCGCTGGCTACCCTCTGAGGGGTTGCCTAATACTTGTGGCCCCAGCCCGATCAGCCGGGTCAGCAAGCCCTTGCCGGGTTTGAGCTTGCCCGACGGGGCGGGGAGCGTCACTTGCAGCGCCACCTTGGGGGCATGCACCTCGCCATGGCCGTACAGCTCGGTCAGCAGCTCCGCCAGATAGGTATCGACCTCTGCAGTGGCAAAGTCACCGCTCCTGTTGCTGGCCAGAATATCGATGTCGAGTGGCCGATCGCGCACCTTGCAGAGCGGATCGCTGCGATCCCGGCCGTGAGCCACCTCGAGGGCGACAAAGTGCTGCTTGAGGCGGGCGGCATCGAGCGGGCTCTCTACCACCAACAGGCAGTTGAGAAAGTTGTGGTTGGAGTGCATTCCCACCGGCTTGGTGCAGATCACCGAACTCAACTGTAGCCTGCTGAAGTGCGCAAGCAGCTCGCCAAGCGCACGGCTGACATGGATGTGCGGGTCAAGATTGGAACCAATGCTACACAGATAGAACATGCTCAATTTCCCGAGGTTGGGCTCATCTGAAAGGTATACGCAGCTCACGGTTATTGGATTAACTATGACGTAACATTATTCTATCTATTGTGATCCGGCACTGATTGGCAGAAAGGAGGTTTGCATGAGTGTGGAGCTGAAATGGGCGCTGTTGACCGCCTCGGGCGCGTTGGCAATGATCTTGATTATCTGTCTGGCCTCTGTCGCATTGGCGTGAATCACCACAATTCGGATAATTCAAACCGGCCCGTTGGCCGGTTTTGCTTTTTTGGGTGGGGCGGCTATGCTGGCGCACCGGTGAGAACGCAAGAGAAGAGATGATGAACAAGGTTCGCCCCCGCTCCCTGCTGCAGGTGGTATTGATGGGATTTGTGCTGATGTTGATGCCGCTGGGCGGCATGATCTGGCACAACGGCACTGCCCTTGCCCACCTCAGCCAGCTCACCAGCGACGAGATGGAGCGGGCGGTAAAGGATACCCGCCGCGCCACCCTGCTGACGGCGCAAGCGATCGATATCGAACGCACCTTGCGCCGCTTTGCGGTGTTGGGAGATCGCCGCAGCCTCACCAGCTATCAGCAGCAACTCGACGGGTATCGGGTATTGCTGGAGGAACACCGTAACTCCATCTCCGATGGCAAGCTTTACAGCGGGATCGATCAGGGGCTGACCTGGCTCAACAGCCTGCAGGATGGCGCGCAGGCTCGGGCTGTGGTGGCGGGGGACAAGCTTGAGCAGTTCAACGATGCCAACAAGCAGCTTGAGATGGTCACCCGCAGCCGGGTTGACGAGCACATGGATCGGGTGCGGTTCACCATCGCCGGACTGACCAGGGAGCTCTGGTGGGTGAGCGGTGTCGTGGTGGTTCTCAGTCTGCTGATGGTTTTTATCTTCACCTACCTGATCATCCATCCGGTACGACAGATTGAGTCACGCATTTTAAGCCTGGGCGCAGGGGTCGAGCCTGATCCTCATCCGGTCGATGGCCCCGCCGAGCTGGTGTTGCTGGGAGAGCGGATCCTCTGGCTGCATGACAAACTCAAGGAGCTGGAGCTGCAGAAATACCAGTTCCTGCGCCATGTCTCCCACGAACTGAAGACCCCGCTGGCGGTGCTGAGGGAGGGGACGGATCTGCTCTGCGAACAGCTGGTGGGGCCGCTAACCCCGGATCAGCAGGAGATCTGCCAGATGCTGGACGAGAACAGTCGCCGGCTGCAGACCCTGATCGAGCGGCTGCTCGACTTCAACCGGCTCAGTCAGCAAGAGGCTTTCGAGCTGGAGCCTGTCCCTCTGCTGCCGATATTGTCGGAACTTTCCGCAGAGTACCGGTTGGCATTGGAGTCCAAGCAGATCCGTGTACACTTGCCGACCGTGCCGGTTACCCTGTGGGCAGAGCCCTACCGATTGCGCCTGATCCTCGATAACCTCTTCTCCAACGCCGTCAGTTACGGTGCCCGGGGTGGCAATATCTGGATCCGCGCCGGGGCAGACGAGCAGGCGAGCTGGTTGGAGGTTGCCAATGATGGACCCGAGATCCCCGAGGCAGATCAGCAGCGCATTTTTGAACCCTTCGAGCAGGGCAGCACGGTGCGGCAGGGTCTCTTGAAAGGCTCTGGGATGGGGCTTTCCATTGCCCGCGAGTCTGCCTCCAGTCTGGGAGGGGAGTTGGTTCTGGTAAAAGATGAACAGGCGGATGTCTGCTTCAGGTTGACGTTGAAATGAGGACTATGAAGATACAACGCGTATTTCCAGCCCTGCTAGCCGGGCTGCTCGCGGGTTGCTCCTTGCTGCCGCAACAGGCACAGCGGGACTCTTCCGATATCGCTTTTGCCAAGCGAATGGAGTTTGCCAACAAGGAGATGCAGGTGCGCCTGCAATATTCCGACTGGCTGTTGGCCAGCCAACCCCAGCAACGAGGGCAGGAGCGTCAGCGTCTGAAAGGGGCCGATGATCTGGAAAGCCGGGTCAGTCTGGCGATGGTCGATTCTCACCCCGCCGAATCTGTGGCCAATCGTACCGCAGGTCTAGAGCGCCTGAAGCAGATGCTGCCGGAGCTGGGGCTCGATGCTCAGGCCTTTTTGCGCAGCTGGATCGCCCTCGGCGAACAGCTGTTGGCTCGCGACAGCCGGCGCGATGACCAGAGTCAGGAGATCCAGCGGCTGCGCCGCCAAATTGAACAGCTGGCCGCCATCGACGACCACCTCAACCAGCGCAAGCTGAACGAGAATCGTGAGGTTATACCATGAGCCGGATCCTGTTGGTGGATGACGACGTCAGCCTGCTCAAACTGATGAGCATGCGGCTGCGCAGCCAGGGTTATGAAGTGGATACCGTCGACAGTGCGGAAGGGGCCCTGGACCGGTTGCGTCAGCAACGGGCCGATCTGGTGCTGAGCGATCTGCGGATGGCCGGCATGGACGGTCTGGCGCTGTTCGAGCGGATCCAGGCCCAGTGGCTGGGGCTGCCGGTGATCATCATGACCGCCCATGGCACCATCCCGGATGCCATTCAGGCCACACGCTCCGGCGTCTTCAGCTTTCTGACCAAGCCCATCGACAAGGATGAGCTGCTGGCCACCATAGAGCATGCTCTCAGCCTGACCCGGCCGAAACAGCAGCAGGAGTGGCAGTCGCTGATCCTGACCCGCAATCCCCAGCTGGAGCAGCTGCTCATTCAGGCCCACAGCATTGCCACTATGGAGGTACCTGTGCTGATCATGGGGCCGTCCGGTTCCGGCAAGGGGGCGATGGCGCAGGCGCTGCATCATGCCAGCCAGCGCCGTGACAAGCCGATCCACACCATCAACTGCGCCGCCATTCCCTGGGTTTCACTCGACTTGCAACTGTTTGGCGAAGATAACCAATCCGGTCTTTTTGAGCAGGCCAAGGGGGCGACCCTGTTTCTCGACGAGATTGGCAGCCTCTCCGAATCCTTGCAGGCCAAGCTGTTGCAAGTGCTGGAGGAGTATGGTCAGGGCACACCGGAGGTGCGAGTGCTCAGCTCCAGCCATCAGGATCTGGTCAAGGCGATGGAGGAGGGACGTTTTCGAGAAGATCTCTTTTACCGTCTCAACGTTGCCAACATCACTTTGCCGTCTCTCAGTGCCCGCAGTGAGGATATCCCCCTGCTGGCCCGTCAGGCCCTCGATGACTACCGTAGCCGCCACAGCGACTGCGTTGCCATGGGCTTTTCACCGGAGGCGCTGGCCATGCTGGCCGCAGCGGCCTGGCCCGGCAATGTGCGCCAGCTCTGCAACCTGGTGGAGCAACTAGCCAGCCTCTGTTGCAGCCCGGTGATCGGGGTATCCATGGTGGAGTCTGCCCTGAATGGCGGTGGTGGCGGCATCCCCTCGTTCAACGAGGCGCGGGCCGAGTTCGAGAAGGAGTATCTGATCCGGCTGCTGCGCACCACCGAGGGTAACGTGACCCTGGCGGCCAACATGGCGGGCAGAAACCGTACCGATTTTTACAAGTTATTGAATCGGCACGGTATTGAGGCAGCAAACTTCAAATCGAAGGGATAAATCAGGCGGGATCAACCACTGCCGGAGCGGCATCGGCTTTTTGGGTTTTATGGGAGAGCCAGAGGCCGCTCGCCTTCATCAGATAACCGAACAGGGCGCCAATCACCAGCGAGGGCAGCACCAGTCGCCACTCGCCCGCCGCCCCGAAGGTGGCACAGCAGCCGGCGAAGGTGCCGGGAATGTAGCCGAGCCACTGCTGCTTGGCCTGCACGCACATCAGGGTTGCGACCACCCCCGTCATCACGTAACCCGCCACGCCGGCTCCCCACAGGTCACCGCCATGGATCAGCAGCAGTGCCCACAGCATGCCGCTGGTGTTGCAGAAGAGGGTCTGCAGCAGCGCCTTGTAGCCGCCGTTTGACGCGAAATAGCTGGTGCAGCCGAGAAAGCCGACCCAGGAGATAAGGCCGAACGCGACGGCAATCCAGCCCCAGACGGCGGAGAGAATTCCAGTAGTGATGGCGATGGCGATCAGTGGGCTCATGGGGCGACTCTTCAGTTGGCTTCGCAAAATGGGCAGCCTACCCCTGGCAATCGGGGCGGCAAGCGGGGGCCGAATTGTGTGTGATCTGCATCACCCTTTTCAACTCAGGAATACGCTTGCGCTCGCGAAAAAAATTCATTGGTGGCCGGCCTGACAGTCGGCCATAGTTAGAGGCCCTGTCCTGCTCATGGAGTGAGTCTGATGGCGCCCAATGTGATCGTTCCCCTGCTGGTGTTCGTAGTGCTGTTTCTGGTCGGCACCATGGCCAAGGCACTGCCCCTGTACCACATGATGTAAATTTGTGTGAAATAAAAATCTGCCGGGGCGGGTCTTATCCATACTGCCTCACTCAGCCCCGGGAGTTTTTCATGTTGATCAAGCGTCGTACCGCCCACCCCCTCACCGAACAGGATGTCACCCCGGAAGCCGTCTATCAGGACCGCCGCCTTATTCTCAAGGGGCTGGGTCTGGGGGCGGCCACCCTGGTGTTTCCTACTCAGGCCGGTGTACTCGATCTGCTGCGCGGTAAAGAGGATGCCCCCCAGTTAGCCACCAGGCCGCTCAACAGCAAGCCTGCCGAGCGCCCGGCCAATCTGGTGCTGACACCGGAAGAGAAGGCCACCAGTTACAACAACTTCTACGAGCTCGGTACCGACAAGACAGATCCGGCCCGCAACGGCCATTACCTCAAACCTGAACCCTGGACGTTGAAGGTGGAGGGGGAGGTGGCCAAGCCCTTCACTCTCGATGTGTGGGATCTCATCAACAAGAGCGAGCTGGAGGAGCGGATCTACCGGCTGCGCTGCGTCGAAGCCTGGTCCATGGTTCTGCCCTGGAATGGTATCTCGCTGGCGGAGATCATTCGCCGTGCCGAGCCCACCAGTCGTGCCAAGTTTGTCGCCTTCGAAACTCTGTTTGATCCGAAACAGCTGCCGGGGCAGGCCTCCAGTCTGGGGGGCGGCATCGAGTATCCCTATGTGGAGGGGCTGCGTATCGACGAGGCGATGCATCCTCTTTCTTTTCTTGCGATGGGGCTCTATGGCAAGACCCTGCCTGCCCAGAATGGCGCGCCGATCCGCCTGGTAGTGCCGTGGAAGTATGGCTTCAAGAGCATCAAGAGCATCGTCTCGATCCGGCTGGTGGAGGAGATGCCGCCGACCACCTGGAACCTGCTTGCCCCTAACGAATATGGCTTCTACGCCAACGTCAACCCTCAGGTGGATCACCCGCGCTGGAGTCAGGCCAGCGAGCGCTTTATCGGCGAGGGCGGCGTGTTTGGTGCCAAGCGTCAGCCGACCCTGATGTTCAACGGCTATGGTGACGAGGTTGCCTCGCTTTATCAGGGGATGGATCTGCGTCAATGGTACTGAGATTGAAACCGGCCCATATCAGCGGCTTGCGGGCGCTGGTGCATCTGGGCTCCCTCGGCTTCCTGCTCTGGCTGGTTTTTGCCATTCCGGCAGGTCTGCTGGGGGGCGATCCGGTGCCCGAGCTTATCCACTACCTCGGCAAGGGGGCGCTCAATCTGCTGCTGCTCACCCTGTTGGTCTCGCCGCTGGCCAAGCGCTGGCGGCAGGGGCAACTCATCAAGCTGCGTCGTCCTCTCGGGCTCTGGTGTTTTGTCTGGGCGTTGCTCCACTTTATGGCGTGGCTGGGGCTGGATCTGCAGTTTGACTGGGGGCTGATTGGCGGCGAGC
>CAMFLW010000122.1 GCA_945957575.1 uncultured Aeromonas sp. | reverse complement strand
AGAGCAGCTCATGAATGATGGAGCGCAGATGGCACTTCTTGGTGGTCACCAGCGGGAAACCTTCCGCCAGATTGAAGCGCATCTGATGGCCGAACAGGGAGACAGTACCGGTGCCGGTACGGTCTGACTTGACGGTGCCCTCATCGAGGATTTTCTGCATCAGGTCGAGATAAGCTCGCATTATTTCACCTCCTTCACGGCATTACCGAACAACTGCGGACGCTTGTAGGCAACCCAAATCATCAGGGCACCGGCGATAATCATCGGGGTGGAGAGGATCTGGCCCATGCTAATTTCCTGGAAGTAGAGACCGAGCTGGCTGTCCGGCTGGCGCACAAACTCCACCAGGAAGCGGAACAGGCCGTAGAACAGCAGGAACATGCCGGAGATGGCGCCACGGGGCGGGTTCTTGCGCCAGAACAGGTTGAGGATGATGAACAGCACCACCCCTTCCAGCGCGAACTGATAGAGCTGGGACGGATGGCGCGGCTCGGGGCCCGCCTCCGGGAAGATGATGGCCCAGGGCACATCGGTGACCCGGCCCCACAGCTCGCCGTTGAGGAAGTTGCCGATCCGGCCAACGCCGAGACCAAACGGAATGAGCGGTGCCACAAAGTCGGCCACGGTGAAGAAGTGGCGCTTGGTCTTGTGGGCAAACCAGATCATCGCGGTGATCACCCCGATCAGACCGCCGTGGAACGACATGCCACCGGTCCAGATCTTGAACAGATAGGTGGGATCCGCGAGGAAGAGATCGAAGTTGTAGAAAAGTACGTAACCGACACGACCACCGAGGATCACCCCGAGGAAGCCGTAGAAGAGCAGATCAGAGACCTCGTTGCGCGTCCAGCCGCTGTTCGGCGCATCGGCGCGACGGCCAGCAAGCCACATGGCAAACGCAAAACCGAACAGGTACATGAGACCATACCAGCGTACCGATAGTGGTCCCAAACTGAATGCTACGGGATCAATCTGCGAGAAAACCCAATATCCATCGTGCTGCATATGCGGCCCCAGTCAAAATAAAAGCCGCATTTTCCGATCATTCGTCAGCAGGGACAAGGCATGATTATCAATCACTCTGTTTCGATTTATGACCGGCTCGCAGCAAACCGCCCAAACCATGCTCCTCCAGATAGCGGGCAAACAGGCCGCGCAGTACGTGGGGGTTGTCATGTTTGAGGCCATCGGCCATCAGTTCGGTCAACTCGCTCAGGGTGGATTGACGCAGCACGTACTTGATCCGGGCGATGTTGTGGGTATTCATACTGAAGCGGCGATAACCCATGGCCAGCAGCAGCAATACACCGACCGGATCACCGGCCAGCTCGCCACACACCGACACCGGCTTCTGGTAGCGATGGGAAGCATCAACCAGCTGTTGCAGGGCGCGGATCACCGCAGGATGGAAGGCATCGTAGATGTTGGCAACGCGGGAGTTGTTGCGATCCACCGCCAGCAGGTACTGGGTAAGGTCGTTACTGCCCACAGACCAGAAGTCGATGAGCGGCGCCATCTCCGGCAAGATAAAGAGGGCTGAGGGCACCTCGATCATCACCCCTAGGCTGGGGTAGCGGATCACTGCATCGCGGCTCGCCGCCTCTTCCGACACCTCTCGCCACGCCTGATCCAGCAGACGACGGGAGGCTTTGATTTCGCTGACGCTGCTGATCATCGGCAGCATGATGGCCAGATTGTCCAGCCCTTCACTAGCCCTCAGCATCGCTTTGAGCTGCACCAGAAACAGTTCGGGGTGATCCAGGGTGATCCGGATCCCCCGCCAGCCAAGGAAGGGGTTTTCCTCGACGATGGGGAAATAGGGTAACGGCTTGTCGCCGCCCACATCCAGCGTCCGCATGCAGACCGGTCGGTTGCGGTAGGTCTCCAGAATGCCGCGATAGCGGGCAGTCTGCTCCCACTCGGAGGGGAAGCTCTCCTGCAGCATGAAGGGGATCTCGGTGCGATAGAGCCCGACCCCGTCCGCCAGCTGGTTGAGGGAGATCTCGGTATCGGCGCTGAGACCGGCGTTGAGCAACAGGGAGACCTTGGTGCCGTCGGCCGTCTCGGATGGCAGGTTGTCGACGCTGCGCACCAGGGTATCGAGCGCCCGCTCTTCGCTCAGCAGCTGACGATACTCGGTCAGGATCACCTGATTGGGCTCGATGAAGAGATCGCCGCTGTAGCCATCGACGACCAGCATGCGACCGCCTATGTCACCAAGGGGCAGATCGACCCCCATGATGGCGGCCACCCCCATGGCGCGGGCCAGAATGGCCGCATGGGAGTTGGTTCCCCCCTTGAGCGAGACCACCCCGGTCAGATACTCGCGGGGCACTTCCGCCAGAATGGTGGCTGTCACCTCGTCGGCAACCAGCACCACCGGCTCGCCGATGGAGATATGTTCCGGTTCATTCTGCACCAGTCGGCTGATCAGCCGCTGGGCAATATCCTTCACGTCGGTGGAGCGCTCCTGCAGGTAGGGATCCTTCATCCCCTTGAACTGCTCGATCAAGCGATCGCTAATCAGCTTGACCGCAGAGACCGCAGTCCAGTGCTCCTTGCTCACCTTGTTGCGAATCGGCTTGATGTAGCCGGGATCGTTCAGCAGATGCAGGTAGATATCGAAGATCGCCACCGAATCCTGGCTGTAGCTCTCGCGAAAGCGCAGCGCCAGACTCTCCAGATCGTGGCGCACCTCCTCAACCGCCAGCTCCAGCCGCGCCAGCTGGCTGGCATGGTCTTCATCCTTGCGCGGGGTAATGGACGAGAGCGCCTTACGGGGCCGCCACACCCAGGCCTTGGCCATGGCGATGCCGCTGGCACCGGCAATACCACGCAGCGGCTTGCTCCAGTCGGTCTTCTGCAACCACCCCTTGGCTTGCGCCTGGGCGATCCGCGCCGCCAGCTGGGCCGCCAGCGTGACCATGAAGGACTCTTCCCCCTCATCGAAGCGGCGGCTCTCCTTCTGCTGCACCACCAGAATGCCGACTACCTGACGCTGATGCATGATGGGAGCGCCGAGGAAGGAGCGGAACGCCTCTTCGGCAACATCGGGCAGGAATTTGAAACTGGGGTGCGCGGGGGCATCAGCCAGGTTGATCAACTCTTCCCGCTGACCCACCAGACCGACGATGCCTTGCTCGTAAGGCAGAGTCACCTTGCCGACTGCGGACGGGGCCAAGCCGTCGGTAGCCGCCAAGCGATAGCGGCGCACCTCGGGTTCCGAGACATAGACGGAGCAGCAGTCCACTGCCATGGCGTGCCGGGTCTGGCTCACCAGTGCCTGCAAGGCCTGCTCGAGGGTATTGGCCTCGGCCATGCTCTCGACGATACGTCTCAGTTCCGTTAACAACTAATCTGTGCTCCTTAACGGGCGCGGTTGCGCCGCCCATCCTTCTTGTTGACCTGCACTACCGGCACTGGCATCGCCAGCGGGGCAAACTCTTTCATGACCCGGCGGTAAACCTCCCGCTTGAACGAGACGACCTGACGCACCGGATACCAGAAGCTGACCCAGCGCCAGTCGTCAAATTCG
This sequence comes from uncultured Aeromonas sp., assembly GCA_945957575.1. Lineage (GTDB taxonomy): Bacteria > Pseudomonadota > Gammaproteobacteria > Enterobacterales > Aeromonadaceae > Aeromonas. The sequence goes on along the minus strand of CAMFLW010000122.1, from coordinate 4,580 downwards.
GGATGGCCATGACAACCGAACTGGATCCGCGACTCCTTGCCCGAATTCAGCTGTAACAGGAACCATTTTTGTTTTTGGCCAATACAGACCGGTGAACTGTCCCAGCGGACAAGACGTTTGGGTAAACGGTACTTTAGCCAGTTACGACTGGTGGCCATGATGGTCACATCTTCGGGCTTGAGGCCTATCTCCTCATACAGCTCTCGATACATGGCCTGTTCCGGCGTTTCACCATCATCAACCCCCCCCTGCGGAAACTGCCAGGAGTGCTGCCCATAGCGTTTAGCCCACAACACTTGTCCTTCACGGTTACAGATCACGATACCGACATTGGGACGAAATCCGTCGCCATCAATCACGTGATCACCTTATAAAGGCTGAATCTATAAGGAGATTGTTCCACATTCACTCCGTGGCAGCAAACAAGGAGTGAATCCCCTGTTTCATGAATAACTTTCGATTTCAAACATACTTATAAACAAATCCAAGGATCCGCGCCCCCAAGTTGCCCACCCAGGCTGTGCATAAAGCTGTTAGCAAACGGGTATATACAGTACTTTTTAACTGTACGCGAAAAGTGCCCCTCCGTATCACCACGCGACATAAAATATAAAAAATCATTATTTTTTATAAACTTGAGATAAGGCAACTGGATCTAGGTCCATGTTCCCCCAAGAGTCAGATCCATGATCCGGATTGTGAACAAGTTCAACTGCTCAAAGATCCACCGCGGCGAAATTATCCACAGGAGTGGCACAATATCTACCCCGTTTACCCTGTAAAAATGGGGTGGCATTCACAATTTTTTGTAACATATCAGCGACTCCAATCACTTTCATCCACTTATCCAAGATTTCTGTGGATAACTGTGTGTAACATCATGCACAAACCCTTGGACAACTATTTCGAGGTCAAACCAGACCTGGCTTACTGCTCGATAAAACAGACAAAATCCTTTAAAATCATAATGATGAACTGATAGCCCCCAAATTCTCTGCATTTGATCTTATCCACTCAGGATCGGTTATAAAAACAGCGATCCTTCTCGGGATCCTCCCCTGTTAGAATATGGCGAGCAAGATGGAGCCAACTATGCCAAGCAATCCCCAATCCGAGCAGGAGTTATTGAGCCGCGCCTATGCCATGGCCGGCTTCACGCTGGCGCAGCTGGCCGCCGAGGCTGGTGTTGCGGTGCCCAAAGACCTGCGCCGTGACAAGGGGTGGGTCGGTCAGTTGATCGAGCTGCAACTGGGAGCCAGCGCAGGGAGCAAGCCGGAGCAGGACTTCCCGGAGCTGGGGATCGAACTCAAGACGATCCCCGTGGATCCTCAAGGCAAACCGCTGGAGACCACCTTCGTCTGCGTCGCCCCGCTGATCGGCGTCAGCGGCCAGCGCTGGGAGGAGTCCAACGTACGCAACAAGCTCTCCCGGGTGCTCTGGATCCCGGTGGAAGGCAGTCGGGAGATCCCGGTTGGCGAGCGGCGAGTCGGCATGCCGCTGATGTGGAGCCCGAATGAAGAGGAAGATCGGCTACTGCGTCAGGACTGGGAGGAGCTAATGGACATGATAGTGCTGGGAGAAGTGGAGCAGATCAGCGCACGCCACGGCCAGGTGATGCAACTGCGGCCCAAGGCGGCCAACAACAAGGCGCTGACTCGCGCCATCGGCCGCGATGGTCAACCCATCATGACCCTGCCCCGCGGCTTCTATCTCAAGATCGACTTTACCCACAGTTTGCTGCAACGCTATTTTGCCTTGCCGACTTGATCTGCCTTATCAACATCTTTGTCATATGGTGGTATAAAAATAGACAGGAGCCATTTTTAACTCACAGACAAGGAGGCGTCATGCCACTGATCAAACAGTTTTTAAAGTCCAAGCCCGAGGTCAAGGTGACCTTTGCCGTAGAGAAAGAGGCAGCAGCAGGGGCGGAACAGGTGATGCTGATCGGCGAGTTCACCCAGTGGCAACCGGTCGAGCTGAAGCGCATGAAGAGCGGCGAGTTCAAAGCCACCCTCAATCTGCCGACCGACGGCCCGGGTTACTTCGAATATTGCTACCAGCTCATCACCCCGGCAGGGGAAACCCTCTACGAGAATGACTGGGCAGCGGATGACTATGTGCCAGGCCCCTTCGGGCGAGACAACTCGGTAGTTCGGGTCATCCAGTAACGGCTCCCAGATAGCCAATAGACGGATACAAAAAAGGCTCGCCATTGGCGAGCCTTTTCACTACCTGTCGAGCTTTTCGCCGACATACCGACACCAATTCGAATCGAATTAGTTGAGCTTCTCTTTGATACGAGCAGCTTTGCCGGACAGGTTGCGCAGGTAGTACAGTTTGGCGCGGCGAACATCACCACGACGCTTCAGTTCTACACTGTGGATCAGCGGAGAGTGAGTCTGGAATACACGCTCAACACCTTCGCCGTTGGAGATCTTGCGAACGGTGAAAGCAGAGTGCAGACCGCGGTTACGCTTGGCAATAACGATGCCTTCGAAAGCCTGCAGACGCTCTTTACCACCTTCTTTAACACGAACTTGAACACGTACAGTGTCGCCCTGGGCAAAAGCCGGGATGTCGGTACGCAGTTGCTCTTGTTCAAGCTGCTGAATAATCTTGCTCATTGTCTTTCCTTACCTAGGATAAACTGAAAACTCTACTTAACGCTGTCACGCACTTCGCGGACATACTCGGCAAGAAGTGATTCTTGCTCGTCAGTCAGAGCTAGGTTGTTAATAAGTTCCGGCCTTCTTTGCCAGGTTCGTCCGAGCGACTGCTTGAGACGCCAGCGTCGAATCACTTCGTGATTGCCGCTTGTCAGCGCCTCGGGCACCACCAATCCATCCAACACCTCCGGCCGAGTGTAGTGGGGATGATCCAGCAAGCCATCCGTGAAGGAGTCTTGCTCGGCACTGGCCTGATCACCCAAAACCCCCGGGACCAGACGCGAAACCGCATCGATCAGGGTCATGGCAGGCAACTCGCCACCACTTAACACGTAATCCCCGATAGACCACTCTTCGTCGACTTCGGTTTGTATCACGCGTTCATCGATACCTTCGTATCGACCGGCTACCAGAATCAGTTTCTGATTCGTCGCCAACTCGGTTACGCCCGCTTGAGTCAGCTTGCGTCCCTGAGGAGAGAGATAGATGACTTTCGCCCCGTCTCCCGCCGCTTGCTTGGCTGCATGAATCGCGTCACGCAGCGGCTGAACCATCATTAACATGCCGGGCCCACCACCATAAGGACGATCATCGACCGTACGGTGTTTATCGTGGGTAAACTCCCGGGGGTTCCAGCACTCAATCTGCAGCAGGCCACTCTTGACGGCCCGACCCGTTACCCCGTGCTCGGTAATGGCTCGGAACATTTCAGGGAAGAGGCTAATAACCCCAATCCACATAAGAAACCTCCGGCACCCGTGTTAGCGCGGGAAACTAGAAACCAGGATCCCAATCAACTTCGATTGTTCGAGCAGTCAGATCAATATTCTTGATCACCTGCTCTTCCAGGAACGGAATCAACCGCTCCTTTGCACCAAAGGCATCTTTTACATTGGCCTCAACCACCAACACATCGTTGGAGCCGGTTTCCATCAATTCGGTCACCTTGCCCAGGTCGTATCCCTTGGTGGTCACCACGGAGCAACCAATCAGGTCACGCCAGTAGAACTCACCTTCAGGCAACGCAGGCAACAGATCGGCGGGTACGCCAATCTCGACATTGGTCAATGCCAGGGCATCTTCGCGCACATCGATACCATCGAGTTTGCAGATCAGACCCTTGTTGTGACGTTTCCAGGATGAAACCCGAATTTCACGCCACGCCCCGTTCTGATTAATCAGCCAGGGGTTGTAATCGAAAATCGCTTCGGCAACATCGGTGAAGGAGTTCACTTTAAGCCAGCCCTTGATGCCATAAACGGTACCCAGGGTGCCCAGAACTACAGGTTTTTCCACCTTAACTCCTTACCGTTTGGCTGATTAAGCAGCTTTGGCAGCGTCTTTGATCAGCTTGGCAACGCGGTCAGAAACAGCGGCACCAGTAGCAACCCAATGCTCGATACGAGCCAGGTCCAGGTTCAGCTTTTCAGCTTGACCAGCAGCAACCGGGTTGAAGAAACCAACGCGCTCGATGAAACGACCGTCACGGGCGTTACGGCTGTCAGCAACTACTACCTGGTAGAACGGACGCTTTTTCGCGCCACCACGTTGTAAACGAATGGTTACCATATCGTCCTCATTAACATCTAATGAACAAGGCCCGCAAACACGCGGACCCTAGCTTAAAATAAGCCGCGTAATTCTACTTGGATTCGTAATAATTGCAACCAAGCCAGCCATTTTTTGCGCAGAGCGGCAATGAAAAGGGGCCTGCAACTGCAGACCCCCATCAACACGCAGGCCGGATCAGAACGGGCCGCGACCGCCACCGAAACCGGGGGGCATCATGTTCTTCATCTGGCTCATCATCTTGCGCATGCCGCCTTTACCGGACATTTTCTTCATCATGCGCTGCATCTCGGTGAACTGCTTGAGCAGCTTGTTCACATCCTGCACCTGCATGCCGGAACC
>CAMFLW010000121.1 GCA_945957575.1 uncultured Aeromonas sp. | reverse complement strand
TGATGGCGCGGGTACCGGACAGGGTGACCAGCTGGGAGTCCTTGCCATTCTTCACGCGCTCCAGATCGTTCGGCGCAACCGGATAGATCATGTCCACATCGCCACCCAGCAGGGCTGCAACACGGGTCGCATCTTCCTTGATCGGCACCACGGTCAGGTTCTCGACGTTACCCTTGGAGGCTTTGTCCCAGTAGTTGGCGTTGCGGGCATAATCGAGCTTCACACCCTGCTCGCGGAACTTGACGGTGAACGGGCCAGTACCGGAGACGTGGGTAGAGGCATAGGAGTCGCCGTTTTTGACGATCTCGGCCTTGTCTTTGCCCGCTTCGGTCTTGCCGGTGTAGAACTTGGAGTCCATCGGGAAGATGTAGGTGACGGTCTGCAGCACCAGCGGGAAGGGCTTCGCGGTGATCAGATCGACAGTGTAGTCATCGACCTTCTTCACTTCGCTGATGGGATCGAAGATCGCCTTGAAGTCGACGGAGGATTTCAGGCGGTTGACGGTCCATACCACATCATCGGCGGTGAAGTCGTTGCCGGAGTGGAACTTGACCCCTTTGCGCAGGTGGAAGCGGACGGTCTTGTCGTCAATACGCTCATACTTCTCGGCCAGACGGGGCTCGAACTGCAGGTCCTGGGTGTAACGCATCAGGGGATCGAATACCAGGTGCGACATCTCCAGGGTCTGACCGGAGAGCTGCTCCTGCGGATCCAGCGAAGTGGCGTCAGAAGCGACACCCACCTTGATATCAGCGGCTGAGACACTGAAGGCGAAACCGGCGGCAAACAGCGCCAGGGCAATCTTGGACAATCCTTTCTTCATCTTGTTCTCCATGCTTTTGGCTTTCTTATGACACTTTTTTTGACAAGCAGACCGGCGCACCGGCGCTCTCCTAGCTTGCGATTTCCAGCCCCTCGCGGGACATTCCCTTGAACTCCGGCATGAGGGAGATCAGCTTGCGGCTGTACTCATGCTCGGCATTGGTAAAGAGTTTCTCGGTCTCGGCCACTTCCACCAGATGACCATGCTGCATCACCCCGATGCGGTCGCACATCTGGCGGATCACCGGCAGATCGTGGCTGATGAACAGCATGGTGAGCTTGAGCTCCTGCTGCAGATCCTTGAGCAGGTTGAGGATCTGGGCCTGTACCGACACATCCAGCGCCGAGGTCGGCTCGTCGCAGATGAGGAAGCGCGGGCGAGTGGCCAGGGCGCGGGCAATGGAGATACGCTGGCGCTGACCGCCGGAGAACTCGTGGGGGTACTTGAGGCCAGCACCACGACCGAGACCCACGTGATCCAGCAGATCGCCGACGATCCCCTCGATCTGGCTCTCGCTGCTCGCCAGCTGATGGAAGCGGATCGGCTCGGCAATGATGTCGCGCACCTTCATCCGCGGGTTCATCGAGGAATAGGGGTTCTGGAACACCATCTGCATCTGGCGACGCAGCGGGCGACGCTCGCGTTCGCTCTTGAGAGCGGTCAGATCGATCCCCTCGAAGAAAATCTTGCCGGTATCAGGCGGATAGAGACCTGTGATGGCGCGGGCAATGGTCGATTTGCCGGAGCCGGACTCCCCCACCAGACCGAAGGTCTCCCCTTCGAAGATCTCGAAGCTGATGTTGTTGCAAGCGCGTACATACTGGCGGCGGCTCGGGAAGATGGAGTCCTTGGTGACGAACTTCAGATCGACGTTCTCCACCCGCAGCAGCGCCCCTTCATAGGCACGCTCGTCCTGACTCTGGCCGAGCCAGTGGGTCTTGAGGTCGATATTGGTATCCGGTGCACTGGCATCCTCGATATAGGAGACCAGCGGGAAACGCACCAGCTTCACATCGGAGCGAGGTACCGCCGAGATGAGGCTGCGGGTATAGGGGTGATTGGGGCTGCCCAGTACCTGTTCGGTCAGGCCGAACTCCACCAGATCGCCGCGATACATCACCGCCACCTTGTCGGTAACGTTGGAGACCACACCCATGTCATGGGTCACCAGCATGCAGCCCACCTGACGCTCTTTGCAGAGGGCGCGGATAAGCTGGAGGATCTGATCCTGAATGGAAACGTCCAGCGCCGTGGTCGGCTCATCGGCGATGATCAGCTCCGGATCGCAGGAGAGCGCGATGGCGATAACCACCCGCTGACGCATGCCACCGGAGAACTGGTGCGGATACTGCTTGATGCGCAGCTCCGGCTGCGGAATACCCACCGCCCCCATCAGCTCCAGCGCCTTGGCAAAAGCGGCTTCGCGAGAGAGGTCGGTATTGGCCAGAATGGTCTCCACCAGCTGATGCTCAACGGTGAACAGCGGGTTGAGGGAGGTCATGGGGTCCTGGAAGATGAACCCGATACGGGAGCCACGGATGGCCCGCATCTCGTTCTGGCTCTTGCCGGAGATAAGCTCGCCATTGAGATAGATATCGCCACGGGCGATGCGGCCCGGCGGGCTCAGGAGATCGATAACGGCGTTGCCGATGGTGGACTTGCCGGCGCCGGATTCACCGACCACCCCGACAATCTCACCCTTTTCGATAGAGAAAGAGAGATCCTTCACCGCGGCCAGTACCCCGTAGCGGGAGGGGTACTCGATCCGCAAGTTCTTTACTTCGAGCAAGGACATGTTTACCTCTGCGGGGGACATCCGTCCCAAATAATTCGTCCGTAAATCAGCCGCAGATGCCGGTGCTACTCAGGACAATTAATGCTCAATCCGTGTAGCAGTTAAACCAGCGATCCGGGCGGGTTTTTTGCATTTTTTTGGAATAACCCGCGAGTAAATTAGACGGTTTGCCCACGGGTGTAAATGATTGAGTTATACAATTCCGCAATGTTTTGCGCAGATAACCACCACTCCCATAGCGAAAAATGATGACTATAGTCACAAAAACGGCCCACATATCCATATACCTACCGATAGCATTACTTTAATTTCAACAAGAACGCAACGAGCAGTATTTATCACTATTCTCCATTCGCGGTAAGGCCCCGAATGAGTAGTGAATATTTATGTGAAATGGATGATAAACGGCAGCATATGCCGATGAATGAAAATTAAGCAGATATAAATCGGGGGATGCCAGAACGATCATCCCCCGGAAGCTGGCTTTCAACCGAGCCAGAATGCCAGTAATTGCATACAAAACAGGGCGAACAGGCCGGCGATCAGATCGTCCAGCATGATGCCGAGGCCACCGTGGATCCGGCGATCAAACCAAGAGATGGGCCAGGGCTTGAGCACGTCAAACAACCTGAACAGCGCGAAGCCCGCCACCACCCACTCCCAACCGGCCGGCGCCGCTATCATGGTGACGCCAAAACCGATCACCTCGTCCCAGACGATGGCGCCGTGATCCGGCATACCGATGGCATCGGTGGCGCTCTGGCAGATACGAATACCGACCACGAACCCCACTGCCAGCAAGGCGATAAACCAGTGGGTCGGCAGACCGCTCACCAAAAGGTAGAGCGGAATGGCTGCCAGGGTGCCCATGGTGCCCGGCGCCTTGGGGCTGAGACCGGAACCAAAGCCCACCGCCAGAAAGTGGAGCGGGTTCTTCAGGTTCAGCCGCTTCAGCTCGGGCTTTATCATGAACAGACTCATGCGAAGTGATCCCACCCTTTTAGTTGCAGCTCGACCGGCTGCTCGCCACGCAGGTACTCGATGCCCGGCTCGCCCGCCACGATGCGGCCGATGCGGCTGAACTTGACCCCGCTGTGGGCCAGCGCCGTATCGAGCGCGCCGCGGTGCTCCTCCGGTACGGTAAAGCAGAGCTCATAGTCATCGCCACCGGCCAGCGCCAGTTGCCACGCCTCCTGCTCGCTCACCGCATCCTGCAGCACCGGCGAGAGCGGCAGCAGCTCGAGATCGATCTGGGCCCGCACACCAGACGCCTTGAGAATATGGCCGAGATCCGATGCCAGCCCGTCGGAAAGATCCAGCGCACTGCCCGCCAGCCCGCGCAGCGCCTGTCCGGCCAGAATGCGGGGATGGGGATGATCGAGCCGTGGCAGCACGGCCGCCAGCTGGTTCTCGTTGAGGGTGCGTTTGCCCAGTAGATGGGAGAGCGCCAGAGCAGCATCCCCCAGGGTACCGGTCACATAGATGCCATCACCGGCTTTGGCACCGCTGCGCATCAGGGCGCGACCGGCAGGCACCGATCCCTTGACCGACACCGTGATGGAGAGCGGCCCGCGGGTCATGTCCCCGCCCACCAGCGCCACGTTGTAGTACTCGGCGAGCTCCAGGAACCCTTCGGCAAAACCGGCGACCCAGCTCTCGTTGATGGCCGGCAGCGTCAGTGCCAGCGAGACCCAGCGCGGCTCGGCCCCCATGGCGGCAAGATCGGAGAGATTGACCGCCAGCGCCTTGTAGCCGAGATCAACCGGATCCATGTCGGGAAAGAAGTGCACGCCGCTGACCAGGGTATCCGTGCTCACCGCCAGCTGGGTGTCGGGGGGCAGGGTCAGCAGGGCGCAGTCATCTCCAGGGCCCATCACCACGTCCTTGCGGGCGTGGGGGACCTTGAAGTACTTATCAATCAGCTCGAATTCACCCATACAGTAAAAAGCCAGCGATAAGCTGGCTCCTCTATTAGATGCTGATGAACGCAGCTATCAGCGCTTGTCCAGCGACTTGATTACCTTGTCCAGTACACCGTTGACAAACTTGTGGCTGTCATCGGCAGCAAAAGCTTTGGCCAGCTCGATCGCTTCGTTGATGACCACGCGCGGCGGCACATCATCACGACGGGTCAGCTCATAGGTCGCCAGACGCAGGATCGCCTTGTCCACCATGTCCACTTCTTCCAGCGGACGGGAGAGGAAAGGTGCGAAGACCTTGTCCAGCTCGTTGCAGTGGAGCGATACCCCGAACAGCAGATCGCGGAAGTAGTTCAGGTCTACACCCTTGGTGTCCTGATCGATCTTGAACTGCTCTTCGATGTCACCCACGTTGGCCTTGGTCATCTGCCACTGGTAGATGGCCTGGGTGGCGCAATGACGGGCTTTACGGCGCTCAGACGGTTTCAATGCATTTCTCCTCGTTACACGTCCAGTTCTTTCAGGACGTTGATCATTTCAAGCGCTGCCAGTGCAGCCTCTGCACCCTTGTTACCCGCCTTGGTACCTGCACGCTCGATGGCTTGTTCAATGTTTTCGGTAGTCAGCACGCCGAAGGCGACGGGGATTTCATACTCCATCATCACTTGGGCCATGCCTTTGCTGTTCTCGTTTGCCACCAGATCGAAGTGGTAGGTGCCGCCACGGATGACAGTACCGACCGCCACGATGGCGTCATATTTGCCGCTCTTGGCCAGCTTCTTGATAACCAGCGGCATTTCAACTGCGCCCGGTACTTTCACCAGAGTCAGATTGCTGTCCTGCACTTGACCTTGACGCTTCAGTACGTCTACTGCACCACTCACCAGGCTGTCGTTGATGAAGCTGTTGAAACGGGCAACGACAATGGCAACGCGCGCCTCGGGAGCGGCAATGTTTCCTTCGATAACCTTCATTGGAAATCCTGTATCTGTGAAAGCAAAAGGGCCGGAGTCAAAAGTGCGCACATTCTAGCACAACAGACCCACGACAAAAACCATGGCCGCAACGAGCGGCCATGATCGCCAATTCAACGGGCCGGCGTGGTCATGCTCCGGCATATTCCACGGCTTGTCGAGGAGGGATAACGCCCTCTGCAAGTCGTAGCTGTGGCTGTTATTCGCCTATGTATTCAACCACTTCCAGACCGAAACCGCCGAGGGCATGGTACTTCTTCGGCGAGCTCAACAGGCGCATCTTGCTCACGCCAAGGGCCTTGAGGATCTGGGAACCAACGCCCACCCGACGCGAAGTCCCCTGCCACTTGGCTCCTTCCGGCGCCAATCCCTTGTCGGCGGCTTCAAAACCCTTGACCCGGGCCAGCAGCTCGGCGCCGTGGGCTTCCGCCCCCAGGATCACCAGCACCCCGCCCTCGTCGGCGATGCGGGCCATCGACTTGGGCAGCGGCCAGCTACGAGCAGCGTGGCGATCGGTCAGCAGCAGATCGCTCAGCACGTCATGCAGATGGACGCGAACCAGGGTCGGCTGGTCGGCCTGTACCTCACCCTTTTTCAGGGCGAAGTGCACCTGATTGTCGATGGTGTCGCGGAAGGTGATGAGGTCGAACTCGCCAAATTCGGTGGGCAGCTTGCACTCGGCCACCTTCTCGACCGTGGTCTCGTGCTGGTTGCGGTACTCGATAAGGTCGGCAATGGTGCCAAGCTTGATGCCGTGCTCCTCGGCGAACACCTCCAGATCCGGACGGCGCGCCATGGTGCCATCTTCGTTGAGGATCTCGACGATGACGGCGGCAGGCTCGAAACCGGCCAGACGGGCCAGATCGCAGCCCGCTTCGGTGTGACCGGCACGGGTCAGCACGCCGCCATCCTGCGCCATCAGCGGGAAGATGTGGCCCGGCTGCACCAGATCGGCCGCCTTGGCATTGGCTGCCACAGCCGCCTGCACGGTCACCGCCCGATCGGCGGCGGAGATTCCTGTTGTCACCCCTTCTGCCGCCTCGATGGAGACGGTAAAGGCGGTGGAGAACTGGGCATTGTTGCGATCCACCATCAGCGGCAGCGCCAATTGCTTGCAGCGATCCCGGGTCAGAGTCAGGCAGATGAGGCCACGGCCGTAGCGGGCCATGAAGTTGATATCCTCCGGACGGACGCAGGAGGCGGCCATGATGAGGTCCCCTTCGTTCTCCCTGTCTTCGTCATCCATCAGGATCACCATCTTGCCAGCCTTGATGTCGGCAATGATTTCCTGGGTTGTGCTCAGCGCCATGGGCTACTCCATCTGTCTATTTGGGGATTGAGCCCGCAGGCTCAACGGGAATGCGAGATATGCTGCTCTAGATTGGGGCTAGCGGCCCCATTTCAATCGGAGCGGGATCACAGAAAATCGTTTTGGTCGGGGCCAACACCCCGACCATCAGAGAAAACCGGCCTTGGCCAGCTTGTCCAGAGTCAGGGTGGAGGCGCTGCTCTCCTGACTTGTTCCCATCATCAGCCGCTCCAGATAACGGGCGATCTGATCGACCTCGAGGTTGACCTTGTGACCGGGCTTCCAGCTGGCGATGGTGGTCTCCTGCGCGGTGTGGGGCACGATCGTCAGGCGGAAAAGGTCGCCCTGCACCGCGTTGACGGTGAGGCTGATGCCATCCACCGCAATGGAACCTTTCTCGGCGATGTAGCGGGAGAGCTCCCCCGGCGCCTTGATCCAGTACTCGATAGCGCGGCCGCTGCTGGAGACGCTTTTCACTTCCCCTACCCCGTCCACATGGCCGGAGACCAGATGGCCGCCGAGACGGGAGGTGGGCATCAGCGCCTTCTCGAGGTTGACCCGATCGCCCACTCTGGCGGCGGCAAAGCCGGTACGGGAGAGGGTTTCCAGCGACACATCGGCGGTATAGCTTTTGTCGCCCAGCGCCACGACGGTGAGGCAGACGCCGTTGGTAGCGATGGAGTCGCCCAGCTTGACGTCGCTAAAATCCAGGCCCGGGGCGTGCACGGTGAGGGCCATGTCCTCCCCCTGACGACGCAGTTCGGCCAGAGTCCCCACCGCTTCGATAATTCCGGTAAACATGCAGATCACCTTGCTGATGACGGGGGCAGCTGCTGCCCCCTTGAACATTGAAAGATCAGGCTATTTTGGCGGTAATGCGAATATCTGGCCCCACCATGCGCACATCCTTGATGGCGAGCTTGGGCGCCTGGAACAGCCGGGTCAGGCCGGGCAGATGGAACAGGCCGCGCCCCTCGTCGCCCATCAGTTTGGGCGCCTGATAGAGCACCAGCTCATCCACCAGCCCTTTTTCCAGTAGCGCGCCGCACAGCCGCGGGCCTGCCTCGACCAGTACCGAGTTGACGTTCTGCTTGGCCAGCAACATGAAGAGGCTGACCAGATCCAGCTTGCTATCCAGCAGCGGCAGCTCCAGCTGCTGCACCCACGCGGGCCACTCGCCGGACGCCTTGTGACGGGCCAGCAGCACCGGGCTCTCGCTCTGGAACAGCGGCAAGTCGGGGGTGAGCCGGTTTTGCGAATCGACGATGACCCGCAGCGGCTGGCGCAGGGTCTCCTTGGGATAGCTCGCCTTGACCGAGGGGGGCAGCTCGTCCCAGCGCACGGTCAGGGAGGCGCCGTCAGCCAGCACCGTCTCGGCGCTGGAGAGTACCGCATCGTGGCGGGCCCGCAGTCGCTGCACATCGCGGCGCGCATCCG
>CAMFLW010000120.1 GCA_945957575.1 uncultured Aeromonas sp. | reverse complement strand
GCCCGTTCCGCGATGCGGTCGGTTCTGCCGGCAACCTCGGCAAGAGCAACAAGGCGACTTACCAGATGGATCCGGCCAACGGCAACGAGGCCCTGCACGAAGTGGCGCTGGACATTCAGGAAGGGGCAGACATGGTGATGGTCAAGCCGGGCATGCCCTATCTGGACGTGGTGCGTCAGGTCAAGGATCAGTTCGGGGTGCCGACCTTCGCCTATCAGGTGAGTGGCGAGTACGCCATGCACATGGCGGCGATCCAGAACGGCTGGCTGAAAGAGAAGGAGTGCATCCTGGAGTCCCTGCTCTGCTTCAAGCGGGCCGGGGCCGATGGCATCCTTACCTACTTCGCCAAGCGCGTGGCGCAGTGGCTGAAGGAAGATGCCCGTTAAGCGGGGTTGAAGAAATAAACGAGAGGGGAGCCGATGGCTCCCCTCTTTTGTTATGAATGTTGATTACAGCTTGGTCCAGGCATCGCTCCAGGCGGTGCCGGTACCCGGCGCATAGTGGCTGGTCGAGCCGCCACACCAGCCGCTGTAGGGCCAGGGTTTGCACTCGTAGTTGCCACCGGCATTGCTGACCCGATCACCGGCCTGATAGCTGGTGTTGGGGGCGTAGGCCGGGTAGTCACCCTCGCCACCGCCGCTGCTCTCTTCGGTCAGCGCAACCGGGAAGCGTTGAACCACCGGCTGCTGGCCATCTGCCAGACCGTTGATCACCACTTCATAGCTACCATCGGTCACATTGCTGCCCTGCAAAACCAGGGTGCTGGTGCCGTTCACCAGGCTGGTGGTGTTGCCATAGCTGCGGCCGCTCTGCTCCAGCGTGGCAGAGATCTGCACCGGGTTGGCGGTGGTGATGTTGAAGCGGATGGAGACTTGACCGTTGACTATGGTGTACTCGCCAGCCAGGGCGTTAACGGTGAAGTCGCTGCTGCCGGCGGCGGGTGGCGTGGTGCCGCCACAGTCGCTGTCGCCCTGGACGCGCCAGACGCCCCAGTCACCCGTGGTGCCCGGCTCTTCGTTTTGGGTCCACCAGCCTGCCAGCCAGTTCTTGCCGTTGTGGCTGACGATGTCGCCGCCCACGTAGACCTTCTTGGCATCCCAGCTGTTTTCACAGATGGCGCCCTGCTCCTTGACGGTTACGTTGCGCTGCTGGGTAACCAATTGGCCTGCGCTGTCGCTCACCTGATAGGTGAGGGTGTAGCGACCGACCTTGCTGCTATCGACGCTGCCATTGACCTTGATTTGGGCGGTCAGGTCGCCATCTTCTTCATCATGGGCGCTGACGCCGGTCATCGGATCGAAGGGGGTACCCAGCTCCAGCGTGGTGTCGGTGACGCCGCTGAAGACCGGCTTCATGCTGTAGACCTCGATGGTGCGCACCTGCTCGGTGACGTTGTTGTCGCGATCGCTCACCTTGTAGGTGAGGGGATAGAGACCGATACGCTGGCTGTCTACCGAGCCTTCCAACTGGATCTGGCCAGTCAGGTCGCCATCTTCCTTGTCGTTGGCGCTGACACCGGCCAGCGGATCAAAGGCTGTGCCCTGCTTGATGCGGGTATCGCTTAAACCACTGAACACCGGTTTGCCGTTGTCGACCGGTGGGGTGATATCCTGCTCGTGGATGAAGGGGCCGTAGCTCTTGATGAAGGATTCGTTGTAGGACTGACCGGCGGCGTTGCGACCCATGTCCCAGTTGATGGACCAGGTCATCACGCCACGCAGGGGTTGCCCCTCGCTCTTCAGGCGATTGAAGGCGTTGTAGAGCTTCTGCGGATCCTGCAAATAGCCTGTGGCGGCGGCGTCGATGTTGGTCGGAATGCCGAACACCAGCTTGTCATGGGGGATCTTGTAGAAGCCACGGGTGCCGTTGCTCAGCGAATCCGCCATGTAGTAGATGAACTCTTCTTTCAGGGTATCGTTGTTCTGGGCAATCCAGCCGATGCCATCGATGTAGATACCATCGCCGCCCTGGTTGTAGAACTGGGGGTTGATCCAGTCGTAGTAGCCTTCCAGATTGCGGATATAGGGGATGTAGGCACCGGTCTGGGTCAGATAGGGGAACTCCGGCGCCATGGTGATGAGGAAGTTTTTCCCCTGGGCGCGATAGTGATCCTTGACCAAACGCAGGGCGGCCGGGATCACGGTCTGGTTGTTGGCGGCGGTGATGGCGGCCTGCTCCAGATCGATATCCAGCCCGTCGAAACCATAGGTCTCCACCAGACGGATGATCTCGTCGGCAAAGGCTTGCTCCTGACCGGTACGTAGCTCGATGTGGGCATCGGCGCCGCCCAGCGCCAGCAGCACGGCACGGCCCTGACGGTTCAGCTCGGCGATCTGCTCGATAAACTGGCTTTCGCTCATGCCGATGGCCGGGTCGAGTTTGAAGGTGGGGATGGGATCGCTGCCATAGACCTTCATGAAGGAGACATCGACCACGTTGTATTGCGGGTTGACCTGATCCAGCTTGACGCAGGGGGCGATACCGCCCTTGTAGCCCGAGCCGTCACACCAGTTGTGCCAATAGCCGACTACCACACCGGACTGGGGGTTGACCATGCTTTGGCCAGCTGTCGCTGCGTGCAGCATGGGGCTGGTGGCGCCGATCAGGCAGCCCAGCAGGGAGAGTTTGAACTGGTTCATCATTGCTCCGTACATTGCAAAAGGAGGCCCATCAAGGGATGGGCTTCGGGGGCAGCCCCGCTGTCATAGGAAAAACCCTTAGACCGGTGGCTTTGCGTGGTGGCCTTTCGAGCCACATTGCCTTTTTCACCCGACCTCTGTGTGGCACAGACAATCAAGTGGCCCCCCTAAATTAGCCGCATATGGTAGGAGGGGGAAGTGAAATGAAGCAACGTGCTTTCCTGCCACATTTTGTAAAAAGGTTAATAATTCAACGCGTTCCAGATGAATTCCGCTTAAACAACGCGATGCCATAAGGGGCTCGAAACACTGATGGTCACTGGCTTGTCAGGGGAGGGCCATCGCAATCGGTGCGAACTCGGTGCTGTTTTGTAGCACGCGAAATATGGGGGGCAGGCATGACGGCTTGTGTCATGAGTTGACGCGAGGTCGCGTGCGGCGCTCCGGTTGTGAGGCGGATGGCAAAATGGGGGGAGGAGTGGGATTCCAGCTTGATTATTGCATGGCTTGGCCACATGTTAGAAAGCCATACAGAGCTGCTAAAGCGGTCTGTTCAAGACCAAACAAGAGGTAACCGGGATGAATAACCCTTTGCTGACAATGGATTCACTGCCCCCTTTCAGTCAGATCAAGCCAGAACAGGTACAACCCGCCGTGATTCAGGCGATTGCTGACTGCAAGCAGAAGATCAGCGATGTGCTGGCCCAGCGTGATCCCCATACTTGGGATAGCCTGATTGCCCCGCTGGAAGAGGTAAATGACCGTCTGTCACGGATCTGGTCACCGGTCAGCCACCTCAACGCCGTGCTCAACAGCGAAGCGCTACGCGAGGCCCATGACGCCTGTCTGCCGCTGCTCTCTGAATTCCAGACCTATGTCGGCCAGCATGAGGGGCTCTATCAGGCCTATCGCGAACTGGCCGAGAGCGATGATTTTCCGCTGCTGAGCGGCGCCCAGCGCAAGGAGATCCAGAATACCCTGCGTGACTTCCGCCTCTCCGGGATCGGTCTGCCTGCCGAGGCGCAGCAGCGCTACGGTGAAATTCAGGCCCGCCTCTCCGAGCTGGCCTCCCGTTTCAGCAACAACGTGCTGGATGCGACCCAGGGCTGGCACAAGCTGGTGGCCGATGAAGCCGAACTGGCCGGTCTGCCCGACAGCGTGCGTGCTGCTGCCCGTCAGATGGCCGAACTCAAGGGCAAAGAGGGGTGGCTGTTCACGCTGGATATCCCTTCTTACCTGCCGGTGATGATGTACGCGGATAACCGCG
The DNA here is from genome assembly GCA_945957575.1 of uncultured Aeromonas sp. Classification (GTDB taxonomy): domain Bacteria; phylum Pseudomonadota; class Gammaproteobacteria; order Enterobacterales; family Aeromonadaceae; genus Aeromonas. Next base: position 4,434 of record CAMFLW010000120.1, on the reverse strand, counting down.
AACTGCGCGCCGAAATGTACCAAGCCTTCACCACCCGCGCCTCCGATCAGGGGCCCAATGCCGGCAAGTGGGACAACACTGCCATCATGAGCGAGCTGCTCACCCTGCGTGGTGAGCTGGCCAGGCTGCTGGGTTTTGCCAACTATGCCGAGCTCTCCCTGGCCACCAAGATGGCGGACAAGACCGAACAGGTGGTGAGTTTCCTCACCGATCTGGCGGCCAAATCCCTGCCGCAAGGCAAGGCCGAGCTGGAGGAGATCCGCACCTTCGCCGCCGAACAGCACGGTCAGAGCGAGCTGGCTGCCTGGGATCTCGCCTACTACGCCGAGAAGCTCAAGCAGCACAAGTTCTCCATCTCTGACGAACAACTGCGCCCCTACTTCCCCGCCAGCAAGGTGGTGAAGGGGCTGTTCGAGGTGGTGAAGCGGGTGTTTGGCATGAAGGTGCGCGAGCGCCTCGGCATCGACACCTGGCACCCTGATGTGCGCTTCTACGACATCTTCGATGCCGACGACGAGCTGCGTGGCAGCTTCTATCTCGACCTCTACGCTCGTGAACACAAGCAGGGCGGTGCCTGGATGGATGTGTGCCTGGGTCGTCGCTACCGTCAGGATGGCTCGCTGCAAAAGCCGGTGGCCTACCTGACCTGCAATTTCAACGGCCCGGTGGATGGCAAGCCTGCACTGTTCACCCACAACGAAGTGGTCACCCTGTTCCACGAGTTTGGCCACGGCATTCACCACATGCTGACTCGCATCGATGTGGCCGGTGTCGCCGGTATCAACGGCGTGGCCTGGGATGCGGTGGAGCTGCCGAGCCAGTTCCTCGAGAACTGGTGCTGGGAGTCCGAGGCGCTGGCCTTTATCTCTGGCCATTACGAGACCGGCGAGCCGTTGCCTGCCGATCTGCTGGAGAAGATGCTGACGGCCCGCAACTTCCAGGCGGCGATGCAGATGCTGCGTCAGCTGGAGTTCGCGCTGTTTGACTTCCGTCTGCATCAGGAGTTTGACCCGGCCAAACCGGAGCAGATCCCGGCGCTGCTGGACGAGGTGCGCAGCCAAGTGGCGGTGATGACGCCGCCAGCATTCAACCGCTTCCAGCACAGCTTCTCCCACATCTTTGCCGGCGGTTATGCGGCGGGCTACTACAGCTACAAGTGGGCAGAAGTGCTCTCTGCCGATGCCTTCTCCCGTTTCGAGGAGGAGGGGATCTTCAACCCGGCGACCGGCCAATCCTTCCTGCAGAACATTCTGGAGAAGGGCGGCTCGCAGGAGCCGATGGAGCTGTTTCGAGCCTTCCGTGGCCGCGAGCCCAAGGTGGATGCCCTGCTCCGACACAGCGGGGTTGCTGTATGAGGCTGATTGGCACGATGGCACAGAGTCTCAAGCAGATACATTTTTGAGCCATAGTGAGATCAATACGTGATTTTTGCGATAAAAAGAGACCTTTTGGTCTCTTTTTTCAAGGCTTTTTAATATCTTGCTGATTACATATTTGCACAGCCAACGCCTCTTCAGTAGAGTCGTCTTCTAATCTTCAAGGAAAGAAAGTCACTTGCCATGAGGCGAGCAATCGATTCCGTCTATCAAATCATCTCAAGTCTGGCTCATTCGAGCGGCCAGGGATATTTCGATACCTTTGTAAGTGAAATCGCTGCTGCAGTGATGGCTGATGCTGTCCTGATTGCCTGCAGGGAAGCAGATGCTACCTATCTGACGGTGCAGGCTGCCTATCCCTCCTCTGTTGACCTCAACACCCTTACACTGCCACTGACCGGCTCTCCTGATGCTATTACTTGGCAGGAGGGCGAGGCCTGGTTCAGCGATCGTCTGCTCCAGCTCTTCCCTCATGCGCCCCTCGTGCAAGAGTGGCAGCCGCAGGCCTATGCCGGCATTGTGCTCAAGAATGCGGATGGTGAGCCCATCGGTATCTGCAGCCTGCTCTATCGCCAGCCGCAGGCCAACATGGGCAAGGTGATGGGGTTGCTCAAGCTACTGGGGCCACTGGCCGGTCGTGAGTTGGCCCTGCTGTTGCAGCGGGCGCAGCAGCCGCTGCCAGATTCGCCTCATATGCTGCAGAGCATGCTCTCCCATGCGCCGGTCGGGATCGGCAAGCTGGACCTTGCCGGCCGCATCCTCTGGGCCAACCCGGCCATCGAAAAGATGCTGGGGTACCCGCTCGACGAGCTGCTCCATCGCACCATCTCCGACATCAACCACCCCGAAGACTGGATGCGCAGCGCCGAATACTACGAGCAGCTCTATCGCGGTGAGCGCAGCAGCTTTACCCAAGAGAAGCGCTACTTCTGCAAGGGAGGTGAGGTGCTGTGGGGGCGGGTGACGGTGACCCTTATTCGCGATGCGTTGCAGCAACCTGATTATCTGATGGTGTTGCTGGAGAATATCGATCCCCTCAAGCGCCACGCCGAGCAGCTCAAGCTCTCCCACCGGGTCTACGACAACCTCTCCGAAGCGATTCTGGTGTGCGATGCCGACAGCCGCATCATTTCGGTCAACCCGGCTTTCGAGCAGATTACCGGCTACAGCGGGGATGAAGTGCGGGGCCAGCGTCCCAGCATGCTCAAATCCGGCCTGCATGATCAGACCTTCTATGCCGACATGTACCACGCGCTGGAGCGGGTAGGGGTGTGGCGTGGCGAGGTGTGGAACAAGCGCAAGAACGGCAAGCTCTACCCGCAGCAGCTGATGATCAGCACTCTGCGCGAAAGCGGCAAAATCCAGCAATATATCGCTATTTTCAGCGATCTTTCCCAGACCAAGCTCGCCGAGCAGAAGATCGCGGCACAGGCCAACTACGACAACCTCACCGGCCTGCCCAACCGCTGGCTGTTTGGCCGCTGCCTCACCCGCTTCTGCGAGCGGGGCGAGCGCTTTGCCCTGATGGTGCTCGACCTCAACAACTTCAAGGCCGTCAACAACAGCATGGATCACCATGCCGGCGATGCCTTGCTGCGGGAGGTCTCGGATCGGCTGGTCAGCCGGGTGCGCACCGAAGATTTGGTGGCCCGCATCGGCGGCGACGAATTCGCCTTTCTGGTGCCCGGCATCGTCACCCGCCGTCAGGCCGAGGTATTTGCCAAGCAGGTGATCGGCAGCTTCGCCCGCCCCTTCATGCTGGCCAACCAGCATCTCTATGTGACCGCAACCATCGGCATGACCCTCTGCCCGGTCGATGGCAGCGAGAGCGACGAGTTGCTGCGTAATGCCGAGCAGGCGCTGTTTGCGGCAAAACGGCAGGGGCGGCTACTCGGGGTCTACTGCTCATCCATGCGGGAAGAGGTGCGCCAGCGTCACCAGATGCAGCAGGATTTGGCCGAAGCGATCAAACACGGGCAGCTGACCATGGCTTACCAGCCGATCTGGGACAACCGCAGTGGACGGGTCGCCAAGCTGGAGGCGCTGGTGCGCTGGTATCACCCCCAATGGGGACAGGTCTCCCCTGCCGAGTTCATTCCGCTGGCGGAGGAGGCGGGGTTGATTCAGGGGTTGGGAGCGCTGGTGTTGTGGCAGTCGTGCCGGGATCTGGCGCGGTTGCAGCAATCTGGCTTCCCGGATCTGCAAATGTCGATCAACCGCTCCACCCTGGAGTTCCAGACTATCGACCCCGAGGCGAGCGAGTGGCTCAAGGTGATCCAGCACTTCGGGCTAGATCCTGCCGACATCGTCATCGAAATCACCGAATCTCTGCTGATGGAGAGCAGCGATCAGCACAGGGTGCGGATCGATGCCCTGCGCGAGGCGGGTTGCAAGCTGGCCATCGACGATTTCGGTACCGGCTACTCGGCGCTTAACTATCTGCGCACCTTCCCGGTCGATCTGGTCAAAATCGACCGATCTTTCGTGCGCCATATCCCCTTCAACGAGCAGGATCGGATGCTGCTGGACGGCATCATCAACATAGTGCACAACCTCGGCATGCAGGTGGTGATCGAAGGGGTGGAGACTCGCGAGCAGCTCAACTTCCTCTGCCAGAAAGGGTGTGCCTTTACTCAGGGTTATCTGCTCAGTCGCCCGCTGGCCTATGACGACCTGACCGATTACCTCGCCCTCAACCGTCAAGGGATGAGCCTCACTGTCGTGAGCTGACCCACCGCTTCTGTTATCATGGCCGCTTCTGTACGTGCCATGAGTCTGCCTCCTATGCCCCATATTCAGGTTTTCAGTGAAGTTCCCGCCCGTGATGGCGAGCTCGACGCCCTGCGTTTACGTCTTGCCGACGTGGAGTTCCCGGCCCCGTTTGCGCTGGTACTGACTGAAGATAGGCTGGAACTGCGCAAGCTGGACGAGCCCAAGCTGGGGGCCGTCTACGTGGATTTCGTCGAAGGAGCCGTCGCCCATAGACGCAAGTTTGGCGGCGGGCGCGGTCAGTCCATTGCCAAGGCGGTGGGGCTCAAGTCGGGGGCGACTCCGACCG
>CAMFLW010000119.1 GCA_945957575.1 uncultured Aeromonas sp. | reverse complement strand
TCGGCGGCCTGGCGCAGGGCATCCTGCTGTCCCAGGGGACAGGATACCTTGTAGGGACGTCCCAAAATGACGATTTCTACGGCCTCTGTGCTCATGCCTTCCTCAATACGGCGGAGCTGATTTCCGCCTTTATCCACGTGGACAACTGGGCGGGACTATATAGCGCAGATGCATAAGTTTCAAGGCCTTGCTGGCTCTGCAAGAGGGAGAATGCTAGGATCCTGACCATTAATTCTGCAAATTTGACTGAACTTTGAGCGGATCCTCGATGAGCAAAACGAACCCCCTTAAATATGCGGCAGTGGCCGACATCATGGAACAGCATGAGCTGATGGCCAGCGCAGTAGAAGCCCATGGTGTGATCTGCGGTCTGGTGTGTGGCGGCGTAGCACTGGACGACAAGAGTTGGCTGCCCCATTTCAACGATCTGGTGAACGACGGTTTCGGCCTGCCGGCCCCGGTGCGCCAGGTGATGACCGATCTTTATCACAATGTGGTCGAGAGCCTGATGGCCCAGAAGGGCGTCGAGCTGCTGCTGCCAAGTGATGATGCCCCCCTTGATGAGCGCATCGATTCGCTGGTGGATTGGTCACAGGCATTTCTGGCCGGTTTCGGCGTGGCGCAGCAGGAGCTCTCCCGCGCATCGGAAGAGCTGCAGGAGATGATCCAGGATATCGCCAGCATCACTCAGGTCTCCGCCGAGTTCGATCAGGAAGATGACGAGAACGAAGCCTCTTTCCTGGTGCTCTACGAACACGTCAAACTGGGTGTCATGATGGCCTTCGAAGAGTTTGGCAAGCGCCCCGATACCCCGAGCGCGCCGCCAACCCTTCATTGAGGTGCGGGTCAACGCGACCCTTACTGAATCTGCAAGAGCGCCTGATGGCGCTCTTTTTTTATTCCCTTGTGGTGGCTAACCCTGTGAGGCGCAACCGGTTTTTTGCCGGTGACCTCGCATTCGGCCAGCGGCTTTGTGATAGCATGAGGCCACCTTTTTCACTTCTTCCTCTCTGCTTATGTCTCAATCTGATGTGCGACAGGTCGATGTCACCCTGGTCGGCGGTGGAATGAGCGGTGCCGTGCTGGCCCTCTCGCTGGCAGCCCTGTTTCGATCCGATGGCTCCCCCCTCGAGATCCTGCTGCTGGAGGCAAGCGTCCCCGAACAGCACACCCATTCAGGGTTCGACGCCCGCGCCATTGCGCTCTCGGCCGGTACCTGTGATGCGCTGTTGCGACGCGGACTCTGGCCGCTGTTTGCCCCCCATTGCGCCCCCATTACCCAGATTCATGTTTCGGATCGGGGCCACTTCGGGCAGGCTCGCCTGTCGGCTGCCGAATACGGCCTGCCCGCGCTGGGCCAGGTGATCGAGCTTGCATCCGCCGGCAAGGAGCTGCAACGGGCGATGGCGGCCTCTCCCAATATCCGGGTCTGTTGTCCGGCCCGGGTGAGCGAGATTGTGCCCGATGAGGAGAAGGTGACCCTCACCCTCGAGAGCGGTGAACAGATTGAGACCCGCCTGCTGGTGGCGGCAGACGGCGGCAACTCCTTTGTGCGTCAGCACTTCAAGTTGCCGGTGACCCGCCACGACTTTGAGCAGCACGCCATTATCGCCACGGTCAAAACGGCGCAAGACCCTGAGGGACGGGCCTTCGAGCGTTTTACCGAAGGGGGGCCGCTGGCCCTGCTGCCGATGCAGGAGGGACTCTCCTCGCTGGTATGGAGCGTCGGGCAGCATGAGGTGGATGAGCTGATGGCCCTCGATGAGGCGGCGTTTCTTGCCCGTCTGCAGCAGGCCTTTGGCTGGCGGCTTGGTCGCTTCGAGCGATGCGGTGTGCGTCACGTCTATCCGCTCATTCTGACTGCCTGCGACTACCCGCTGGCCCAGCGCACCGTGCTGGTCGGTAATGCCGCCCACGCTCTGCATCCTATCGCCGGACAGGGCTTCAACCTCGGGATGCGGGATCTGGACCTGCTTACCGGCGCCGTAGCCAAGGCGTTGGCAGAGGGGGAGGATATCGGCAGCTTCAAGGTACTGAGTGGCTACTGGCAGCAGCGTCAGCGCGATCAGGAGCAGACCGTCTGGCTCACCTCTTCGCTGGCCCAGCTCTTCTCCAATGGTCACGATCCGCTGGTGGCGGGGCGCAATCTGGCGCTCACCCTGATGGGGCGATTCCCATGCCTCAAGGCACCGCTTGCCTCGCGTACCCTGGGCTTTGTCGCTGATGTGTGCGGCAACTAGCCAGCACTTGTTGAGTGGAACCTGTTGACCGGAAGATGGTGACCGCCATTCGTTGAGCAAAACGTAATGAATAAAGAGGGAATGCCTGCGGGCATCCCCTCGCTGGCCAGCCGGTCAGCCCTGAAAGGATGAGATGATGCAGATGCAAAATGTGGATGTGGTGATTGTCGGTGGCGGCATGGTGGGGCTGGGGCTCGCTGCGGCCCTGAAACATAGCGCCCTCAAGGTGCTGGTGGTGGAGGGGCAATTGCCCGACCCGCAGCTGGGGGAGGTGGCCGATAACCGGGTCAGCGCCCTGAGTCTGGCCAGCCAGCAGATCCTGCGCCATGTCGGCGCCTGGGACGGCATTGAAGCGCTCCGCCTGCAGGCCTACGACAAGATGGCGGTGTGGGAGCAGGACAGTTTTGGCCATATCGACTTCGATGCCGCCAGCCTGCGTCAGGCCAACCTCGGCCACATCGTCGAGAATCGGGTGATCCAGCTGGCGCTGCTTGAGGCGATTGAAGGTGCCAGCAATATCCAGTTGCTGACCCCCGCCAGAGCCAAGAGCCTGCAGAGCGGCCCGGCGGGCGCCCTGCTGCTCCTTGAAGATGGTCAGGCCATCTCGGCCAAACTGGTGGTGGCTGCCGATGGCGCCCACTCCTGGGTGCGCCGTCAGGCTGATATCCCGCTCACCAGCTGGGATTACGGTCACCACGCGCTGGTGGCGACGGTGCGCTGCGCCGAACCCCATGAAGCTGTTGCTCGCCAGATCTTCACCCCGGATGGCCCGCTCGCCTTTTTGCCGCTGTGGCAGGAGAACCTCTGTTCCATCGTCTGGTCGCTGCCTGCGGCCCGCGCCGAGGCGCTCTGCACCTGCGATGACGAGCAGTTCAATCGCCAGCTTACCGCCGCCTTCGATGCCCGGCTCGGTCTGTGCAAGGTGGAGGGGCCGCGCAGCGCGATTCCTCTTACCGCCCGCTATGCCCGCGACTTTGCCCGCGAGCGGCTGGTGCTGGTGGGAGATGCCGCCCACACCATCCACCCGCTGGCGGGGCAGGGGGTCAACCTTGGCCTACTGGATGCTGCCGCGCTGGCGGAGCAGATCTTGCAAAATCATGCCGCGGGTGAGGATGTCGGCCTGCTCGACAACCTGCGCAGCTACGAGCGCTGGCGCAAGAGCGAAGCGGCTCGCATGCTGGCGGCGATGGAGGGGCTCAAGCGGCTGTTCAGCGGGGCCAACCCGCTCAAGAAGCTGGTGCGGGGCGTGGGATTGCGCGCGGCTAACCTGCTGACTCCGTTCAAGGAGGGGGTGATCCGCGCCGCCATGGGGCTGGAGGGCGAGTTGCCCGCATTGGCCCGTCCTGACTGGGCTGTTGCTGCGACCAAGGGCAGTGCCATGCAGGCCAAGGGTGAAAAAAACTAATATTACTCGCCGTTTTTGGCAACAAAAGTAATCCGACAAGGCTGATGACCCGTTTTGGGTGTCAGCCTTTAATTTTGCTCTGGAGCGAAACGTTTTTCTGCAAATTGTGACGAAACGGTAAAAATCAAAATTTAATCTCGCCTGAGTCGGCTTATGGCTGTTTTTATCACTGCATTTATCTTAGTGTCTGGGGTCAGTTTTACGAGAGGGGATTAGTTTTTTTTGAGCGGCACGCTCGCCTGCTTGTCATATAATCCGCTCCGTTCAAGGAATCCCTCTTGCCTGGCAAGGGCAGGAGCGAGCACACACTTTTGGATCCGGTCGCTTTTTGCTGTACGTAGTGCAGTCAGAGCGCTGGCACGGGTCGCAAGGGTGGTCGCCAAAGCGAAAAGGCTTTTTGCTAAGGAAAGAATGCGATGATCCAGACTACTGTACTGCATCCCAAACACCTGGAAGCCGGCGCCAAGATGGTGGACTTCCACGGTTGGGAAATGCCCATCAACTACGGCTCCCAGCTGGAAGAGCACCACGCGGTGCGCAGCGATGCCGGTATGTTCGATGTCTCCCACATGACCATCGTCGATTTGACCGGCGAACGGGTCAAAGCCTTTATGCAACACCTGCTGGCCAACGACGTGGCCAAACTCACTGCCCCCGGCAAGGCCCTCTACAGCGGCATGCTCAATCCGGAAGGCGGCGTGATCGATGACCTCATCACCTATTATCTTGGCGATACGTTCTACCGGCTGGTGGTCAACTCCGCTACCCGCGAGAAGGATCTGGCCTGGATCCGCCATCACGCCATCGATTTTGATATCACAGTAACCGAGCGTCCTGAGCTGGCGATGATTGCGGTGCAGGGCCCCAACGCCAAGGTCAAGGCTGCTGCTGTGCTGAGCGCCGCTCAGCGTACCGCCGTGGTGGGGATGAAACCCTTCTTCGGCGTGCAGGCTGGCGATCTCTTTATCGCCACCACCGGCTACACCGGCGAGGATGGTTATGAAATCGTGGTGCCGCAAGAGAAAGCCTGCGAGCTGTGGCAGGCACTGCTGGATAACGGGGTCGCCCCGTGTGGTCTCGGTGCTCGCGATACCCTGCGCCTCGAAGCGGGCATGAACCTCTACGGTCAGGATATGGACGAGTCAATCTCTCCACTCGCCGCCAACATGGCCTGGACCATCGCCTGGGAGCCGAGCGATCGCAACTTTATCGGCCGCGCTGCGCTGGAAGCACAGAAAGCGGCGGGCAACCAGCCCAAGCTGGTGGGGCTGGTGATGGAAGAGAAAGGGGTGCTGCGTGCCGGTATGCCGGTCACCTTCACTGCGGCAAGCGGTGAGAAGCGGGAAGGTGTGATCACCTCCGGCTCTTTCTCCCCCACCCTGGGCTACAGTATTGCCCTGGCGCGGGTGCCCCGTGATATCGGTGAGCTGGCCGAGGTGGAGATCCGCAAGAAGCTGGTCACCGTGAAGGTCACCAAGCCCGCTTTCGTCCGTAACGGCCAGAAGCTGGTTTAATACCGTTTTGGGGGAGGGCTGTGCCTCCCCCATCCCTTTTCATATTCGTTTTTAAACGCGACTCAAAGATCAAAGGAAGCACAAATGAGCCATATCCCGAGCGAACTGAAATATGCCACTTCCCACGAGTGGATCCGTGTTGAAGCCAACGGCGAGGCCGTGGTCGGTATCACCGAACACGCCCAGGAGCTGCTGGGTGACATGGTGTTTGTCGAGCTGCCGGAAGTGGGCAAGCAGGTCAGCGCCGGTGACGACTGCGCCGTGGCCGAGTCGGTCAAGGCGGCCTCCGACATCTACAGCCCGGTGAGCGGCGAGATCATTGCCGTCAACGAAGAGCTGGAAGGGAGCCCCGAGCTGGTCAACTCCGACCCCTACAGCGCTGGCTGGTTGTTCCGCATCAAGCTCGATGACGAGAGCGAGCTGGCCAACCTGCTGGATGCCGAAGGCTACCAGAACGTGGTGGACGAAGAGTAATGCCCCCGGGCCCTGCCAACACAGCAGGGCCCCTTTGTATGACCGCCAGCCGGACAAGCACCGGCCGGTGGAAGGGTGAAGTCGCCCACGCCTGCCGTTTGCCCGCCTAGGTGCCTAGGGGGCAAACGGGCCGGTTCGCAACAAGGCGATCCCCTCTTGATGCTGCCGCAGCATCCGGTGCCGCGCCCTGTCTGCGGGACCCAGAACATGAGTGGAGTCGGTATCAGCCGACGATCAGGAACATCAGGTCTTGGTTATCAGGATGTCATGCCAAGACTTATTTATCAGGAAATAGGGAAATGACCCAGTCACTGTTTGAACTCGAGCAGAAAACCGATTTTGTCCGCCGCCATATCGGCCCGGGCGAGGAAGAGCTGCGCCAGCTGCTGGCGACCGTCGGGGCCGAGAGCCTGGACGATTTGATTGAACAGACCGTGCCCGCTGCCATTCGTCTGCCGGGCCCGCTTGGGATCGGTGCGGGTATGACCGAGGTGGAAGCACTGGCCAAGCTCAGGGGCTATGCCGCTCAGAACAAGATTGCCAAGAGCTATATCGGCATGGGTTATCACGATACCCATGTGCCCCACGTCATTTTGCGCAATGTGCTGGAAAATCCGGGTTGGTATACCGCCTACACTCCCTATCAGCCCGAGCTGGCACAGGGACGTCTCGAAGCCCTGCTCAACTTCCAGCAGCTGACGCTGGATCTCACAGGCATGGATCTGGCAAGCGCCTCCCTGCTGGATGAAGCGACCGCCGCCGCCGAGGCGATGGCGCTGGCCAAACGGATGGCCAAGTCCAAATCCAACCTCTTCTTTGTTGCCGATGACGTGCACCCGCAGGTGATCGACGTGGTCAAGGAGCGCGCGGTTCACTTCGGTTTCGACGTGGCGGTTGGCGCTGCGAGCGAGGCGGTGAGCGAAGAGGTGTTCGGGGCCCTGTTCCAGTACCCCACCACCACAGGTGAGGTGAAAGATCTGCGTGCCCTGATTGCCGCGGTACAGGCCCAGAAAGGGCTGGCCTGCGTCAGCGCCGACCTGCTCTCCCTGCTGCTGCTCAAGTCCCCGGGCGAGCTGGGCGCCGATGTTGTGTTGGGCTCCGCCCAGCGCTTTGGCGTGCCCATGGGTTACGGTGGCCCCCACGCCGCCTTCTTCGCCACCCGCGATGCCTACAAGCGCTCCATGCCGGGCCGCATCATCGGCGTCTCCAAGGATGCCCGTGGCAAGGCCGCGCTGCGTATGGCGATGCAGACCCGCGAGCAGCATATCCGCCGCGAGAAGGCCAACTCCAACATCTGTACCGCACAGGTGCTGCTGGCCAACATGGCGAGCTTCTACGCCGTCTATCACGGCCCGGTAGGACTGAAAACCATCGCCTCCCGAGTGCACCGTCTCACCACCATTCTGGCGCTTGGCCTCAAGGCCAAGGGCGTGGCCCTCAAGCATGCCAGCTGGTTCGATACCCTGACCGTGCTGACGGCAGATAAAGCAGCACTTATTGCCAAGGCTGAAGCCAATGGCATCAACCTCCGTGCCGATCTCGACGGTGCGGTAGGGATCTCCCTCTCTGAAACCACCACTCGCGGCGATGTGGCCGAGTTGTTCGAACTGTTCCTAGGGGCAGGCCATGGCCTCGACATCGAGGCCCTCGACAAGGCGGCGCAGGCCCATCACGCCATCCCGCAGGATCTGCTGCGCACCGACGCCGTGCTGACCCACGAGGTGTTCAACAAGTACCACTCCGAAACCGAGATGCTGCGTTATATCCACCGTCTCGAAGCCAAGGATCTGGCGCTTAACTACGCCATGATTTCGCTCGGCTCCTGCACCATGAAGCTCAACGCTACCGCCGAGATGATCCCGGTGACCTGGCCCGAGTTCGGCAAGCTGCACCCGTTCGCCCCGCTGGCGCAGGCCAAGGGCTACCAGCTGCTGCTGGCCGACCTCGAAAACTGGCTGGTGAAGGTGACCGGTTACGATGCGGTCTGCATGCAGCCCAACTCCGGGGCGCAGGGTGAGTACGCTGGTCTCTTGGCCATCAAGAAATATCACGAGTCTCGTGGTGAAGGGCATCGCGACATCTGCCTGATCCCAGCTTCTGCCCACGGTACCAACCCGGCCTCTGCCCAGATGGCGGGGCTCAAGGTGATCGTCACCGCCTGTGACAAGTCGGGCAACGTGGATCTGGACGATCTGCGCGCCAAGGCCGCCGAGGCGGGGGATCAGCTCTCCTGTCTGATGGTGACCTATCCCTCCACCCACGGGGTGTATGAGGAGACCATCAAGGAGGTGTGCGACATCGTTCACCAGCACGGTGGTCAGGTCTATCTGGACGGCGCCAATATGAACGCGCAAGTCGGGTTGACGGCGCCGGGCTTTATCGGGGCGGACGTCTCTCACCTCAACCTGCACAAGACTTTCGCCATTCCTCACGGCGGTGGCGGCCCGGGCATGGGCCCCATCGGCGTGAAGAAGCATCTGGCACCGTTCGTGGCCGGTCACGCCGTAGTCAAGACCGACAAGGAGAGCCGTGACAACGGCGCCGTGTCGGCGGCACCGTTCGGCTCGGCCAGCATCCTGCCCATCAGCTGGATGTATATCGCCATGCTGGGTGACGAGGGGCTGAAGAGATCCACTCAGGTGGCCATCCTCAACGCCAACTATCTGGCCAAGAAGCTGGGTGAATCCTTCCCGGTGCTCTACTCTGGCCGCAACGGTCGGGTGGCCCACGAGTGCAT
>CAMFLW010000118.1 GCA_945957575.1 uncultured Aeromonas sp. | reverse complement strand
TCAGTTGCAGCGCTCGTGCCCCACTGCCCTGACTGCTCGGCAACAGTTTCAGCGTCATCCCGGTGATCTCAATGGTGTCATCGGTCGAAATAAAAGTGCCATTACCGCATGTTGTGGAACCAGTTCCCTGCTTGATTCCTTTATCCGCGCTCAGATAGCTGTATACCAAGGTATCATCTGTGCCCAACACACCGTTCCCATCGTTGTCATAACGTACTCTGACACAGGTATACAAACCGGAACCGGTAGCTGTTTCATTCATCAAATCTGTAACTGTATCAAAATAGAAACTGGATCGGCTGCCAGATGGGGCTGCAAGAAACTGGGTTGCGTTGGCGTCATAACCGGCCCGTTGAATGTCCCTAGCGATCATGTCGGTAAGAGCCTGCACCTCCTGATTCAAACGGCTGGTCTGCATGGCGGTATAGTTAGCCTTGAGGATGGTGGCAAACAACGATGTCACGGCGGCAACCAGCAGCAAACCAGCCACCATAGCCACCATCAGCTCGACCAGACTAAAGCCCCGCACCTTCAATTGCATGCAACCTCCCCGATCACACTGCTGACTGCACAGGTTCTCACTCGACCAAGATTGCTGGTGATCACTTTCATGCTTGCATTAGACGAGGTAACTGTAATATTGCCGCTTGGCAAAGTACCGCGACGGGGAGAGAAGCTGATGGGGCGAACCTGACTGGAAGACTCCGCATAGGAGCCCGCCAGAATGACCCCAGGAAATTCACTGGCATCGGCCCCCTTACGCCCCTCCACACTGGAGCAAGTATCGCTGCAACTGGCGCAACTGCCGGCACCATCAATCGCAATGCGGTAACACCAGTTGCTCGCGCCACTGTTGAACACAATCAGGGAGAGACTGCTGTTACGCTTTATCGCCTCTGACTTAAGCAGCATCACATCTGTGTAAACGGCCTGAGTAGCCGCCTTGACCATCTGCTCCTGGCGCAATGACTGGTAACTGGGTATAGCAATGGTTAGCAGCAAGGCCAACAGAGCCACTGCGATCATCAATTCAATCATGGTAAAACCGGCGGAGCGGCTCTCTGCGCATTCCATTGGCTAAAGACTCCTTTCTTTTCGCACATGCCAGTAGAGTATGATGTCAGTACTATCCTATAGTATCTATCTGTTTAACGAACCCTGCCGCCCCCATGAGAATCAAACAATCCGGAATCACCCTGCTGGAATTGATGGTAGTCGTTGCCATCGTGGCCATCATTGCCGCTGTCGCCTACCCGAGCTTTACCGACGGCCTGCGTAAATCTCGCCGGGCCGATGCCATCAAGGGCTTGCTGACCATGCAGCTCAAACAGGAAGAGTTTCGCATCTCCAATGCCAGTTACAGCAGCGCCATAGCCAGCGTGGGCAATCCAACCAGCGATTACTACACCTTTACCATTTCTGGAGCCAGCGCCACCGCCTACACTCTGGTAGCCACCAGCAAGGGGGCACAGGTTGGCGACAAGGCCGGCAATACAGCCTGTGATACCCTGACTATCAACAAAGCAGACATCAAGACCCCGGCGGAGTGCTGGTAACTGACTACCAGCACTCGGCTGCCGTCATACTGGCCATCGATACCCCCTGCTGCCCCCCCTGATCCAGAGTTAGCAAGCCGCAGGGGTCTCCATTCATCACACCGGTCGGAATGGCAGTCAGGGTATAACGGGCTCCGCTGGCATTGAGCGCGACATGGTAATAAGCAGCCCCCCCCTCCCTCGGCAGGGTCGCCAAGCCGGCAGAGGCCAGGTTACCGGCATCGTAATTGCCATTGGCGGTAAACTCCCGCTCCAGATATTGCGCAGCTTCCAGCAACACCGCCTTGGCCTCGGCCCGCTTGGCAGCTGCCAGGTAGTTGTTGTAACTGGGATACGCGATCGCAGCCAGAATGGCGACCACGACGACCACTATCATCAGCTCAATCAGGGTAAAACCACGCTCCATCTCTACCTCTACTCCAGTTGCAACCAGGACTGGCGACCACCCAGATCACCCGCCCCCTCTTCCAGCGTGACCGAAATGTTGCCACTGGATCCGCTGATATATTTGCGCTCCATATCGGCATCCTCTACCACACTCGGCGTTGTGGTAAGCTCGTCAAATTGCTTGCCACTGGCCGGTACCTTGATGTCCTTGCCAGACTCGTCCTTGATCCCCACATAATCGTCATCGTTGACGGCCCCGTCGCCGTTAACGTCGAATACAGAGTAGGTGAGTCTGGCCCCCGAGATGGGATCCAGCTCCATCAGCCAGGAGCGGCCACCAAAATCACAGGCATCTGTCGACGGGATCAAGGTGTTGAAAATCAGCCGCTTGTTCCGATACAACATGTCGGACACCGCCCTCTCTCCCACCCCCTTGCTCAAGCCGGGTGACTTGAGGGTCAGATACCATCCTTTCTGGCTGGTGTAGTTGACGGCATTGCTGGAGACCACCCTCACATTGAACTTGATGGTGGTGCCATTGGCGGAGTATTCGTGGGTGATGCTCTGCTGTAATAGTTGACTATTGAGTACGGTAGCCCCGGTATCCCAGATACCGTACACCGCCTCCAGTCTCGGTGTGGCGGGAACCAGTTTGTCGTCATTGGTAACATAGCTCCCAGTGCCAACCAGCACCATGATCCCTCCCTTGGGGTGACGGATAGCCAACGGGCGTATGGTAATCGGCTGACGCGAACACGACTCACTGGTGCCATCACACGCTTGGAACAGGGGTTTGGGTTTGGGTTTGCCGGGATTACCATCGGTCAACGCGCTATCCCATTGGGCGCTGTTGTTGTGAGTCAGATCGAATTTCCACAGATTGCCCTGCAGATCGCCGGCATAGACATAGTCGACGACTCGATCGCCATCCTCATCCACCGGCAAGGGAGAAGAGAGGCCATTCGGTTCGCTCGCCGATCCCACCATGGTATCGATCTCCTTGATCACGGCGCCAGTCGCTAAATCGAGCACAAACAAACGCGCCGTGTGGCTGGTGCTGTTGTAACCATTGGCGACCAGAGCAACCCACTTATTATCGGCCTTGACCCGAACCAGAGTGGGCGCCGCCAGTGCCACCCCCATTTCGCTATTGGTAAACTCCCACAGCATCTTGTCGGCGGCGATGTTATCCGGGGCCGTCACATCGATGGCAAAGACCGCCTTGCCACCGGCACCAGTGGATCCCAGTAAAATGCTCTTCCAGCTACTGCCCAGATAGGCGTCGCCCACCTTGGGGGTCCCATCCACATAGTAGCGATGGTTGTAATTCGGTCTGGTCAACTGATTCAGCTCACCCAGCAGGCTGGACGGGATATAGGCCAGTCGCTCGACCCCGTCGGCGACTCGAAATCCATGCAGCATACCGTCATTGGCGCCGACATAGAGCATGGGTGGGCGGCGGGTGATCGTCGTCGAGTCTAGAAAAGCCTGATAACTCTCCCGCTCAGTCTGGCTCAGACCGGCTGCACTGCTGTAACCGTAATCACGCTTGCCCACGTATACGGGATCTGAATTAATGATATCGCCGAGCAGATCGCTACGATTGCGAAACGCACCACCATTGCGCTGCTCGCCACTGCGCTCACCGCGTAGATAAGCAACGCGGCTTTCTCCCAGGTTGTCGCCGGCAATATTGAACAGGGCACGATTGGTCGCATTAAGCGTATCCCAACGGAAGGGTATGCCGACGCCACCTTGCCGGGTGAAGATATTGCGTACCGATGGCTCGGGGATCTGGGTAGCGGCATCCCAGGCGATCTCCCCAAGGGTGCCATTACTGTTAAGCGGAATCGAGACCAGTTGACCCGACCAGTCGCCACTGTTGTAGCGAGCCTGATAGATATGAGTATTGCTGTCTAGCCGTGTGGCGTTGGCGGTCACCGAACTGGCGGAACTGTTACGTGCCGCGATCTGGGCCAAGGTACTACTCAGAGCTGCGGCAAAAGTATCCGGATCAGCAGCGCTGAAGAAATTCCCCCTGCTGTTGACGGCCGCATGCCACAGATCATCGATCTTGTACTCCGGAATATAAGTCGGATTTTTATACTCCTTGTCAGCCGGGTCGTGGGGGTTGGGCCATCTATTCGGAATACCGTTAGCCGGATTGAGCGAGCCATTGACGCCAAGCCCGACGGTAAAGTTGACCAGATGCTGCCAATTGGCAGGATCTGCCGTACTGGTTGGCACCTTATTGGCCAGATCGGGGCGCAGATCTGTTTTCCAGTACTGGTAAGCCACATCGGCCAGCGTATTCTCGATGTTATCTTGGTCCTGATCGCCAACCGAGGGCGAGTCACCGTTCCAGTAACCATCGGTCATCAGGATATTATAACTCTGACGGCAAGTGAGATGAGGAAGCGAACTGCCAACCTGGGCTGCCCAAGGGCCATCTTTGTCGGTACGGGAAAAATACCTGCCGACCTCTTTCAGACTGGTGCGCAGCGGTGTCCCCTTCGCCGGAATGCCGCGGCCATACAGCTCATCGAAAAAAGCGCTTCGATCGGTACCTGCAAAAGGGGTAACACCACGGATCACACTATCCTTGGCGTTGATGGTAGCAAAGCCGACTCGAATGCCCCCCCCCTGACTGGCAAAGGCTCGCCCCACCCCAGCCCGGGCTGCCAAAATACGCGAGCGGGAATAGGTATACCAGTTGGCGAAGTTCTGTATCTCTTCTTCATAGGTACAGACGGGTGCCGCCTTGCAGTCACTGCGGTTGGGGCGACCATCATAGATGGTGGCCACCGCTTTATTTATCTCGACCCGGGTGTAGTTAGTCGCACTTAAGAGATCACCACTTCCCTTGTAATCGAAATAAACCGCCGGCCAGAAACTCTCATCCTGATTGTAATAATAGGGAGAAAAATCAGTGTAATAGATTGCCCCCCAAGCTCGATTGGTTTGCGTCAGGTCGCGACAACCAGCCGCCTTATTGAACGGATTGTGAAAAGCACAGGTCACTTTGGCATTGGCCATTAATGAACCGTCAGAATTGGCCCAGGGACGATAGGTCAGCTGCGGGTTGTAATAGAGTTTGTTGTTATGGCTGGATCGCACGTAGGCATTGCGGGCATTGTCGCGAGCAAAGGTGACCGTATAGTTGGCATAGTCGTCACTCCCGTATACTTGGTTGGCACGTGGGTAAACATAACGAGCACCATTTTCGATCAGGGATTCCGGCATGATCTCGAAATGCATCGAGCCCGAATCATCCAGGGTAAACATGATATTGGGGTCAGCTCGGGTACCGAGGTAGAGAGGAACCTGTGCAATATCCAGCGCCGCCTGTGCCGAGGCGCAGCAGAGCATCATCGAGAGTCCAAAACCGAGTTTGCCCATACACCGTCTCCTAGCGACTATAGGTCGATTGCAATAGCACCCGGCTCTCGTCAGAGAGGCCAAATCCTCTTGCCGTAATGCGATACAGGCGACGCTCACTGATAGGCTCATCGACCGCCAGATTCTCGCTCCCTCCCTGGGTATAGGGCAGCCGTTCGATAAAGTATTCGGGTGAGCGTCCCGTCAGTCCGCTATTGGCATAGGTGCGCCAAGCCGTGGAGGGAGACGCGGGATCGACGGCTACAGAGACAAAATCATACAGACCGGCGCTGTTATCGTAGGGACCTGAATTTCCCGCCTCCAGATAGCGTTCGGCAGCACGCAACGCTGCTTCTGCCGCCTGCAGCGCCTGTTGCGACTCCTTCTGGTTACCCGCCATCTTTTCCTGCAACAAGGCACTTTGCATACTGGCCATTGCCAGCAGACTCACCACTGCGAGAAAAATCAGGCTGATCACCAGTGCCATTCCCCGTTGTCGACCCATCATGGTTCCGTCCTCATGGCAGCCGGTTGCGCAGGGCGACCGTTGTTTCAGCCACCCAGTACCAGTTGCTGTCGGTAGCCCGGAAGGTTGCCCCCGCAAAACTGAGTGCTTGCGGAGTGGATACCACATTCCCCTGACCGCTACGCATCAGGAGCTGAACGCCGATCCCCAGCACGTTGTCCCAGTTCGGGTTGCTGGCAGCGCTCACATAGCGATCTGCCGCACGATCCCGATTTTGATCCTCGCCGAAGGTCAGTTGCATATCGGTAACCCCTTCGACAAAAGGCGTACCAGCAGCCAGGCCACTCTTGCGATAGAGTGCGTATGGGGCACCAGCCGAGGGGCGAGCGATGTAGTAGACACGGGTTTCCATCCGGTTCAGTACCGCACCAGGCCCAAACCTCGCTTCTGGCGGCACACTCGCCCCCCACCAAGAGCTGACGGCATTACCCGGCACAAAATTGCCGTTATTTTCATTCTTGGCATGCAAGATATTGACCTCCTCCCCCCCTGCTACCCCCTGTACCTGGGTGATCTGAAATATTCTGGCCTTCTGACAGTCGGAGACCATGACGACATCCCCTTCGCACAGATCGCTATAGCCCTGCTTGCCAGAGCCACAATAGTTGGCCTTGCTCGAGAGTTGTTGTACGAACAACTGCGCCGAGCTGTTGTTGCGGGTAACCGGAATCCCTACACCTGTCGGCCCCTGCACCAACAGAACATCGGTTCCAGGCTTGGGTTTTGGCTCGGCGCTGGTAAACAGGGCCGAGAGCACGGCGGGCAGCGAGCTGGTGACATTGTCATAGCCCCGCAGATAGACGGTGAAGTTATAGGGCAGTGCCGTAGCGCCGTTGAGGGTATTGGTGATGTTGACTCCCTGTTTGCTGAGGCAACCCTGATAGCCAACCATCCGCAGCTCCTTCTGCAACAGGTTGATGGCAAACCGGCTATCCTCCTGCACCCGGGCAACCGCCTCGCCGGTCAGGTAGGTCTTGTGGTTGCCAACCAGCACCTGGATGATGACCCCAACCGTCAGCAGTGACAGCAACATGGCAATCATCACCTCTACCAGACCGACACCGGCCTGATACGATAAAGTGCGCCGCCCGCTCATAAATCTGTCCTCAGAGTCATGCTGCGCAGTGCCGGTTCGGTAGGCAACCGGCTGGCATCCCACTGGACGGTGATAATCGCCTGTCCCGCGCTAACGGCGATAGCGCCATCGCCAGCAGGCAAAGCACTCAGCGCCTGCTTCCAGTACTGCACATCCAAAATAGCCATCGAGCTCCCAGAGACAGCCTCTCCCAAACCGACATTGTACTGGCCGAGCAGAGCTGCACTGCGATTGGCCCGCATCATGTCGGTGATCATGTAGGCGTACTGGGTCGCTTCGGTTCGGGTCAGGGCAGACTGGTTGCTCTTGAGTGCCTGCAACTGCAGGGTCGCCATACCGAGAATACCAATCGACAACACCAGCACGGCGATCATGATCTCAAGCAGAGAGACTCCTTGATAGCGCTTCATATGCAGGTGGTCTCCGTAATGGAGGGGCGCCCGGCAGGAGTGACCGTAATATCACGCGACGCATCCCTTGCACAGCCAGGCGGCTGCAAGGAGAAAACCAGTGCAGATGGTGAGCGCCCATCAAGAAACCCGCTGCCACTGAAACGTACCAATGAGGTATTGCTGACCAGAGAACCAGCCCCTATATCAGGGAAAAGCCGCAGCAGTTCGCCATTGTCCAGCATGCCGTTGCCGTTGCTATCGATCCAGACTTGCCAACCTGACTCCCAATGGTTTTGCGTCAGGTTGCTGGCTGCAGCAGAAAGAGTGACTACCGAGTTGCGGCGAATGGCCTCGGAGCGGGCAAAATTGATCGAGGCCACAAAATTGTTGGCCTGGGTGGTCAGCGTCATGCTGCGCAATATCGAGCCAAAGGAGGGGATACCTACTGTCAGCAGGATAGAGATGAGCGCAATGGTAACCATCAGCTCGATGAGACTAAAACCTGAACGCAAAAACATCCTGTTTCGCTCTGATTTGTTCCAGGAGGAGAGACACATTCCATATGTGCTCTGCCAGAGTATGGGCTTGCTGGCAGTCTATGCCGGGCACTTGGGGTTTCAATCCCGACCATTCAAAACTTCGAGCTACATCATCAATTTTCGCAGCGCTCTGGTGACCAAGACGCGAAAGGGACTCGATAGAGTCGACAATAAAAAGCCACCTCGATGTGAAGTGGCTCTGGCAATAAACAGATATCCGGCGGGATAAGACGAGTCAGATGATCCGCAGCTCGGGCGGCACCTCAAACACCACGTTCTCTTCCCGGCCAGGATGCTCGGCAACCACCTTGCCACCCAGCTCACGCAGGCGAGCGATGACGGATTGCACCAGCACCTCGGGGGCGGAGGCTCCGGCAGTGACGCCAATCGCCTTGACCCCTGCCAGCCAGTCGGCATCAATCATGGAGGCATCGTCGATAAGATAGGCCTTGGCCCCCACCTTCTCGGCCAGCTCCCGCAGACGGTTGGAGTTGGAGG
>CAMFLW010000117.1 GCA_945957575.1 uncultured Aeromonas sp. | reverse complement strand
AAGCAAACAAAGCAAACAAAGCAAACAAAGCAAACAAAGCAAACAAAGCAAACAAAGCAAACAAGGATCATATTGCCAGAAGGCACCAGCACAAAATGAGGGAGGCAGATGCCTCCCTCTTTTCATCCCGCGTGATCGCCTTAGTGGCGGGGGGCGCAGGATTGTCTGATCACCAGATCTGGGTCAACTGTGATCAGGTGGTCAGCCACCGCTTCGCCGTTGATGCGGGCCAGCAGGCGGGTGACGGCGAGGCGCCCCAGCTCCTCTTTGGGCTGGTTGACGGTAGTGAGTGGCGGTGACATAAATTCGGCCAGTGCCACGTTGTCATAACCAACGATGGAGAGATCGCGCGGGATCACCAGCCCCGCCTGATGGGCGGCACTGATGGCTCCCATCGCCATCATGTCGTTGCAGACAAAGAGGGCGGTGGGGCGCTCGGGCAATGCCAGCAGACGGGTCATCGCCTGATGGCCGCTGGCGCAGTCAAAGTCCCCCTCCTGGAGCCACTGCGGATTGACGGTGAGCCCCGCCTCCTGGATTGCCTGCTCAAAGCCAGCTTGGCGCTGTTTGGCGGGGGCTCGACTCTGGGGGCCTGTGATGCAGCCGATGGCGGTATGGCCCAGCTCAATCAGATGGCGGGTCGCCAGATAACCGCCGTGGAAGGAGTTGTCGGCGATAAGATCCACATCCTCGCTGACCAGCCCCCAATCCATCACCACCACCGGCAGGCTCTTGAGCCAGTCGAGCTGGTTGAACACCTCTTGTTGGCCTTCGCTGCACATGATGAGCAGACCATCGACCCGCTTGCGCAGCATCATCTTGAGGTAGGAGAGGGCCGTCTCGGCTTGCCCCTCGGTGTTGCCAAGCATCAGGTTGTAGCCCTGCTCGAAGCAGTAACGCTCCACCCCGCGCACTACCTCGGCAAAGAAGGGGTTGCTGGAGGTGGTGACCAGCATGCCGATACTGTTGGTCTCCTTCACCTTGAGGCTGCGGGCCACCAGACTCGGGGCATAGTTGAGATCGCGCATGGCCGCAAAGACCCGCTCGCGGGTCTCCTCGGCCACAAAGCGGGTCTCGTTGATGACATGGGAGACGGTGGTGGTGGAGACCCCCGCCAGCGCCGCCACCTCCTTGATATTGGCCATCAGTGCCCCTGCGCAGTCTGCTCAAGCAGGAAGGTGTCGACCTCCTGCTTGCTCGGGATGGAACTCTGGGCGCCGAATCGGGTGACGGAGAGCGCCGCCGCCCCGTGGGCAAAGCGCACCGCGCTGTGGAAATCGGCACCCGCCAGTTCGGCTGCCAGCAGGGCGCCATTGAAGGTATCGCCCGCGGCAGTGGTATCCACCGCCTTGACCCGAAAGCCCGGGATCAGCTGTTGCTGCTGTGCGTTGCTGCAATAGACCCCCTGCGACCCCAGGGTGATCATCACGTCCGCAATGCCCATCTGGTGGAAGCGGGCAGCCGCCTCGCGGGCGCTCGCTTCGTCGGTGACTTTGACGCCGGTCAGCAGCTCCGCTTCGGTCTGGTTGGGGGTGATAAGGTCGACCAGCGCCAGCAGCTCGCTTGAGAGCGGACGGGCAGGGGCGGGGTTGAGCACCACCCGGGTGCCGTGGGCGCGGGCCAGCCGGGCAGCTTCATGGACGCTCTCGAGCGGCACTTCCAGCTGCAACAGCAGGGTGTGGGCGTCGGCGATCATTGCTTCGTGGTTTTTCACCACGGCAGGGGTGATGGCACCGTTCGCTTCGGCGGAGATACCGATGCTGTTCTCCCCCTCATCGCTCACATAGATGATGGCGATACCGGTCGGGAGCTTGGGATCGAGTTCGACGGCACTGACGTCGATGCCATCTTTGGCAAAACCGCTCTTCATCTGGTGGCCGATGGCGTCATCACCGATGCGGGCGATAAAGGAGACGGCGGCGCCGAGGCGGGCGGCAGCGACTGCCTGATTGGCCCCCTTGCCACCCGGGACTACCTGATAGCTGTGGCCGGTCAGGGTTTCACCCGGGCGAGGAAAGTGGGGAACGCGCAGCACGTGGTCTGCATTGACACTGCCCAGAACGACGAGACGATTCATGTTGACTACTCCTGATGCATCTTGGCTTGAACACAGTGATTGAGTGAGCCCAAGCCGGGAGGCACCGTAATTGAGGGGAAAAGGGGAGGCGAACCTCCCCTCGAGAACTTACTTGCTGACCACTTGCAGCGGTACCGGAATGGATTTCTCGACCGGCTGACCTTTGAGCACCTTGTCGGCAGTCTCGACGCCGATGGCACCGATCAGGGCCGGTTGCTGGGCCACGGTGGCGGCCAGTTTACCCTTGGCAACGGCGGCTTTGCCATCGTCAGTGCCGTCGAAGCCGACGATCATCACCTCTTTACCGGCTGCCTGCACCGCACGGATGGCACCCAGTGCCATCTCGTCGTTCTGGGCAAAGACTGCTTGAACGGTCGGATGGGCCGCCAGCAGGTTTTCCATGACGTTCAGACCCTTGGTGCGGTCAAAGTCGGCCGGCTGGGAAGCCAGCACCTGCAGCTTGTTGGCTGCCACGGCCAGGGCAAAGCCTTCACCACGGTCGCGGGCGGCGGAGGTACCGGCAATCCCTTCCAGTTGAATGACCTTGGCACCGGTACCCAGCTTCTCGGTGATGAAGTCCCCGGCCAGCTTGCCGCCCGCCACGTTGTCAGAGGCAATGTGAGCCTTGACCTCACCCTGCGCGGCGCCGCGGTCCAGAGTCAGTACCGGGATGTTGGCGCGGTTGGCCAGACGGATGGCGTTGCCCACCGCTTCGGAGTCAGTCGGGTTGATCAGGATGGCGTTGACCTTGCGCACGGTGAGATCTTCCATGTTGGAGAGCTCTTTGGCCGGGTCATTCTGGGAGTCCAGCACCACCAGCTCGTAGCCAAGCTCCTTGGCCTTGGCTTCGGCACCCTCCTTCATGGTGACGAAGAAGGGGTTGTTGAGGGTGGAGACCACCATCGCCAGGGTATGGTCAGCAGCCTGGGCGGTGCCCAGCACGGACATGATGGCGGCAGCGAGCAGGGTATTGAGCTTTTTCATCATTTCATTCCTTGTGTGTGGCGTGTTTTACGTTGTTATCGGGTACTTTTGTTGTCGACCATCACGGCAAGCAAGATCACGCTGGCCTTGGCGATCATCTGGTAATAAGAGGATACGTCGAGCAGGTTGAGGGCGTTGTTCAGGAAGCCGATGATCAGCGCACCAATCAGGGTGCCCATGATGCGGCCCTTACCCCCCATCAGGCTGGTACCACCCAGCACTACGGCGGCGATGGCGTCCAGCTCGTAACCCATGCCTGCGGTTGGCTGGGCAGAGGAGAGGCGGGAGGTGACGATAAGCCCCGCCAGCGCCGAGAGCGCGCCGCACAGGCCATACACCGCCAGCTTCACCCGATCCACATTGATGCCGGAGAGCCGGGTGGCCGATTCGTTGCCGCCCAGGGCGTAGATATAGCGACCGAGACGGGTGTGGTTGAGCATGAACCAGGCCAGCAGGAAGACGATGGCCATCAGCCAGATGGGCACCGGCAGACCGAACAGGTAACCGGTACCGAGCCAGGCGAAGTGATCGGCGCCGTCACTGAAACCGGTGGAGATGGGGCGACCCTCGGTATAGACCATGGTGATACCGCGCAGGGCGGTCATGGTGACCAGGGTGGCGATAAAGGCCTGTACCTTGCCCTTGGCAATGATGAGACCGCTGACGCCGCCCAGCAGGGCACCGGCCCCCAGGGTGAGGGGGACTACCAGCCAGATCGGCAGCTCCATCGCTACCATAGTCGCCGCCAGCGCACCGCACAGGGCGAGCACAGAGCCGACTGACAGATCGATACCGGCGGTGAGGATAACCAGCGTCATGCCGACCGCCATGATGGCGTTGACCGAGGTCTGGCGCAGGATGTTGAGCAGGTTGTCGGCGGTGAAGAAGTTGGGGCTCAGGAAAGAGACCACACCAATCAGGACCAGCAGCGCGACCAGGGATTTGTTCTCGATCCACCACGCCTTGCTCATGACGCCACGGCGGGAAAGGGTTTGGGTTGTCATTGGGATGCCTCTTGCTCTGCTTGCCACTGTTTACCGACTGCCGCCGCCATCAGCTTCTCCTGATTGGCATCGCGGGTGTTGAACTCTGCGCTGATGCGCCCTTCGTGCATCACCATGATGCGATCACTCATGCCGAGCACTTCCGGCATTTCGGAGGAGACCAGAATGATGCTCATCCCCTCCTTCTTGAACTGGTTGATCAGCTGATAAATTTCCTTCTTCGCCCCCACGTCGACGCCGCGGGTCGGCTCGTCGAGGATCAGCACCTTGGGCCGGGTCAGCAGCCCCTTGGCGATGGCCACCTTCTGCTGGTTGCCGCCGGAGAGCAGCTTGATCAGCTGATCCTGACTCGGGGTCTTGATGTTAAAGAGGCGCACATAGTCGCTCACCGCCTGCCGCTCGGCCTTGCCGTCAATCTTGCCGTTGCTGATGAACTCGTCGAGGGCGCAGAGGCTCATGTTTTCGCGCACCGACAGCTCCAGCACGAGGCCATCCCCCTTGCGATCTTCGGAGATATAGGCGATGCCGGCGGCCAGGCCATCGGCCGGGCTGGTTGGCAGCAGCGCGTGGCCATCGACCGTGATTTCACCGCTGCTGACAGGGCTGGCGCCATAGATAAGCTTCATCAGCTCGGTACGGCCGGAGCCCATCAGGCCGCTGAAGCCCAGAATTTCCCCCTGACGCAGGGAGAAGCTCACCCCGCGCACGCCGGGACCGGCCAGCTCTTTCACCTGCAGGCTGACGGGGCCGAGCTCGCGCTCAAGGCGCGGGTACTGCTCTTCCAGCCGGCGGCCCACCATCATCTCGATGATCTTGTCTTCATCCAGATCGCTCACCGCCTTCTCGCCGATCCACTTGCCATCGCGCAGCACAGTGACCCGATCGCAGATCTCGAAGATCTCTTTGAGGCGGTGGGAGATATAGACGATGCCGCAACCCTGCTCACGCAGCTCGCGGATCACTTTGAACAGCTGCTCGGTCTCGGTATCGGTCAGCGCATCGGTCGGCTCGTCCATGATGATGACGCTGGCATCGAACGAGAGCGCCTTGGCGATCTCGACCATCTGCTGTTCGCCGATGGAGAGATCCCCGAGCCGGGTATCCGGCCCATGCTTGACGCCAAGTCGCGCCAACAGGCCGCTGGCCCGCTCGCGCAGTTGTTGGTGGTCGATGCTGCCAAAACGGGTGCGCGGTTCGCGACCGAGGAAGATGTTGGCGGCAATCGACAACTCCGGTAGCAGGTTCAGCTCCTGATGGATGATGCTGATCCCCTGATCCTGAGAGTCGCGCGGCCCCTTGAAGTGAACCGGTTGACCGCGATAGCTGACGCTGCCCGCATCGGCCTGATAGATGCCGGTCAGCACCTTCATCAGGGTGGATTTGCCGGCGCCATTTTCACCGAGTAGGGCCATCACCTGGCCCGGATAGACCCGCAGACCCGCTTCGTCGAGGGCGCGCACACCGGGGAAGGTCTTGACGATCCCGGTCAGCTCCAGAATGGGTGAGAGGGGGGAGGTTGTGCTCATTTGCAGCTTCCTTGAAGAGGCCTTCTTTGAAGAATGTCAGAACGCCACACCGGCGCAGAGGATCAGGTTCGCGTAGGGAGTCACCTCGCCGCTGCGCACGATCGCCTTGCTCTGGCGGGAGCGGGTTTTGAACTCCTCGTGCAGGCAGTATTCGATGGCGATGGGCTTGCCCTGAGCGGTGGCGTGGGCCTCAAGCTGATCGACCAGCGCCTGATGGGCGGCGGGGCTGATCTGCTTGATCTCGCTTGCCATGATCACCTTCTCCACCACCAGATCGGTAAGCAGGGCCGTCAGCACGGTTTCAAGGCTGGGTGTGCCCGCCATCAGCGCCAGATCGATCCGCTCCGGCCCTGCCGGAATGGGCAGGCCTGCATCGCAGACGGTGATCTCGTCGGTGTGGCCCATCTGTGCCACCAGAGCACTCAGGGGAGCATTGAGCAGTACGCCTCGTTTCATACAGCACCTCATCAGGCTTTCGCCATCGCAGTTTCTTATCAGGCAACCGGTTACGCAACCGGTTGCGTTATGGCGCAAAGATAGGCTTTTTAGGATAGAAGGGCCACGGCAAAACCACGGAAATGTGAAAACGATCTCAAAGGCGGGGGAGGAAAGAGAAAGAAGGGTGCCAGCAGAGCCTCGGCACCCTTTCTATTGATTTTTTACTTAGTTGGCGAGGGCTTTGTTGACCGCCGGACGGGTCAGCATTCGGCGATAATGATCGGCAACCTTGGGGAATTCACTGATCTCGACCCCATCGCTTTTCAGCCAGCCCGCGACCACGAACAGATAAATGTCCGCCACGCTGAACTGCTCGCCCAGCACCCAGGGGCCAGCCAGATAGTGCTGCTCAATCTGGGCAAAGCCGTCACGCATATTGCTGGCGACTTTCTGCTGCATGGCGGCAATGGCCTGCTCGTCATCGGCCCAGCGGCTGCCACGGCGACCGTGGGCGTGGGAGACATGCACGGTGGAGGCGAGGAAACTGTTGACCTCCTGCATGCGGGCCAGCAGGAACGGATTGTCCAGCGGCGCCAGCTTGGCATCGGGGAAGCGCTGCGCCACATAGAGCAGCAGGGCCGGGGTCTCGGTCAGGGTGCCCTGCTCGGTGATCAGGGCAGGCACCCGCCCTTTGGGGTTGATGGCAAGATACGCAGGATCACGCTGCTCCCCTGCGGCGAGGTTGACGAGACGGGGTTGGAACGGGGCATTTGCTTCCAGCAGGGCAATCTGCACGGCCATGGCACAGGTGCCGGGAGCGAAATAGAGGGTCAGATCGGACATGAATACTCCTGATTGGCTCAGGCCACACGCGATATCGGCGAAAAAGTGCTTTCCGTGATACCTCGAGGGGTCATGAAAAAAGAGAGGGGGCAACGCTTGCCCCCACAACCAATCTACACCCCTAAGGGGGGATGAAAAAGCGTATAATTAATCGGCCAATACCTCGAACCATCTGGTGTTGAACTTGATTGTGTCAATGACACCAAAGGGTTGGCAATTTATCCTATAGAGGATGAAGCTTGGTTAGCTTTTATCAGCTTGGCTACTTTCGTTTTCATTATTTATTAGCATAGTGCCAAACTTTCGTATTTTAAATATAGTAGATGGGTCCTTTAATATATCGCCAAGTACGAGCTCTAACTCACCACTTGAAGTGGTTCTTATAGTGTTCATGTTATGCTTTATATATACCGGCCATCCATTTGGTGACTTTTTAAACAAAAACAAAGACTCACTTTTTAACTCTGTGATTACCTCGTTAATTTTTACCTCATCAAATATGTCACCAACATCATCATTATTATCATTTTTTGATTTTGTTATGGCACTAAAGAAATGCCTTAGGCCAATGTTATCAGGTGGAGAAATTTCCAATGTAACATTCCGTTTTAAATAAGTTGATAATGCATGCTCCAACATTGAGATAATGTTATTTATTTCTGCGTTATCTTGCATTACCTTGTTTGCAGCTGTATCACCAGCATACAAAGCTTTAATAAAACTATCAGACATAAATAATCCTTATGGTCTGGTTATTTCACAGACTATCGGTAAGTGATCAATAAAATTTTTACTATCATTGTAGGCATCTAAAATATTTTGGCTTGAGATAACATTGGTTGCATGCTCGTTTAAATACCAGCTCCCTGTTCCTATAAGACTACCTGATACACAGATTTGATCGTATGAGTGCCAAACAGTTCCATTAAATTGATTGTATTTATGAGTACCAGACCTGTAAGTATTATTACTGTTAGCATAGCTGAATTTAGATTCGGAAACTACTGTCCGCCAAAATGGATTGTAAAACGATTCTTTCGGATATTTTCTTACGTAATCATGGCAACGGTTCGCCCGTAAATAGTTGCTTAAACTTTCATCATATGGGTTGTCATTAAAATCACCCATAACAATGATATCTTCTCCATTTTTCATTCTTTTCACTGCGTCATCATATATGTATCCTGCAGCTAAAGTCCTTTTTGTTTTCCCATCCTCCCTTAGCCTACATGGCCAGTGACAGAGGTGAATATAAATTCCATCGTTCTCGTAATTAACATTGACCTTTATAACTTGACCTGCCTTTATATAATTGTCAAAGTGCACGGTAACAAGGGAGCTTATATGTGAAACAGATATTTTTTCATTGTTAAAAATTACCGCCAAATCAAATCTGGAACGCCCCGCTGGGGATGTCATTCCAATTATTGATAGATTGTACTTTCTAAAATAATCTTGAAGATGATAAACATCATGCTCAGATACTTCACATAGACCTAGAGGCTGTCGTCTTGAGTGGATTGAATTCAGTACAATACCAGCCCCGTTAACATAAAAATCATCGCCTCATGT
>CAMFLW010000116.1 GCA_945957575.1 uncultured Aeromonas sp. | reverse complement strand
TGTGTATCCACCTTAACTTAATGATTTTTACCAAAATCATTAGGGGATTCATCAGTGCTGAGCCTGCGAAGCCCAACATGCGAGTTCAGCTTATAAGCATGTAAATAGTTCCATTGAGGTCATATTTGAAGGTAAACTGACGACAATTAAAAAATAAAATTTACATTACTTCATGGTTTTATTAAATGAATAGCATTATTAATGACTTACTCTCAAAAGGTAAAGAAGGTCTCTGGTGGGACTTCAAACAAAAATTCCACAACAATATGGTTGCAATGGTCCATGACATTCTATGTATGGCTAATGTAATTCACAATGGGAATAGATACATAGCTTTCGGAATATCTGATTCATTAGAAGTAGTTGGATTAAACGACAGTGATAAAAAATATACTCAAGCAGATATTATTAATGCGCTTAGAGGACTACGTTTTAGTGAAGATAACATTCCAAACATTCAGCTTGATTTTTTACAATTTAATGAAGCCAAGTTAGCAATCCTAACAATATTTAATGAGCCTTTAAAACCATATTACCTGACAAAAGAATACAGTCATCAGGGTAGATCAATACGAGCTGGTGTTGTTTATTCACGGACAAATGATGCTAATACACCATTAGATTCATGTGCCAATCCAATTGATGTCAGAGCGATGTGGTTTGAAAGATTCGGTCTCAACCTGACAGCCCCTGATAGATTCTCCATTCTTTTAGAAGATGCCAAATGCTGGGACTATGATGGAATTAGCCAAGCCTTTTATTCTAATGATCCTGATTTCACTATTGAGATTGGGAGTGTAGAGCATGAGGGAGGTAATTATTGGTGGCAAAATTTATATTTTGAGAATGCAAGACAGTTTGATTACCACTTAAAATATAAGAACAAAATTATTAAAACCTTGCCTGTAATTAATTACTACAACGAGGGTTTGACTATACCATTCCCAAACATTGAGTTTATTACCTATCCAGAAGCTCAAGATGGGGCAAATGCCGAATTTTACTGTGAGATTTACTATTATAAAAAAGGAACTATTGAATATAGTTTATTTCAACACATAAGAAAAAGTGAAGTGCCTTGTGATACATCTCAAACACTATCTACACCAATCACAACTCAACTGAAACCACCCATAATAAAATTGCCGTTTTTTATAATTGACAGTGACAGTGAACTAAATGAACTTTCCAAAAAAATCATGGAAAAATATCATGAATTTAATTCCTGTAAGTCAGATTTAATGAGAAAACGTTACCCTAACGAAAATTATAATAGATGGGATGTTGAAAAAATTTTTTCGGAGTGGGTTTTTGAGCAAATAAATCCTCCCTCTGGATTTTCAATTAGTGAATGACATTAAAACGGCGGTAGATTCCTTTACCGCCATCCAATCAATCACTCCCCCAACCTCTCCGCCAATCCGGAATATCGCTCGGTCTTTTTCCGCACCGCTTGGGCCAGCAGGGCGCGATCGCCGTAGAGATCGAGGCGCGCCTTGGCGCGGGTGATGCCGGTATAGACCAGCTCGCGGGTCAGCAGCGGGCTGGGGCTGTCGGGCAGCACCAGCACGGTATGGGCAAACTCGGAGCCCTGGGATTTGTGGATGGTCATGGCGTAGACGGTCTCGTGGGGCGGCAGACGGCTGGGCAGCAGGGCCCGCAATGTGCCGTCCGGCTGCTCAAACCAGACCTTGAGCCGCCCGGTTTCATCGGGCAGGCAGAGCCCCATATCACCGTTGTAGAGGCCGACCCCGTGGTCGTTGCGCACCACCATCACAGGACGACCGGCATACCAGTCGCCATCGCGGGCAATCAGCCCGGCCCGTGACAGGGCCAGTTCGAGCCGCTCGTTTAGCCCCAACACCCCGAACGGGCCGTCGCGCAGGGCGCAGAGGATCTGGAAGCTGTTGAATGCCTTGAACACGGCGGCGGGCGCTTCCCCCGCGCGGGCTGCCTTCAGATAGCTGCCGTAACCGGCCACCCCCTGGGCAATCAGGGCATCGTAGGCCTCCCCGGCCCAGGGGTGCAGGCTGATATCGGCGAATCCTGCGCCCCAGACCGATTCCACCGCCGTGGCATCGCCGCTATTGCAGGCGCGCGCCAGCTGGCCGATGCCGGAGTGCTGATCAAAACGCCAGCTCTTGGCCAGCAAACAGAGGCTGTCGCGCACCAGTGCCCCCGCGGGCGTGCCCTGCAAGCGGTAGCCGGTCTGGCGGGAGAGCCACTCCGCCTGCGCCGGGCTGATGCCCTGTTCGATAAAGCTGCAGATATCGCCGAGCACGGCCCCCGCCTCCACCGAGGCGAGCTGATCCTTGTCGCCGAGCAGGATCAGGCGAGCATGGGTAGGCAGTGCATCGAGCAGACGCGCCATCATCGGCAGATCGACCATGGAGGCCTCATCCACCACCAGCAAGTCGAGGTGCAGCGGGTTGCCCGCGTGGTGGCGGAACTGGCTGCGCCCCGGAATGACCCCGAGCAGCCGGTGCAGGGTGCCCGCTTCGGTGGGGATCGCCTCCACCCACTCGGGGGGCAGATCGAGGGCCTGCAGGGCAGAGCCGATACTCTCGGTCAGGCGCGCCGCCGCCTTGCCGGTGGGGGCCACCAGCCGGATCGCCGGCGCCTTGCCTGCTTGCAGGCCGGTCTCCACCAGAATGGCGAGCAGTTTGGCGACCGTGGTGGTCTTGCCGGTGCCGGGGCCACCCGAGATCACTGCAAAGGGGCGCGCCGCCGCGGTGGCCGCCGCCAGCTTCTGGCCGTTGCAGCAGAGTGCCTCTGGCACCAGCGTATCCAGCTTGCCAAGCTCGCTCGCCGCCTGGGCACTGGCCAGCAGCCCCTCGATGGCGGGCCAATCCACCTCGCTCGGGAACACCAGATCGAGATACTTTTCGATAAAGTGGCGGGCCGAGAAATCGGGGGTGAGGCGGGCCTTGAGCAGCGCCGCGAACACCAGCCCATAGTCGCGGGCAAATAGCCGCGACAGGGCCGGGGCGATCTCCGGCCATTCGGCTCGTTCACTCAAAGCGCGCAGATGGCGGGCGACCCCCAGTTCAAAATCGTGGTAGCGGGTGAGATAGAGCCGCCCGTGCCACAGCCGCAGCGGCCAGCGCGGGGTTAGCCCCTCATCCTGCTCAGTACCCACCAGGGGACTAGCCGCAAACAGGACGGGCCAGCGGGCAGGATCCGCCAGATCAGCCAACAGATCCCGGCTCTGCTGGGGATCCAGCCCGAACGGGCGCAGGGATCCGGCAGCGAGCATCTCAAGGGGCAAACAGACATGGCCGCGCCCCAGTTCGAAGCAGGTGAGCGCCGCCCCCAGCACCAGCTCGGAGCTGCCGCCAAGGTCTGCCACCAGCCTGGCAAATTGCAGATCCAGCTGGCGGATACGGCCGGCCAGCGCCAGCGTTTTAAGCCGTTCAACCATCATTGCGCTGGCTGCGTTGCTGATCATGGTGCCGCTTATGCCTCTACCTCGTTCAATGCTTGGGATCCCGCTGCTGGCAGCTCACTGCCTTCGCGAAACAACTTATCCAGCCCCAGCACCAGTTCACGGCTCGGGCGGGTATGGAAAATGCCCCCCTGCGGCATGCCGCGCAGGAACAGATAGAAAACGCCGCCAAAGTGCTGCTCGAAGTCGTAACCCGGCAGGCGCAGGGTGAGCAGCCGGTGCAGCGCCAGCGAGTAGAGCTGGTATTGCAGGTCGTAGCGGTGCTCGGTCATCGCCCGCTCCAGCGCCGGACGGCTGTAATCGGCGGGGCTCATGCCGAGGTGGTTCGATTTGTAGTCGAGCAGATACCAGCGCCCCTGCCATTCGAACACCAGATCGATAAAGCCCTTGAGCATCCCCTGCACGGTGGCAAAGCTGAGCGGCTTGTTGCCCCGCGACAGCGGGTCGTGCTGCTGGCAGAGGGCGGTCAGCGCCGGTGCCGTCACCCGTCCCATGGGCAGGAAGAACTCCAGCTCCACCTGCTTGCGCTCGGGGGCCAGATCCCGCAGCCGCACCGGCTCGCCAAAGCCTGTTTCCAGCGGGGTATCCAGCACCGCCTCCACCTGCTGTTGCAGCACTGGCGCCCAGCTCTCGTCGAAGCCGTCCTGCGCCAGCAAGGTGGCGATATGCTCTGCCAACGGTTCTCCCGCGGCGCTTTGAAAGTCGATGGTCTCGAACAGACTGTGCAGCAGGGTGCCGGGGCGCGCCCCTTTCGGGAAGGTGAAGATGGAGGGCTGGGGCGCCTCTTCCGGTTGCTCGGAAGCCAATACAGCCGCCTCGGTCACCACCTCGTCATCGAAGCCGGGATTGGCCAAGACCCCCTTGCTGTGGCCGTGACCCTGCGCCGCCAGCCCCGAGTAGGAGCTGATCCACCAGTCCCGCTCAAGGGAACCTGTAAAGTGGCGCACCTGCGGCTCGCCCAACTGCTCCTCCTCTGGCGGCAGCGGGGCCGGACGGGTGAGCGAGGGCTCACCGACGGCCACCCCGGGCAGCGCCTGCGCCAGCTCGGTCAGAGCGGTCGCCAGCGTCTCGGCGTCCCCCTCCTCGCCCTTTTGCAGCAGGTAGCCGATGGCGGTGTGGTGCAGGTCGGTCTTCTCCGACTTGCCCGCCCCCGCCCGCACCGGCGCCAGCCCCAGCCAGGTGGCGTAGACGCCCCGGGTCAGGGCCACATAGAGCAGCCGCAGATCTTCGGCAAGGCGCTCCCTGTCCGCTTCGGCGAGCGACGAGTCGGCGCCGGTCAGATCGAGAATGGTGCGATTGCCCGCCTCATCCGCCTCGTGATAGAGCGGGGTCTTGGCGGTTCTGTGGCTGCAGATAAAGGGCAGGAACACCAGCGGGTACTCCAGCCCCTTGGATTTGTGGATGGTGACGATCTGCACCAGCTTGCGCTCGGATTCGAGGCGCAGTACCTGCTCCGCATCCTGCCCGTTGGGGCGGCTCACCGCCTCTCCCAGCCAGCGCAGCAGGGCATATTCCCCGTCCAGCTCGCTGCTCACCTGTTGCAGCAGCTCGCCGAGATGGAGGAAGTTGGTCAGCCGCCGCTCGCCATAGGGGCTCGCCAAAAGCGAAGAGGCGAGATTGCGCCGGTGCAGCAGGGCCCGCAGCATGGCCAGCACGCCGCGGCGATGCCAGATCTTGCGGTACTCCATAAACTCCTGCACCGCGCTCTCCCACGACCGCTCGTCGGAGGCAAGCTCGTCGAGCGCCTTGGCATCGAGGTCAAACAGGCCGGTGGCGAGCGCCGCCCGCAGGCTGCGCTCTTCGCTCGGGTTCTGGCAGGCGTGCAAAATCAGCAGGATCTCCCGCGCCTCCACCTGCTCCAGCACGCTCTCGCGGTTCGACAGATAGACGGAGGCGATGGCGAGGCGCGCCAGCTCCTGCTGCACCAGCTTGCCCTCGGCGCCGGTGCGCACCAGCACGGCGATATCCCCGGCCTTCACCGCCTGATCACCGATCAATGCCTTGCCCTCGCGGGCCAGGGTCAGCAGACGATGGATCTCGGCGGCGGTGGCGCGGGCCATCTTGCTCTGGTAATCCCCCCGATTGAAGGTGGGTTGACCGCTCAGCTGCCAGCAGTGGAGCACGGGTGCAGTGGCGCCATCGAGCAACAGCGCCTTGCTCTTGCCCTGCGCCTCCACCGGCAGAAAGGGGATATCCGCCTCGTAGATAAAGGGATCCTTGGCCCGCTCGAACAGGCCGTTGACCGCCCCCACCAGCGCACTGCTGGAGCGCCAGTTGCGCCCGAGGGTGTAGTGGGCGCTCACATTTCGCCGCGCCTGAATGTAGGTAAAGATGTCGGCGCCGCGAAAGCCGTAGATGGCCTGCTTGGGGTCACCGATCATCAGCAGCGCCGTGTCGGTGTGGCCACCGTAGAGGCGATGGAAGATGCGGTACTGCTGGGGGTCGGTATCCTGAAATTCGTCGATCATCGCCACCCGGTAGGTGGCGCGAATCCGCTCGCAGAGCCGCTCGCCAAGGCTGGAGCCGAGCGCTCCATCGAGATCCTTGAGCAGGTCATCGAACGAGAGCTGATGGGCCTGCCGCTTGCTCGCTTGCATCCGGCTGCGTATCACCTTGGCCGCCCGTTGCAGGATCAGATCCCGAATACCGGGGCGGCTCGCCAGCAGCTCATCGATTTGGCTGAACAGCGGCAGGGTCGGCACAGCGCCCCCCTTCTTGAGGTTCTCCTCCAGCACCGTCTGGCCGAAGCGCTCCAGCTCCTTGGGAATGGCGTAGCCACTGGCCTCGTCCTGCGCCCAGTCGCTTATCTTGGCAAGCCACCCTTCGTAGTTCTTGCCGGTGTAGCGGCTGATCTGGCCGTCGGTCTGGCGGCGGATCTCGTCCGTCTGCGCCAGCCATTCGTTTTTCACCGCCTCAATGCGGGCCATGGCCGCCTGATGGCGGGCGGCGAGGGTCTCGTCCCCCAATGCGGGGTGGATCTCCAGCTCGCTGTTGTCGAGCCAGCCGCCCATCTCCCGCAGCAGGGCGGCGGGGCTCGGCCAGAGCGCGCGCACCGCGCTGGCGAGGGTTTTATCCACCGGATAGAACTCGGATCGCCAGTAGTCGCTCACCGCCTGCAGCCTGAGCTGGCTGTCGTCGGTAAGAAATTCGGTTTCAAAGAGGGCGCCCGATTCGAAGGCGTTCTGCTTGAGCATCCGCTGGCAAAAGCCGTGGATGGTAAAGACCGCCGCCTCGTCCATCTGCCGCTCGGCGGCCAACAGGCGGCGGGCCGCCAGCTCGTGATCCTCCACCTCTTCCAGTAGCTGGGCCAGCAAGTCATCCTTGCTCTCACCGCGCATAAAGGCGAGCCGCGCCTCGTGGATGCGGCCGCGGATCCGCCCGCGCAGCTCGGCGGTGGCCGCTTCGGTAAAGGTCACCACCAGAATTTCGGTCACCGAGAGTGGCCGCTCGTGGGCGCTCGGCTGACCGGCATCGGCGCCCTCGCCGATCATGGGGCCATGGCCCAGCAGCAGGCGCAGGTAGAGACCGGCGATGGTGTAGGTCTTGCCGGTACCGGCGGAGGCCTCGATCAGTCGTTCACCATGGAGGGGAAAACGCAATGTATTGAGCGGGTTAGCCATGATTACATCATCTCCATGGTGGTCAGCAGCGGGGTCAGGTGTTCGCGGGCCAGCGCCTGCAACTGGCCCAGCACCTCGTCATCGAGTTCGGGGAAACAGCGGGCGACGTAAACGTCCTGCCCCTCCCCATTGATCATCCAACCGCCGTTGAAACGGGTGAGGGCCGCCTTGTCGGCCGCCTCCGGCTTGTCGGGATCCTTCTCGATCGCCTTGAGCCAATCCCAGGCAGTGTTGGGGAAAAACGGCAGCGGCCGCTTCATCCCCTGCGCCCAGCACGCCACCAGAGCCGCCAGCTTGGGCCGCGCCTCGTCGGCAGCGAGTACAGGCAGGCGCAGACTCTGTTTGGCATCGAACAGCAGGGTGTCGCCGGGGGCGCCGCTCAATGAGAGGCAGAGGTGCTGGATCCAGCCCAGCAGCAGATCCTTGCCGTTGAAGCTGCCGGGTTTGACCACCAGCAAGCGCCCCTTCTGGGTGTCGATCCACCCTTGCAGCTGGCCCTGAGTGAGGGAGATATCGATCTCCACCGCCTGCTTTTCTGACTCATTGGCAGCAACCCATGGCCGCAGCCGATCCGCCAGCTTGCCCATTTCAGCATCCAGATCGTCCAGCAGCAGGCTGCCGAACCACCCTTGCGGCAAGAGGCCGGTGAGCTGTAACCGCTCGCGACGCTCGGTACTTTCACCTTCCGCCAGATGGGCATCGAGCAGCAGATCTTTCAGCTGATAATGTTGCAGGCCATCCAG
Source organism: uncultured Aeromonas sp. (assembly GCA_945957575.1). GTDB lineage: Bacteria > Pseudomonadota > Gammaproteobacteria > Enterobacterales > Aeromonadaceae > Aeromonas. The sequence goes on along the minus strand of CAMFLW010000116.1, from coordinate 656 downwards.
CTCGAACGGCTCGCTATCCTCGATGTTGGCTTCGTTGAGTTCAAACCACACCTTGAGGCGGCGGTTGAGGAAATATTTGGTGGGCTGGCGATAGAAGCGCAGCAGCTCCGCCAGCTCCAGCCCCTGCTCCTTGCCCCATTCGGGGGGCAGCGGCAGCTCGCCGCTCTGGAAGTTGGCCGCGCCACGCAGCGGATTGAGAGCGGGCAGCCAGTCGGCGGCATAGGTAAAGAGGCGCGAACCCGCCTCCGGGTAGAAGTAGTTGCGGCTGTAGGGGGTAAGTGGGTGCGCCACCATCAGATGGTTGAGCAGCCGCTTGCCGGAGGTTTCGTCGTCGAGATCCTCATCCCCCGCCAACACAAAGCCCTGCCGCACATAGTCGATCAGCTCCGCCAGCAGCACCGAGGGCACCTTGTCGCTGTTGTCCTGCGCGCTGAAGCCCTGATAGCTGATATAGAGCCCCTGCTGGGCGCTGAGCAACGCCTCAAGGAACAGGTAGCGGTCGTCATCGCGACGGGAGCGATCCCCGCGCCGCGACGCTACCGCCATCAGATCGAACCCCATGGGAGCCAAGGTGCGCGGGTAGACGCCATCGTTCATGCCAAGCAGGCAGACCTGCTTGAAGGGGATGGAGCGCATCGGCATCAGGGTGCAGAAGT
>CAMFLW010000115.1 GCA_945957575.1 uncultured Aeromonas sp. | reverse complement strand
GCCCGGCAGGATGTCGTTGAGTTGGCAGGCAAGTTTCATCATTTGGTTTCCACCTCGATCTGGTAGACGGGGATGCGCTCGGCCGGGGTGGCCGGTCGGTGCTGGTCGCGCTCGGCGACGAATTGCACGTCCGGGTCGCGCTTGTCGCTGTTGATGAAGTGGCTGAAGCGCTGCAACGCCTCCTCTTCATTGAGGGTGCGCGACCATTCGCACTCGTAGCTGTCGATGAGGGTCTGGATATCGCGCTCCAGCGTCTCGGCCAGCCCCAGCTTGTCGTCGACGATCACCTCGCGCAGGTAGTCGACGCCCCCTTCCAGATTGCCGAGCCAGACCGAGGTGCGCTGCAGTTTGTCGGCGCTGGTGACGTAGAACATCATAAAGCGGTCGATCAGCTTGATGAGGGTTTCGCGGTCGAGGTCAGATGCCAGCAGGTCGGCGTGGCGCGGCTTCATGCCGCCGTTGCCGCCCACATAGAGGTTCCAGCCCGCGTCGGTGGCGATGATGCCGACGTCCTTGCCCTGCGCTTCCGCACACTCGCGGGTGCAGCCGGAGACGCCGAACTTCATCTTGTGCGGGGTGCGAATGCCCTTGTAGCGGTTCTCGAGGAAGACCCCGAGGCCAACGCTGTCCTGCACGCCGAAGCGGCACCAGGTGCTGCCGACACAGGTCTTGGCCATACGCAGCGCCTTGGCGTAGGCCTGACCGGTCTCGAATCCGGCTGCCAGCAGCTTGCGCCAGATGGCGGGCAGATCATCCTTCTGGGCCCCGAACAGACCGATGCGCTGGGCGCCGGTGATCTTGGTGTAGAGCTTGTAGTCGCGGGCCACTTCGGCCACCGCCAGCAGCCCTTCCGGAGTCACTTCGCCACCGGCCATGCGCGGGATGACGGAGTAGCTGCCGTCCTTCTGCATGTTGCCGAGGAAGATGTCGTTGGTGTCCTGCAGCGGGATATTGCGCGGGCTCAGCACATGCTCGTTCCAGCAGGAGGCGAGGATGGAGCCGACGGTCGGTTTGCACACCTCGCAGCCATAGCCCTGACCGTGCTTGGCCAGCAGTTCGTCGAAGCTCTTGATCCCCTCCACCTTGACCAGATGGAACAGCTCCTGACGGGAGTGGGGGAAGTGGGCGCAGAGGTGGTTGTTGACCTCGATGCCTTGCTTCACCAGTTCGGCGTTGAGCACCTGACTGATGAGCGGCACGCAGCCGCCGCAGCCGGTACCGGCCTTGGTGTGCTGCTTGATGGCGGCAAGGGTGGTGTGACCCTCGGCCACCGCCTTGGCGATGTCACCCTTGGAGACGTCGAAGCAGGAGCAGATCTGGGCGCTTTCCGGCAGGGCATCCACCCCCAGCGTCGGCTTGGCACCGGCGTAGGCGGGCAGGATCAGGGTGTCCGGGTGGCTCGGCAGCGGCAGGGCGTTGAGCATCATCTGCAGCAGGTTGCCGTAATCTTCCACGTCACCCACCAGCACGGCGCCGAGCAATCGGCTGTTGTCCTCGCTCACCACGATCTTCTTGTAGACGCCGGCCTGATCGTCCTGAAACACATAGCTGTGGCTGCCCGGGGTGCGACCGTGGGCATCACCGATGGAGCCGACGGAGACGCCGAGCAGCTTGAGCTTGGCGCTCATGTCAGCCCCTTCGAAACGGCTGTCGCCGCCGAGCAGATGGTCGACGGTGATCTGGGCCATCTTGTAGCCCGGTGCCACCAGCCCGAAGAAGCGGCCCTGCCAGGCGGCGCACTCGCCGATGGCATAGATGTCGGAGTCGGAGGTGAGGCAGTGATCGTCAATAACGATGCCGCCGCGCTCGGCGATGGCGAGATCACCGTAACGGCCGAGGGTATCTTGCGGGCGAATGCCGGTGGAGAAGACCACCACGTCCACTTCAAGCTGGCTGCCGTCGGCGAAGGCGAGGCGGTGTTTCGCCTGCTCACCGCCATGCATCAGGATCTCGCTGGTGCTCTTGCTGGTGTGTACCTGCACGCCCATGGATTCAATCTTGCGGCGCAGCAGCTGGCCGCCCTGACCGTCGAGCTGCTCGGCCATCAGTACCGGCGCAAACTCCACCACGTGGGTCTCGAGACCCAGCGCCTTGAGGGCGCCGGCGGCTTCGAGGCCAAGCAGACCGCCTCCGATCACCACCCCGCTCTTGCCGCTCTTGGCGGCGCTGCGGATGGCTTTCAGATCTTCGATGGTGCGATAGACGAAGCACTCGTGGTGCTGGCTGCCCTGGATGGGCGGCACCCAGGGGTAGGAGCCGGTGGCCAGCACCAGCTTGTCGTACCCGACCACAGTGCCCTTGTTGGAGTGCACTTCGCGGTTGGCCCTGTCGATTTTTTTCACCGCTTCGCCGAGCAGCAGGCGGATGCCGTGTTTGTCGTAGAAGCCGGGTTTGACGAGGGAGAGATCTTCGCTGGTGTGATGGGAGAAGTAGGAGGAGAGATGGACGCGATCGTAGGCGGGACGGGGTTCTGCACCGAAGACAGTGATCTCGTAGCGGCCCGGGTCGGCCCGCTCGATCAACTCTTCGATGAAGCGGTGCCCCACCATGCCGTTGCCCACAACGACCAGTCTGACTTTGCTCATGATTGCCTCTAGTTTGGAGTAATAAAACATCATTCTGGGGCTAGGCTACCCAGTCAGTCGGGGCGGGCAATTGATGCAAATCAAGTGTCTATTTATATATCTCGTCAGGGGTAATTCGATAAAATTCAAAGATATATAAAAATAGGTATACCAGTTGATGATTTCTGCGCTGGCTTGGAGTGAGGGATGGCTGAGAGCAAGAGCGCTTTAGCAAAAGCCGGGGAGTGAAAACTTCTGTCGGAAAAAGGCCGGCCTCGCACTGGCGAGACCGGCATCAGCCGAGCTAGGCGGCGGGTCAGGCGATATGGCGGCGGAACATGGCGAGTGCCAGCGACAGGGTGACGCCGGCGATGGCGAGCAGCGGCCAGAGCAGGTGCCCGGCGGCCGACCAGTCAAACCCCTTGAGGAAGACCCCCTTGAGCAGCACGATGAAGTGGGTGAGGGGATCGATGGCTGCCAGCCACTGGAACACCTGCGGCATGTTCTCTACCGGCGAGATGTAGCCCGAGAGGATCACCGCCGGTACGGTGAAGGAGAAGACTCCGAGAAAGGCCTGCTGCTGGGTCGAGCAGAACGACGAGATGAAGAGCCCGATCCCGGCCAGTGCCAGCCCGTAGCAGACCATGCCCGCCATCAGCAGGCTGAGGCTGCCGGCAAAGGGGAGGTGAAAGACAAAACGGGCGGCCAGCGCGACTATGCACCCTTGTCCCACCGCCACCATGATGCCGGGCACCGCCTTGCCCGCCATGATCCAGCCTGCGGTGAGGGGGGAGACCAGCAGCTGATCGAAGGTGCCCTCCTCCCGCTCCCGCGCGACCGAGAGGGCGGTAACGATAAGACAGCCGGTGGTGGTGATGATGGCCACCAGCGCTGGCAGGATATGCCAGTGGAATTCGACGTTGGGGTTGTAGAGGTTACGTATCGCCAGCTCGGGTTGCCCCTTGCCCTCACTTTGCCAGCGGGCGATCACCTGACTGATGTAGCCTGCCGCCACCTGACCACCGTTGGAGCGGCGGCCATCGATAATCAGCTGCACCTTGGCCGGTTCACCCCGCGCCAGCCGACGCGAAAAATCCCCCGGAATAATCAGCCCGAGCAGCGCCTGCTGCCCGGTGATGGCCTCGGTCATGCCCGCCTCGCCTTGCACCGGAATGATGGTGGTAAAGGCGGGCATATGGGTGAGGCGCTCCAGCAGCTCGCGGCTCTGGGCACCGCCATCCTGGTTGTAGATAGCCAGCGTGTTGCCGGTCACCTCCAGAGTGGCGGCAAACGGGAAGAGGGCGGTCTGCAGCAGCACCGGCATGATGAGCAGAAAGCGTCCCTGGGTATTGCCCATCAGGGCCTGCAGCTCTTTTCGGATCAGCCACCAGAGTCGGATCAGCATGGGTTACTCCAGAGTGCGCCGCGTCTTGCGGGCGGTCAGGGCCAGCCAGAAACCCGCCAGCAGCAGCAGACAAAAACCGTTGACCAGCAGGATCGAGAAGACGCTGCCCGCCTGATAGAGGGTCTGCAAGGAGCTCGCGAAGTAGCGGGCCGGAATGAGGTGGGTGATGGCCCGCAGCAGCGGCGGCATGCTGGCGATCTCGAACACGAAGCCTGACAGCATCACGGCGGGCAGAAACGCGGCGATCAGCGCTGCCTGCGCGGCGTTGAACTGGCTGCGCATCACGGTGGAGAGGAACAGCCCGAGCCCGAGCGCGCTGCCGAGAAAGACGCTGGTGACCAGAAAGAGCAGCAGCAGGGAGCCGCGCCACGGCACGCCCATCACCGCCACCGAGAAGAGCAGGCAGAGCAGCATGGCGATGATGCCAAGGCCGTAGTAGGGCAGCAGCTTGGAGAGCAGCAGCTCCCCCTTGGTAACCGGGGTGGCGAGCAGCGCCTCCATGGTGCCGCGCTCCCACTCCCGCGCCACCACCAGCGAGGTGAGCAGGGCGCCAATGATGGTCATCACCACCGCAATGGAGCCCGGCACCAGAAAGTTGCGGCTCACCAGCGCCGGGTTGAACCAGGCGCGGCTCTCTATCGACACCGGCATGGCGACCCCCTCGCCAGCGAGCCACCCCTGCCAGATCCCCTGCACATAGTTGGTGACGAAGTTGGCGGTGTTGGGCTCGGAGCCGTCGGTCAGCAGCAGTGCCTGCGGCGTGCCATTGCCCTGATCGGCCAGCGCGCGGGAGAAGCCGTCATCGATCACCAGCAGGCCGCGGATCTCGCCGCGGGCCAGACTGGCGAGCAGGGACTCCTTGCTCGGGCCGCTGTGGATCTCGAGCGCGGTTGAGCCGCGCAGGGCCTGCTCCAGCCGCACTGCCGGGGCGCCGCTATCGGTACGCCAGATGCCGAGGTGCAGATGGTCCACATCGAGATTGATGGCGTAACCCATCACCACCAGCAGCACCACCGGCATGATGAAGGCGATGAGGATGCTGCTCGGGTCACGGATGATTTGCAGCGTCTCCTTGCGGCAGAGGGCCAGCAGTCGCCGACGGTTGATGCTCATGCGTCCTCCTCGCTGGCCCGCTCGACCAGGGTGATAAAGGCCTCTTCCATTGTTGGCAAAGAACAGGTCGGCAAAGAGGTTGCCGCCTCTTTGGCGGCCAGCCCCTTGAGATCGTCCGGGGTGCCGAGCGCCAGCAGCTTGCCGCGATAGATGAGGGCGATGCGGTCGCAATACTCCGCCTCATCCATAAAGTGGGTGGTGACCAGCACGGTGACGCCGTGGTCGGCCAGCGCGTTGATGTGCGACCAGAACTCGCGCCGGGTCACCGGATCGACCCCGGAGGTGGGCTCGTCGAGAAACAGCAGCGGCGGTTCGTGCAGCAGGGCGCAGGCAAGCGACAAGCGCTGGCGCAGACCGAGCGGCAGGGATTCCGCCTTCTGATCGAGCCAGGGGGCGAGGGCAAAGGCAGTCACCATGGCGTCGATCCGCGTCTGCTGGTGGCGGCCGAACAGGCCGTAAATACCGGCGAAAAAGGAGAGGTTCTGCGCCACGGTAAGCTGCTTGTAGAGGGAGAACTTCTGCGCCATGTAGCCGAGGCGCTGGCGCGCCGCCGAGGGGCTGTGGGCCAGATCGATGCCGGTCACCAGCGCCTGTCCCTCGCTCGGGCGCAGCAGGCCGCACTCCATCTTGAAGGTGGTGGACTTGCCCGCCCCGTTGGGGCCGAGCAGGCCGAAGATCTCGCCGCGGCGCACCGCAAAGCTGACATCATCGGTGGCGGCAAAATCGCCGAAGCGCTTGGTGAGGTGGCGCGCCTCGATCACCGCCTCGGGGGAGACCCCCTGCGGCAGTTCGGCTTCCCGCATCCCCGCCGCCAGACTCGACTCTCCGCCGGGGCCGCCGCCGAGCAGGTCGATAAAGGCATCCTCCAGCCGGGGCTGGGCCGGTTGAAAGGTGCCGTTGGCGAGATGCAGCTCCGCCAGCGGCGGGGGCGTCATGCCCGGGTGCAGCAGCAGGCGAACCCGCTCCCCCGCCACGGCGCCATCCATCACCGCGGGGTGCGCCAGTGCCCGGCGCAGCAGAGCGCGTCGCTCGCGGCCATCCAGTTGCCCCGCCTCCAGCAGCCAGCAGCGGCTGGCCATGGCCCCCATCAGATCGGCCGGCGTGCCGCTGGTGCGCACCTCGCCATCTGCCATCAGCAGCACGTGGTCGCACAGCTCCGCCTCGTCGAGATAGGCGGTACTCCAGAGCACCGTCATTCCCCCCTTGGCCAGCTCGCGCACCATCTGCCAGAGGGCGCGGCGGGAGATGGGATCGACCCCGACCCCGGGTTCGTCGAGCAGCAGTACATCCGGGGTGCCGAGCAGGGCGCAGGCCAGCCCGAGCTTCTGCTTCATCCCGCCAGAGAGCTTGCCCGCAGGCCGCGCGGTGAAACGGGCCAGATCGGTGAAGGCGAGCAGCCGCGCGAAGGTGGGCGTGCGTTCGGGCTCCAGTACGCCGCGCAAGTCAGCGTAGAGGGTGAGGTTCTCCAGCACGCTGAGATCCTCGTAGAGGCCGAACTGCTGCGGCATGTAGCCGAGGCGCTGACGCAGCAGATCTCCCTCGCTCACCGGATCCAGCCCCAGCACCCGGATGGTGCCCGCTTCCGGGATCAGCAGACCGGCCAACAGGCGCAGCAAAGTGCTCTTGCCCGCGCCGTCGGGGCCGACCAGCCCGGTGATGCCACCGGTCGGAATGGTGGCCGAGATGGCATTGAGGGCGACCCGCTCGCCAAAGCGTTTGGTGAGCCCCTCAAGGGAGATGGCGCAGCTCATGGCGCCAGCCTGACGGTGACCGGCATCCCCTGGCGCAGGGCCGGGTCGGGGTCCTGCACCACGATGCGCAGCCGGTAGACGAGGTGAGTGCGCAGGTCTGGCGTCTCCACCGATTTCGGGGTGAACTCGGCGGTCGGCGAGACAAAGCCCACCACCCCGTGATAGGGCTTGTCCGGCCGCGAGTCGGTGGTGAGGGTCACTTTGGCGCCGCTCGGGAAGTGGCCGAGCCAGGGCTCCTCCACATAGGCGCGCACCCAGACTGGCGCAGTCAGGGAGAGGTTGAAGGCGGTCGCTCCGCTCTGCACCATGCTGCCGTTCTCGATGGCGCGACTGATGATGATGCCGTCGCTGGGGGCGGTCAGGCTGGCATCCGCCAGCGCCAGCTCGGCACTGGCGAGCGCCGCTTTGGTCCCTTCCAGCTGGGCATCGGACTGGGCAATCTCTTCCGGGCGGTAGCCGGTTTCGAGCTGGGCGAGCTGTTCGCGTGCCGAGCGTACCTGCGCCTGGGTCTGATCCCGCTGGGAGCGGGCGGTATCGAGCTGACCGCGAGAGATGGCGCCGGTGGCTGCCAATGCGCTCTGGCGGCGCCACTGCTGGTTGGCCTCCAGCGCAGCGGCTTCGGCGGCGGCCAGTGCGGCCCGGGCGCGGTCGGTCTCTTCGCTGCGATAGCCTTTGTGGATCAAGGCGTTGGCGGCAGTGAGCGCGGCCAGATTGGCGCGGGCGCTGTCGCGGCTGTGGGTGAGGGGAACCGGATCGAGGCGGGCCAGCAGTTGACCGGCTTTTACCCTATCCCCCTCATCGACCAGTACCTGAACGACGCGGCCGCCGACCCGAAAGGCCAGATTGACGTCGCGAATATCGACGTTGCCGTAGAGGATGGAGCCGTCAGCCGGGCGCCCCTGCCACCAGAGGTAGCCACCGATAACGGTTAGCAGCAGGGCTACGATTGCAATGCGTTGTTTCATGCCGCTTCTCCTTCTTTCATGTCGGTGGGGCGCAGGCCGCGCAGGGCCCATACCAGCCGCTGTCTGGCGGCCTCGGGGTTGTCTATCTGGCTGAGAAAGGGGGCGGCCTGTTCGGGCAGCCAGCCGAGCTGGCGACCGCTGCCGGCGATCACCAGCGGCAGGCCGACCGACCCCATGATGAAGATCATCAGCTGGAGCGGGTGACCCGCGACTAGCGACCCTTCTGCCTGTGCCATCCGTACCTGTTCGATCAGCAGCAGGGGATGACGGCGCGGCAGGCTGAGCAGAAAGCGCTGGGCCGCCCCTTCACCTGCCAGCGCATCGCCAAACAGGTGGTTGATAAAGCCGCGCTGACGCGCCACCAGCCCGATCAGCGCCTCCATGGTGGCCTCGAACATGGCGATGGCAGAGGGGTAGGAGCCCTTGGCTGCCACCGATTTGAGCTCGTCATAGAGGGGGGCGTACCAGAGCTCCACCAGCTCGTCGATAAAGGCGTCGCGGTTGCCGAAGTGGTAGACGAAGGAGCCGAGGTTCACCTCGGCCGCCGCCGCCAGCTCGCGCACCGTCAGGCCGCGCAGCCCCTTCTCGGTGGCGATGGCGAGGCCGGTATCGAGCAGTTTCTGCCGGGTTGGATTCATCTTTCAGGTTCCTGCTGCACAGATTTTGATCTGATTTATACGTATGTATAAATCAGCCGCCGAGAATAGGAAAGATCTTTTTTTGAGCAGATTTCAGCGGGGATGAAAAAACGGCGGGCGTTGGCAAGGAGAGGTTTGGAAACGGCTTGGGATTGAACGGGTTGCCGCAGGTGGTGGAGAAATAAAAACGCCTCCGTGAAGGGAGGCGTTTTATCGGGAGGGGCGCGTTTACAGAATAAAGCGGCTCAGATCCTCGTCTTCAATCAGCTTGCCGAGGTGGGCG
>CAMFLW010000114.1 GCA_945957575.1 uncultured Aeromonas sp. | reverse complement strand
GCCGGGCCAGTCCCGAGAGAAGACGCGTGATGAAAATATTGGTGATCGGCCCCTCTTGGGTCGGCGATATGGTGATGTCCCAGAGCCTCTACAAGGCGATCAAGGCCAACCGTCCCGAGTGCGAACTGCACGTGATGGCTCCCGCCTGGTGCTGCGCCCTGCTGGAGCGGATGCCGGAGGTGGACAAGGCGATCACCATGCCCCTTGGCCACGGTGACTTCAAGCTGGTGGCGCGCCGCCGCCTCGGCAAGCAGCTGGCTGCGGAAAAGTACGATCAGGCCATCGTCCAACCGAACTCCATGAAGTCGGCGCTGATCCCCTGGTTTGCCCGCATTCCGGTGCGTACCGGCTGGAAAGGGGAGCACCGCTTCGGCCTGCTCAACGATATGCGCAGCAACAAGTCCGCCTTCCCGCTGATGGTGGAGGGCTATCTGGCGCTCGCCTATCCCAAGGAGCAGATGAAGAGCCGGGCCGATATTCCGACCATTCCCCATCCCTCTCTGCACGTCGATCTGGTCAACCAGAGCAAGGCGCTGGAGCGACTGGGGCTGGATCGCGCCCGCCCGGTGCTGGTGCTCTGCCCCGGTGCCGAGTTTGGCCCGGCCAAACGCTGGCCGGAGGGGCACTACGCCGTGGTGGCCCAGCAGCATCTGGACGAAGGATGGCAGGTGTGGATCTTCGGCTCCAACAAGGATGTGCCGGTAGCCAACACCATCCGGGATCGGGTCAACTTGCTGACCCGCCCCAACTGCCACGTGCTGGCGGGCAAGACCAGCCTGCACGAGGCGATCGATCTGATGGCGCTGGCCAGCCGGGTCATCTCCAACGACTCCGGCCTGATGCACATCGCCGCCGCCCTCAACCGGCCACTGGTGGGCGTCTATGGCTCTACCTCGCCGCTCTACACCCCGCCGCTGGCGGATCGGGTCGAGATCGTCCACACCGACATCGAGTGTCGCCCCTGCTTCAAGCGCACCTGCAAATTCGGCCATCTCAAGTGTCTGATCGACCTGGCGCCGGAGCAGGTGGTCGATGCCTGCAAGAAGCTGGAGCAGAGTCAGTAAGATGCCCTACCGTCTGCTCTACAACCTGCTGATCCATCTGGGATTGCCGCTGGCGCTGCTGGCTCTCTACAAGCCGAAGAAAGGCAAGCCCGGCTTTGGCAAGCGCTGGGCCGAGCATCTCGGGCGGCTGCCCGCCACCGGACAGGAGGCGCCGCTCTGGATCCATGCGGTGAGCGTGGGGGAGACGCTGGCTATCACACCGCTCATTCGCGCCCTCAAGGCGGAGCGGCCCGATCTGCCGATCCTGCTCACCACCACCACCCGCACCGGCGCCGATCAGGCTGCCAAGCTGGGGGATCTGGTGATCCATCGCTACGCGCCGCTCGACTACCCCTGGGCCATTGCGGCATTTCTCGACACCTTCAAGCCGCGCGCGCTCTGGGTGATGGAGACCGAGCTGTGGCCGAACTGGCTGGCCGCCTGCGAGTCGCGCCACCTGCCGGTTACCATTATCAACGCCCGCCTCTCCGAGCGATCCTGCCTGCGTTATGCCCGCTTCCACGGCGCCTTCGACGCCCTGAGCCGGCCGCTGACCCATCTGCTCTGCCAGCATCAGGATGACGCCGACCGCTTCGCCCGCCTCGGCATCGAGCGTTCGCGGCTGGCGGTGACCGGCTCCATCAAGTTCGATATCCAGTTTGGTGACGAGGTGCAGGCCAAGGGGCGCGCCCTGCGTCAGCAGCTGGGGACGGATCGGCCGGTCTGGATCGCCGCCAGTACCCATCAGGGTGAGGACGAGCAGGTGCTGGCCGCCTTCGATCTGCTGCTCAAACGCCATCCCGACGCGCTGCTCATTCTGGTGCCGCGCCACCCCGAGCGGTTTGACCGGGTGGCCGAGCTGTGTGCCCCTTACGGCTGCGTGCGGCGCACTGATGGTGCTGCGGTGAGTGCCGGGGATAAGGTTTATCTCGGCGATACCATGGGCGAGCTGCCGCTGATGCTGGCTGCGGCCGATGTGGCCTTCGTTGGCGGCAGTCTGGTGAAGATTGGCGGTCACAACCTGCTGGAGCCGGCGGCCCTTGGCAAGCCCTGCCTGACCGGCCCCGCCTACTTCAACTTCAGCGACATCACCCGCCAGCTGGTGGCTCAGGGGGGCGCCGCCGTTGTGGCCGATGCCGCCGAGCTGGGCGAGCAGGTGAGCCAGCTGTTTGCCGACGGTAACGCCCGTCGCGAGATGGGGGAGCAGGCCCGCGCCGTGGTGCTGCGCAATCAGGGAGCGCTGGCGCGCACTCTCTCGCACTGCCTCACTGCGCTGGAGAACGACTAAACCCATAACGAGCATCGCACTGGCTCTCGATTTTCAACTGCAAAAGCGGCAAAGCAGCTAACCGTTCCGTTTCAATCCCCATCAAAGAGGCAACCATGTTCAAGGCCCTGTTACTGGAAAACCAAGACGGCAAGACTGTTCCGACCCTGACTAGGCTGGCCGAGAGCCAGTTGCCGGAGGGAGAGGTGCGGGTAGCGGTAAGCTACAGCTCCATCAACTACAAGGACGGGCTGGCCATTACCGGCAAAGGCAAGATAGTGCGCCAGTGGCCGCTGGTGCCCGGCATCGACTTCGCCGGTACCGTGCTCGAATCTGCCGACAGCCGCTATCAGCCCGGCGACAAGGTGGTACTGACCGGTTGGGGCGTGGGCGAAGGGCATTGGGGCGGGATGGCCGAACAGGCGCGGGTCAAGGGGGACTGGCTGGTGCCGTTGCCCGCCGGGCTCGATGAACGGCAGGCCATGTGCATCGGTACCGCCGGTCTCACCGCGATGCTCTGCGTGCTGGCGCTGGAAGAGGCGGGCATTACTCCCGAAAGCGGCGAGGTGCTGGTCACCGGTGCGGCAGGCGGTGTGGGCTCCACCTCGGTCGCCCTGCTGGCTGCGTTGGGTTACCAAGTCGCGGCGCTGACCGGTCGCCCCGAAGAGCAGGGGGCCATGCTGACTGCGCTCGGTGCCAGCCGCATCGTGCCGCGCAGCGAGCTGCTGGAGCCTGCCAAACCGCTGGAGAAACAGCTGTGGGCCGGTGCCATCGATACCGTCGGCAGTCAGGTGCTGGCCAAACTGCTGGCCCAGATGAACTATGGCGGCGCCGTGGCAGCCTGCGGGCTGGCGGGGGGCTTCGATCTGCCGACCAGCGTGATGCCTTTTATCCTGCGCAATGTGCGGCTGCAGGGGGTCGATTCGGTGATGTGCCCGCTGGCACGTCGTCAACTGGCGTGGCAACGACTGGCACGGGATCTGCCCGCCAGCTTCTTTGCTCAGGCGGTCACCGAGATCGGGCTGGAGCAGGTGGTCGAGGCTGCCGAGGCCATCACGCTGGGCCAGATCGCGGGGCGCATTCTGGTCAAACTTTGAACTCTGACGACTGGCGAGCCCGACATTTCCGGATAGAATTGGATTGCGGGTGAACTATCCAAGGAGAGTGAAGATGGGTGGACACAAGCCGGATTACGACTCGTCAGACGATGATTGGGAGCCGGAATCCTGGGAAGAGGAGCTGGATCAGTGGGAAGACGAAAGCTGGCAGGATGATGACCCTTTCGATGACCAGTGAACCACTGTATGAGTGAACAGGCGGGCGTTGAGCCCGCCTGATTTTTTTGCCGCGCTCACATGGCTGGCGTGTGCCTCTTGTGGTCACCGGGTGGCTGGATAAGAATGAACAGCTCAAACGATACTCAAGGATGACTATGCGACTTTCCATCATATTGCTGGCTGCCCTGCTGGGGGGCTGTGTCTCCAACGATGACCCTTGCGAGAAGGTGTGGAGCGAAGTGGGGGAGGCTGACGGCAAGCTGGGCTTCACCACCGAACGGATTGAGTTCCATCAGGGCCAGTGTGGCAAGAAGGTGGATAGCGAGATGTGGGAGCAGGGACGCCAGAAGGGGTTGGCATGGTATTGTCGCCCCGAGCATCTCTATCTGGCTGGCCGTTCCGGCGAGGAGTATCGTGGCGTCTGCCCGAACGATACCCAGGCGCGCAGATTGTTTGAACAGGGGCGTCAGGGTTGGACCGATCAATAACGCTCTGACAGGGAGGGGCTACTCCTCTTTCAAGCGCAGCGGCTGGCAGAGGTAGCCCTTATCATTGGCACTGCGGGCGCACTTGCCGCAGACAAACTTGGGCTTGCGGACTATCTTGCGCAACGCCTTGAGATCGGTAGGGATCTCGTGACGGCGCCATTCACACAGGGTTTTGCTGCCCATAACGACTACCTCTACGACTCGACGGTCGTATTGTAATCAATTTTCATTTCGAATAAACCGGCAAAGCTCGCTTATTGGCCGATATGCCAATAAGCGATTGTTTCGGTAGGGATTACTGGTAGAGGAACTTGGTGAAGATGAGTTCGCGCACCGCCTTCTTGCCGGTCTCTTTCACCAGCAGTTCGTTAACCTTGGTCTCGCACTCCTTGCGCAACTCTTCGCGGCTGACCAGGGATTTGATCTGCTCGGCGCTCTTGCTGCCCATCAAACGAATGATGGTGTCGCGGATCAGCGGGTCATGCTGCTCCAGCAGCTTGAGGTCGGCTTCGTTCTCCGCCATCAACTCTACCGTGACCCGGACGTAGCCGAGGGTTTTGCCATTGCTCAGATAGTTGGTGATTATGTCGGGGTCGAGCGCATGATAGGAGAAACCGGGTTTGGCGGCCGCTTCACCCTCTGCGGGCGGTTCTTCTTCGGATGAGGCCTGTACATGCAGCGCACCACAGCTCAGTAACAACACCAGCAGAATTTTGAAGATCTTCATATAGATGGCTCATCAGCAAGAGATAACCCATTTTTGATGTTGCTATCGGGGCCGTCAAGCACGGATGTTCTTACATTTCGCTATTGATTTACGGATAATAAACCGGATTTTAACCTGAACACGGAAATCTCTGGATGGTGAAGCTGTGAAGTCCGAGTTGACTGTTCCCCTCACGCTCTCGGGTAGCTGGCTGGCTCCGGAAAGTTGTGAATTGCCAGCCTCGCTGCGTCCCTGGTTGCTGGAGCCGGGCTCCATGACCCGGCGGCTGCGCCAGCACAACAGCCACTTCTCGGTGGAGTGGCTTGGCAATCATCAGGTCTCTCTCACTGCCGATGAGCAGTGGCTGGTGGATGCGCCCACCCCGGCCGGGATCTGCCGCGAGGTGATCCTGCACGGGGATCGTGGGCCCGCCGTGCTGGGCTGGACTCTGTTTGCCGATGGTGCACTGCAAGGGAGCGGCATTGCCGAGCTTGGCGAGCAGCCGCTGGGGGAGCGGGTATTTGGCCATGAGCCTGCCCGCCGCGATCACCTGCAAGTGGCGCGCTTCGAGATTGCCGCCAATCCCCGTTGCCCGGCCGCCACGGTCTGGGGGCGTCGTTCCCGTCTGTTTTTGGGGCCGTGGCCACTGCTGGTGCACGAGCTGTTTTTGCCCTCTCTCGTCTGTGACAAGGAGCCTGAGTGAATCTGTTAACCAAGGAGCGGGGACTGGCCTACATGCAGTTGGCCCGCGTCGACAAGCCAATCGGGACCCTGCTGCTGCTATGGCCAACCTTGTGGGCGCTCTGGCTAGCGGCCGGTGGCCTGCCCAATCTCTGGGTGCTGACCGTATTTGCCATCGGGGTCTTTCTGATGCGCTCGGCAGGGTGTGTCATCAACGACTATGCGGATCGCAACTTCGATGGCCATGTCAAACGCACCGCTGGTCGCCCCTTGCCCACGGGGCGAGTCAAGCCGTGGGAGGTGCTGGCGCTCTTCTTCGTGCTGGCGCTCATCTCGTTTGCCCTGGTGCTGACCATGAACCCGCTCACCATCAGTCTGTCGTTTATCGGCCTGTTGCTGGCGGTCTGCTACCCCTTCATGAAGCGGCTCATCTCCAACCCGCAGTTTGTGCTCGGGCTGGCCTTCTCCTGGTCGATCCCCATGGCTTATGCGGCGCAGGCCAACGCTCTGCCCCTCGTTGCCTGGCTGCTCTTCCTGGCCAACCTGCTCTGGACCATCGCCTATGACACCCAGTACGCCATGGTGGATCGGGACGATGACCTCAAGCTCGGTCTCAAATCGAGCGCCATCCTGTTTGGCCGTAACGACAAGCGGATCATCGGGGCGCTGCAACTGGGCACCCTGCTGATCATGCTGGTGGTTGGCCAGCTGATGGCGCTGGGGGGCTGGTATTACTGGGGATTGCTGGGGGCTGGCGTGCTCTTCGTCTACCAGCAGCGGCTGATCCGCGAGCGCGAGCGCGAAGCCTGCTTCAAGGCGTTTCTCAACAACAACTATGTGGGGGCGCTGATCTTCATCGGCGTGGTGCTCGATTACCTGCTGGCGTGACCTGTTCCCGCGCAAACTCAGATAAAAAAAGAAGGCCGCATTATGCGGCCTTCTTTGTTTGCGTTGCAGATCAGAGCTGGTTGCCCGCCTGAATGGTACGGCGGATCTTGTTGCTCAGCAGCGGCACTATGTTGTCGGCCAGCGCCTGGAAGCGGCCGAGATCCGGCTTGCAGTCGGAGGAGAAGTAACCCTCCTTGCGCAGGGTGTGGATCAGGGTGCTGAACAGCTTCTGGTCGAAGAACTCGGGGGCGTTGATGCCGTGCAGAGTGCCGAGGCGCTCTGCCATCATCAGGCCGTCCGCTTCCAGCTGCTCCGCCTCGATATGGGGCTGGGCCAGCACCCGGGTCAGCACGATGGCGTAGCGCTGCAGGGTCTCCTGAATGCTCTCCGCCAGCAGCAGCAGGCGCATCTGGTTGGCCGGGTTGACCCAGTAGCCGCCATCGCGTGCCTCGATCAGCTGCTGACGTTGCAGCTCTGCCAGCAGGGCATCGACCAGCTCCGGCAGCTCATCCTCTTCGTAGCGCAAGAACAGCTCGGTCTTGAGTAGCGGGTAGATATCGATGCAGCGCGCCAGCAGCTCGCTGTGGGAGATCCCTTCGCAGCGCTCGATCAGGGCCGCAACCAGCGAGGGCATGGCGAACAGGTGGAGGATGTTGTTGCGGTAGTAGGTCAGCAGGATCGCCTGATAGCGGTCGAGACTGATGATCTGGCCCAGCTTGTCCTCGCTCACCTCGAACTTGTTGAGCTCCATCGCCTGATCCAGCAGGGTGGCGGCATCTTCGGCCGGCATGGTGCTGTGCGGGCTGTAGGGCACCGCCTTGAGCAGATCCAGATAGGTGTTGAGCTGGGCCTGCAATTCGTCGCGGGTCAGGGCGTGACGTTCGGCGGCCAGCAGTGCCAGCGCGCTCAGGGTCAGGCCGTTGACCGCGGCCGCGCCGTTGATGCGGGTCATCAGCAGTTCGGCCAGATTGTTGACAGTGCCTGCCATCCACTCCGGACGCTCCTCTTCCCCGATGTGCTTTTTCCAGTCGGGGATATGTTCGCTCAGGTAGCTGTTGAGGGTCAGCGGTTCGCCGAAGTTGACGAAACCACGGCCGTAGTTGCGCAGCTTGCGCAGGATGCCGAGCACCTGCAGGAAGCTCTCTTTCTCCTTGCGGCTGCCCTTGAGCTCGTTGTGGTAGGTGTTCACCTCCATCACGTGCTCGTAACCGAGATAGACCGGCACCAGAGTGACCGGCCTGTCCAGTCCGCGCATCATCGCTTGCAGGGTCATCGCCAGCATGCCGGTCTTGGGCGGCAGCAGACGGCCGGTACGGGAGCGGCCACCCTCGGTGAAGAACTCCACCGAGTAACCCTTGGCAAACAGCAGGTTGAGGTATTCACGAAATACCGTGCTGTAGAGCGGGTTGCCCTTGAAGGTGCGGCGAATGAAGAAGGCGCCGCCGTGGCGGAAAATCGGGCCCGCCGGCCAGAAGTTTAGGTTGATGCCTGCCGCGATATGGGGCGGTACCATCCCCTGGTGGTAGATGACGTAGGAGAGCAGCAGGTAGTCCATGTGGCTGCGGTGGCAGGGAACGTAGACGATCTCGTGCCCTTCCTGCGCCAGCTGGCGTACCTTCTCGGCGCCATTGACCGACAAACCGCGGTAGAGCTTGTTCCACAGCCAGCCGAGGAAGCTCTCGCCCAGGCGGATCAGCCGGTAGGAGAAGTTGGAGGCGATCTCGTCCATGTAGCCATGGGCACGCTTTTGCGCCTTCTCGAGGCTGATCCCTTCGCGCTGGGCCTCCTCTTCAATCGCCTGCTGGATCACCGCGGAGTCGAGCAGCTGCTTGAACAGCAGGTTGCGGTTCGGCAGTTTCGGGCCGGTGGCAGCCAGCTGCTGACGGCTGAAGTGGGTACGGGCCACTCGCGCCAGCTTGTGGGCGATCGCCTCGTCGGTGCCGTGCTTGTCGGCCATGTAGCGCAGGGAGAGTGGCGGCGAGAAGCGCACCAGATTCTCGCGCCCCTTGAGGATCACGATAAGCGCCTTCTTCAGCCGGTTTGGCGCCAGACTGCTGATGATGTTGAGGCCGGAGGCTTCTTCCCCTTCCCGACCCGGAGCGCGGCCCCAGAACAGGGTGACGGGCACCACCTGGATATCCAGTTCAGGATCCTGCTTGTGCAGATCCAGCAGCTGGTGGAACTCCTGCAGGAAGGGGAGCGGCTTGCTGCGTTTGCCAAACAGGGGAGGCGGACGATCCAGACAGACATAGCGCGGCAGCAGCTGGCCGTTGAGCTCCAGCGGCGTGAAGGGGCCGGGCAGACCGAGATCCTCGCAGCACTGCTGCAGGGTCATCAGGTCGGTGATCGAACTGGTTTTCAGGGCATAGACGATGGGTCTGGCCGGATCCAGATTGAGTTCTGTGATGGGATTTTCCGGCAGGCTCTTGTGATTGACCAAGCCGCTGACCGGCCATT
>CAMFLW010000113.1 GCA_945957575.1 uncultured Aeromonas sp. | reverse complement strand
GACAAACCGCAAGAGCAGCAACAACGGACGGTGGCACTGTTTATGGAGGAGTTGGAGCAGGCGCCGCGGGAGTCATGGCAGCTGCCGCTGCCAACCGATCCCAGACTGGGCGGCTGGCTACAGCAGTTGAAACGGGGGGATGCCCTGCCCGATCGGCTCAACCGGCTGGCCGAACGGGTGGGTGCCAGTGACAAAACTATTGGCCGCATCTTCATGCGGGAGACAGGCATGAGCTATCAGGCTTGGCGTCAGCAGTGGCGGCTGTTGCGCGCCATGGAGCTACTGGCCGAAAGCGAGTCCATCAGCCGGATTGCCGCTGCGCTGGAGTTCTCCAGCGACAGCGCCTTCATCAGCTTCTTCAAACAACATACGGGGCAGACCCCCTTGCGCTATCTCAGCTCTCGGGGTGAGTCGCCACAGCCTGACTCACCTCCACCACCAGGGTATCCAGCGCCAGCGGCTTGAGGTTATGCAACGCATCCTGCACCACGGCGTGGGATGCCTGTTGTAGCTCGTTCCGCACATCCTGCTCCAGCCGAACACTCTCCAGATCGGGCCGCGTATTCTGGTTGGCCATCACGTTCAGGCTCAGGGCACTCACAATCAGGGTGGCGATCAGGCTTTTCATCTGGTTTGCTCCGGTATGGTTGAGATGACCAGATAGCTATTCCAATAATTGTGCCAATCCTCAAAAAGTACATAACACAATGATTTTGTTTAAATTAACTATCTTGCGACAGCAAATGGAGTCGCAAAACGCATCCCGCTCGGTCATTTTTAAACCAACAGTTGGTGCTTTTTACCACGCTTGATTTTTGCACCATGTTCCACGTGGAACGTCCCATCTTTTTGATCGACACCCGCTTTTAAACTGAGCTATGGTGCTACATCTTCGTAACTGACTCTGGATCTGTCACCGAATGGAATTTTCCTTGTTCGGCGAGAAGTTCACTCGCCACGCTGGTATTACCCAACTCATGGATGACCTCAATCAGGGGCTGACCAATCCGGACGCCATCATGCTGGGTGGCGGCAATCCGGCCCCCATCCCCGCCATGCTGGAGCGCTTTCAGGCCGAGGCAAAGAGCCTGCTCGACAACGGCGAGCTGGTCAAAGCGATGGCCAACTACGATGGCCCCCAGGGCAAGGACAGGTTCACCAGGGCGCTGGCGGCCCTGCTCAGCAAAGAGCTGGGCTGGGATATTTCGGCTCGCAATATCGCCCTGACCAACGGCAGCCAGAATGCCTTCTTCTACCTGTTCAACCTGCTGGCCGGCGAATTTGCCGATGGCCGCAAGAAGAAGGTGCTGTTCCCGCTCGCCCCCGAATACATCGGCTATGCCGACTCGGCGCTGGCCGACGACTACTTCGTGGCCTACAAACCCACCATCGAGAAGCTGCCCGATAGCCAGTTCAAATACCACGTGGACTTCGAGAGCCTGCAGGTGGGTGACGACATCGGGGTGATCTGCGTCTCCCGCCCGACCAACCCGACCGGCAATGTGCTGACCGACGAAGAGATCGAACATCTCGATCAGATCGCCCGCGACAAGGGAATCCCGCTGCTGATCGACAACGCCTACGGCGTCCCCTTCCCGGGCATCATCTTCAGCGAAGCCAAGCCGTTCTGGAACGCCAACACCATCCTCTGCATGAGCCTCTCCAAGCTCGGCCTGCCGGGCACCCGCTGCGGCATCGTCATCGCCGACGAGAAGATCATCCAGGCCATCACCAACCTGAGCGGCATCATCAATCTGGCGCCGGGCAGTCTGGGGCCCGCCATCACCATCCCGATGATCGAGAGCGGCGATATCATCGCCCTCAGCGAACAGGTGGTGAAACCCTTCTATCAGCAGAAGGCGGAGCTGGCGGTACAGTTGCTGCGCGAAGCGATCCCCGACCCGCGCTTCCACATTCACAAGCCGGAAGGCGCCCTCTTCCTCTGGCTCTGGTTTGAAGGCTTGCCGATCCACTGTCAGGAACTGTACGAGCGACTGAAGGCGAAAAACCTGCTGATCGTGCCGGGTCACTATTTCTTCCCAGGCATTGATGACCCCGAGTGGCGCCACAGCCAGGAGTGTATCCGCCTCAACTACTCCCAGAGCGAGGAGCTGGTGCGTCGCGGCATCGCTATTCTGGCCGACGAGATAAACGCCCTCTACGCCGGCTAAGTCAGTCCGGCCAGCCAAAAACAGAAAGGCCTGCAGATGCAGGCCTTGATTGTTTATCGCGATCCGGTTTGCTTAGCCGGGCAGCGCCAGCTGCTCGGGTTTACCGATGGGGATGGCGCGGGGCTTGAGCGCCTCCGGCAGTTCGCGGGCCAAGTCGATGGTCAGCAGACCATGCTCCAGCTTGGCGCCCTGCACTTCCACGTGCTGGCTCAGCTTGAAGGCGAGCTCGAAGTCACGCTCGGCAATCCCCTGATGGAGGAACTGACGCTCACCGGCAGCAGCCCCTTTGCGCCCCTTCACCTTGAGGGTGCCGTTTTCGGTCTCCAGCTCCAGCTCTTCGCGCTCGAAGCCAGCCACGGCGACCGTGATGCGATAGCCATCCTGATCGCGCTTTTCAATGTTGTACGGAGGGTAAGCGGCGGTCTTCTGCTCGAACAGACCTTCCAGCTCACGGGCCATCCGCTCGAAGCCGACGGCATTGGAATAGAGATGTGAAAAATCGAGGTTACGCATAATCCTATCCTTCTAATAAGCAACAGGTTCAACTCTCCACAGGCCCGTCATCGGCACCCGGGAAATTTTAAAATTTCAGTGAATTCAGGCTATCAGCCGTTGATCTCGATCTTGCGCGGCTTCATAGCCTCGGGCACTTCACGCACCAGCTCGATGTGCAGCAAGCCGTTTTTCAGGTCGGCCCCTTTCACCCGGACATAGTCGGCCAGCTGGAAGCGGCGCTCGAAACCACGTTCGGCGATCCCCTGATAGAGATAGTTGCGCTCGGTATCGGCCTGCTTGTTGCCCTTCACCGTCAACAGATTTTCCTGGAAGCTCAGCTCCAGCTCTTCCTGGGTAAAGCCCGCTACCGCCATGCTGATGCGGTAGTCGCTGTCACCCAGCTGCTCGATGTTGTAGGGGGGATAACCGGCATTGCCATTGCTGGCCGCAGATTCGATGAGATTGACCAGACGATCGAAACCGATGGCAGAACGATAGAGCGGAGAAAAGTCGATAGAACGCATAGTATTACCCTCTTGTGAGCGATAACGGATTGTTTGCCCTCCTAATGGACGGGCGCCTGGTCGAAACCTCTGTCGAGCGTTCCGGCCTTGTTACCTATATAGGGGCTCACTTTTTCCTTTCAAGGGGATTTTTTCAAATTTTTTAAATGGCTGCGCCGACCTGTAGAACATCAATCTGTTGGCCCAATAGTGATGATAATCGACCCGTGGGCCACTGATGGCAACTCGCTCCATCTCCCATAATTGGTTGCATATCCACCAGCCAACAGGGAGCCATCCCATGAAGATTACCCAGGTTCGCAACGCCACCTTGCTGCTCGACTATGCCGGCACCCGCTTTCTGATCGACCCCATGCTCTCGGCCAAGGGGGCCTTCCCCGGCTTTGAGGGCACTGCCAACAGCCAGCTGCGCAATCCGCTGGTCGAGCTGCCGCTACCGATCGATGAGCTGGTCGATGTGGATGCCGTTATCGTCACCCACGACCATCCCGACCACTGGGATGACGCCGCCAGAGCGCTAATCCCCAAACATCTGCCGCTCTTGGTACAACATCAGAAAGATGCCGATGCCATTCGTGCCAGTGGCTTTGAGGATGTGCGCCTGCTGAGCGACCAGCCCGAGTTTGCCGGCATTCGCCTGCAGCAGACCGGTGGCCAGCACGGCAGCGACCAGTTGATGGCGGTACTGGGCGAACGCATGGGAGAAGTGTGCGGTGTGGTCTTCTCCCACCCCGATGAGCAGTGCCTCTATCTGGCCGGTGATACCATCTGGCATCCCCGGGTCGAGCAAGCCCTGCAACAGCATCAGCCCGAGGTCATCATCCTCAACTGTGGCGATGCACAGGTGCCCGGGCTCGGTTCCATCATCATGGGCAAGGAGGATGTCGCCGCCGTTTATCAGGCCGCACCGCAAGCCATGCTGATCGCCAGCCATATGGAGGCGGTCAACCACGCCGTGCTGTCACGCCAGGAGCTGCGCGACTATCTGGCGGACCGGGGCATGATGGATCGGGTACGGGTGCCAGAAGATGGCGAGGCGATATCACTGTGATCCACAAGAGGGCCATGCCAAAGATGGCCCTTCGGCTTTCACTGCCGAATGCTTATGATGAGGGGTCTGCGCGCAGAGAGGAGCCAACACCATGCCCACCCCGATCGTTGCCGTGGTGACCTTCGATCACTTCAGCCCTTTTCACTGCGCCGTCCCCTGCCTCATCTTCGGCGATATCCTGCCGGGCCAGCCTCTGTTCGAGCTCAAGATCTGCTGCGGTGATGGCAACCCTCATTCACACTCGGCGCAAGGCTTCACCATTCAGGCTCCTCATGGGCTGGAGGTGCTGGCCGAGGCGGAGATCATCGTCATCCCCTTCTGGCACGACCCGGCAGCACGGCCACCGGCACAGCTGCTCGATGCCCTGATTGCCGCCAGAGCCAGAGGGGCCCGGCTGGTCGGGCTCTGCCTCGGCACCTATGTGCTCGCCTACGCCGGGCTGCTCAATGGACGCAAGGCATCGACCCACTGGGAGTACGAGCAGGATTTCTGCCACCGCTTTCCCTGCGTGCAGCTCGATACCAACGCCCTCTATGTGGATGACGAAGGGCTGGTCACCTCGGCAGGTACTGCCGCCGGGCTGGACTGCTGCCTCTATCTGGTACGCCAGTACCACGGCTCGGCCATCGCCAACAAGGTGGCACGGCGGCTGGTGATCCCGCCTCACCGGGAAGGGGGTCAGGCCCAGTTTATCGAGCAGCCGGTGCCCGCCTCCACCCGCGATGTCCGGATGAACCAGTTGCTCGACCACCTGCGTGCCCATCTGGCCGAGCCTCACACCCTGGACTCTCTGGCGGCCCATACCCTGATGAGTCGGCGCACCTTTACCCGCCGTTTTCATCAGGCAACCGGCCTCTCGGTGGGTGAATGGCTGCTGGCGGAACGGCTCAGGCGCAGTCAGGAGCTGCTGGAGGTAAGCAGCCATTCCATCGATCGCATTGCCGAGCTGGTCGGCTTCAAGAGTGCCACCTCCCTGCGCAATCACTTCCGCGCCCGCTTTGCCATCTCCCCAAGCGAGTGGCGACGATCTTTTCGTGGCCATAACTCCTGATGATGCCCGCTGTACCCGCTCACTCGGCTATAGCAGGCTAACCAGAGATCCCGAGGAGTCATACCATGTCCCGTTCCGAACGCCTGCTGGCCCTGCTCCAGCTGCTGCGCGGCCACCGCTACGCCATCACAGGTGCGGAACTGGCCAGCCAGCTTGGCATCAGCCTACGCACCCTCTATCGGGATATCGCCACCCTGCAGGCGCAAGGTGCCCATATCGAGGGCGAACCGGGTATCGGCTATGTGCTGCGTCCCGGCTTCATGCTGCCGCCACTGATGTTCAGCGAAGAGGAGCTGGATGCGCTGGTGCTTGGGTCGCGCTGGGTGGTCGCCCACTGTGACGAAGCCTTGAGTGCATCAGCCAGCAGTGCGCTGGCCAAGATAGAAGCCGTGCTACCCGCAGACTATCGCCAGCAGCTCCAGAGCAATGCCCTGCTGATCGGCACCTCCCGCAGCGACAGCCTCACCGATGAAGCCCCGCTGCGCAGCGCCATCCGCCAGCAACGCAAGGTGACCCTGATCTATCGCGACCTCAAGGATGAGGCCTCTGAGCGCACCGTCTGGCCCTTTGCCCTCGGCTACTTCAAGCAGGTACGGGTACTGGTGGCCTGGTGCGAACTGCGTCAGGGCTTTCGCCACTTTCGGGTAGATCGCATCACCCGGATGCAGCCGCAAGATTGCCGCTATCCAAAAAGCAGAGAGAGCCTGCTGAAGGAGTGGCGCGCCACCCAACAGATCCCGCAGCCGAAATTTATTGCTGACAGAAACTGACAGCAGGTAGCGCCATGCTGGCGGGGTCGGCGCCGATGCGCCATCTCATCAGCAAGGAGCATCACCATGTTAGTCCCCCAGTTCACCATCCTCTACGTTGCCAATCCGACCCGCAGCGCGCTCTTCTACCGCGAGTTGTTCGGGCGTGAACCGGTAGAGGAGTCACCTACCTTTGCCATGTTCGTGTTCGAATCGGGCGCCAGACTGGCACTCTGGTCCAGCGCCACAGTTGAACCTGCCGTGACCCAAACGGCCGGAGCGATGGAGCTGGCCTTCGCCCTCCCCGATGATGATGCCGTTGATCGCCTATCTACCGAGTGGCTGGCGCGCGGGCTCACCCTGATCCAGGCGCCGACCAAGATGGAGTTTGGCTACACCTGCATGGCCCTCGATCCGGATGGCCATCGTCTGCGCCTCTACTGCCCGGCACCTGAGCTGGGGTAATCCGGTTCAATGTTCCACGTGGAACGTGCCACCTCCTCCGCCAGAAAAACAAAAAGCCGCTCACAGAGAGCGGCTTTTTTATATCGAGCTGACAGCGTCGAATTAGACGTCGAGGTTGGCCACGCGCAGGGCGTTGGTCTCGATGAAGTCACGGCGCGGCTCAACGGCATCACCCATCAGGGTGGAGAAGAGCTGGTCCGCACCGACGGCGTCGTCGATGGTGACGCGCAGCATGCGGCGGGCTTCCGGATCCATGGTGGTTTCCCACAGTTGGTCCGGGTTCATCTCACCCAGCCCTTTATAGCGCTGGATGTAGATGCCGCGTTTGCCTTCGCCCATCAACCACTCGACGGCTTCCACAAAGTTGGCAACCGGCTTCACCTTCTCACCACGCTTGATGAAACCACCTTCCTCGATCAGGTTGGCGATCTCCTTGCCCAGCGAAACCAGCTGACGGTATTCACCGGATTGCAGGAAGTCGTAGCTGAGCGGATATTCGCGGTCGACACCGTGCTGACGTACCACGGCATGCGGCACGTACAGGCTGCGCTCTTCGTCACGACGAACCTGGATCTGGTACTGGATACCGTGGTTGCTCTCGTTGAGCACGGCTTCCATACCCTGACACCAGGCCAGCAGATCGCTCTCGCTGTTCAGCAGCGCTTCGTTCAACTCCGGCTGATAGATCAGCTGGGTCAGCACGGCTTCGGGCGCACGACGAGACATGCGGGTGATCAGGTGAGTCACCGAGCGGTGCTGGTTGACCAGACGCTCCAGCGCCTCGCCACCGATGGCCGGAGCAGACTCGTTGACGTGCAGGGTAGCACCATCCAGCGCCATGGCGGTCTGGTACTGCAGCAGCGCGTCTTCGTCTTTCAGGTACTGCTCCTGCTTGCCCTTCTTCACTTTATAGAGCGGCGGCTGGGCGATGTAGACGTAGCCACGTTCGATGATTTCCGGCATCTGACGATAGAAGAAGGTCAGCAGCAGAGTTCGGATGTGCGCACCATCGACGTCCGCATCGGTCATGATGATGATGTTGTGATAACGCAGCTTGTCCGGGTTGTACTCGTCACGACCGATACCGCAGCCCAGAGCGGTGATCAGGGTGCCCACCTCCTGGGAGGAGATCATCTTGTCGAAACGGGCCTTCTCCACGTTCAGGATCTTGCCCTTGAGCGGCAGGATGGCCTGGTTCTTACGGTTGCGACCCTGCTTGGCGGAACCGCCAGCAGAGTCCCCTTCCACTATGTAGAGTTCGGAGAGAGCCGGGTCTTTTTCCTGACAGTCAGCCAGCTTGCCGGGCAGACCGGCGATATCCAGCGCGCCTTTGCGGCGGGTCAGTTCACGGGCTTTGCGGGCCGCTTCACGGGCACGGGCCGCATCGATGATCTTGTTGACCACGATCTTGGCATCGCCCGGGTTTTCCAGCAGGAAGTCGGCCAGCTTCTCACCCATCGCCTGTTCAACGGCGGTCTTCACTTCGGAAGAGACCAGCTTGTCTTTGGTCTGGGAGGAGAACTTGGGATCCGGCACCTTGACGGAGATAACGGCAATCAGACCTTCACGCACGTCGTCGCCACTGGCGGCAGACTTGGCCTTCTTGCTGTAGTCCTCTTTGTCCATATAGGAGTTCAGAGTACGGGTCAGCGCGGTACGGAAACCAACGAGGTGAGTACCACCATCCCGCTGTGGAATGTTGTTGGTGAAGCAGTAGACCCCTTCCTGATAGGCGTCGTTCCACTGCATCGCCACTTCAACGCCGATACCATCCTGCTCGGTGGTGAAGTGGAACACCTTCGGGTGGATCGGGGTCTTGTTCTGGTTCAGGTATTCAACGAATGCCTTGATGCCACCCTCGTAGCAGAAATGCGCCTCGCGGCCATCACGCTCGTCTTGCAGACGGATGGAAACACCGGAGTTGAGGAAGGAGAGCTCACGCAGACGCTTGGCCAGGATCTCGTAGTGGAACAGGGTATCGCTGAAAATGGCCGGGCTCGGCCAGAAGCGAACTTCGGTACCGGTGCCAGTACTGTCGCCAATCTGCTTGAGCGGCGCTTGCGGCTCACCCAGATGATAGGTCTGCTCGTAGACGTGACCGTTACGACGAATGGTCAGCAACAGCTTGTCAGAGAGGGCGTTAACTACCGAGACACCCACGCCGTGCAGGCCGCCGGATACCTTGTAGGAGTTGTCATCAAACTTACCGCCTGCGTGCAGCACGGTCATGATGACCTCTGCGGCGGAGCGGCCCTCCTCCTCGTGCATGTCTACCGGGATACCCCGGCCATTGTCACGCACAGAGACAGAACCGTCGGAATGGATCTTGACCAGAATATCGGAGCAGTAGCCAGCGAGCGCCTCGTCAATGGAGTTATCGACGACCTCGAACACCATGTGGTGCAGACCCGAGCCATCATCCGTATCGCCGA
>CAMFLW010000112.1 GCA_945957575.1 uncultured Aeromonas sp. | reverse complement strand
TTGAGCGTTTCTCCATCGGTTTTGGCAAGGCGATCTGGCGTCGCCTTGGCAAGGATGGCACCGAATACGTGCTGGCGCTGATCCCGTTGGGTGGCTACGTCAAGATGCTCGATGGCCGGGTCGATGAACTCAAGCCTGGTGATGAGCAATATGCCTTCAATCACAAGAGTGTCTGGGCACGGATGGCCATCGTTGCGGCTGGCCCCATGGCCAACTTTGTGTTTGCCCTGTTTGCCCTCTGGCTGATGTTTATGATCGGAGTGCCAAGCGTCAAGCCGGTGATCGGTGAAGTGCGTCCGGCCTCCATCGTTGCCGAGGCGGGTGTGCTGCCGGGCATGGAGATTGTCGGGGTCGGCGATGAGCAGACCGGTGATTGGGAGAGCGTCACTTACGCGCTGCTGAGCCATCTGGGTGACCAGTCGGTCACTCTCAAGGTGAAAGCTCCCCAGACCAGCTATGCCACTGAC
Source organism: uncultured Aeromonas sp. (assembly GCA_945957575.1). Lineage (GTDB taxonomy): Bacteria > Pseudomonadota > Gammaproteobacteria > Enterobacterales > Aeromonadaceae > Aeromonas. The sequence continues at coordinate 8,634 of CAMFLW010000112.1, read as the reverse complement.
AAGAATCTGTCGCTGGCCGGCTGGCGCTTCGATCCGGATAAAGAGTCGCCTATCGGCAGTCTGGGGATTGTTCCCCTGAGTGGCAAAGTGCTGCCAGTCGTGGCGGCTGTGGTGGCCAAGAGTGCCAGTGAAAAGGCGGGGCTGCAGGTCGGCGATCGCATCAAACGGGTCGGCGAGCAGGATGTCACCGAGTGGGTCCAGTTTGTCGAACGGGTACAGCAGGCACCGGGTGACCCCCTGCAAGTGGTGGTCGAGCGCAACAACCGAGATCTCACCGTGACCCTGACCCCGGATAGCCGCAAGGTACAGGGCAAGCTGGTTGGTTTTGTCGGCCTCTCACCGCAACTGGTTCCATTACCGGATGAATATCGAATTCTGTTACAGTATGGGCCTTTGCAGGCGCTGTGGCAGGGAGCCGACAAGACTTGGAGCCTGATCACGCTTACCTTCGACATGATCGGCAAGCTGGTAGCTGGCATAGTGTCGCTGGACAACCTGAGCGGCCCGATCTCCATTGCCAAGGGCGCCGGCAGCAGTGCCGACTATGGTCTGGTCTATTTCTTGAGTTTTCTGGCGCTGATCAGCGTCAATCTGGGGATCATCAATCTGTTCCCCTTGCCGGTGCTTGACGGTGGCCATCTGGTCTACTTCCTGATCGAAGCAGTCACCGGCAAGCCGGTATCAGAGAGAATACAGGAAGTGGGTTTCAGGATCGGCGCCGCCATTCTGATGTTATTGATGGGCATTGCGCTGTTTAACGATTTCGCTCGCCTCTGAGGCCAGAGCATCAACAAGGACACATAAGAACAAAATGGCTGTTAAAAAAGCATTGGTGTTGAGTTGCCTGCTGGGTGCCAGTTTCCTGGCCCAGGCGGCCCCTGCCTCTTTTGTGGTGCAAGATATCCAGGTCGAAGGTCTGCAACGGGTGACCCTGGGTGCGGCACTGTTGAACCTGCCGATCCGGGTCGGTGATACCGTCGACTCTGTGGCGCTGGCCAGCGCTATCAAGAAACTTTACGCTTCGGGTAACTTCGAGGATGTGCAGGTTTACCGTGACGGCCAGGTGCTGCAGGTGATGGTCAAGGAGCGTCCGACCATCTCCAGCATCGAGTTTGCCGGCAACAAGGATATCAAGGAGGAGCAACTGACCCAGAGTCTGGAATCCTCCGGTATCCGTGTCGGTGATCCGCTGGATCGCACCGTGCTCACCTCCCTCGAGAAGGGGCTGGAAGATTTCTACTATGGCGTGGGTAAATACTCTGCCAAGGTCAAGGCTATCGTCACCCCGTTGCCGCGCAACCGGGTCGACCTCAAGTTCACTTTCGTGGAAGGGGAAGCGGCCAAGATCCAGCAGATCAACATCGTCGGCAACAGCGTCTTCCCGGAAGAGAAGCTGATTGCCCAGCTCTCCCTGCGCGATGAAGTGCCCTGGTGGAACTTCACCGCCGATCAGCGCTACCAGAAGCAGAAGCTGGCCGGTGATATCGAGACCCTGCGCTCCTATTACATGGATCGCGGCTATATCCGTTTCCAGCAGGAGTCGACCCAGGTCTCCATGACCCCTGACAAGAAGGGCGTCTACGTCACCCTCAATATCAAGGAAGGGGATCAGTACAAGGTTTCCGGTGTCCAGCTCAAGGGCAACCTCATCGATCGCGCTGGCGAGATGAAGGGGTTGATCCCGATCGCCGCCGGCAGCACCTACTCCGCGAGCCAGGTCACCCACACCGAAGAGGTGCTCTCCAAGTTCCTCGGCCGTTACGGCTACGCCTATCCGAAAGTGGTCACCTTCCCGCAGGTCAATGACAAGACCAAGGAAGTGGAGCTGATCGTCAACGTTGAGCCGGGCCCCCGTGTCTATGTGCGCAACATCAACTTCAGCGGTAACGCCACCACCGAAGATCAGGTGCTGCGTCGCGAGATGCGCCAGATGGAGGGAACCTGGCTCTCCTCCGACAACATCGAGCAGTCCAAGAGTCGTCTCAACCGTCTTGGCTACTTCGAGAGCGTGGAAGTGGACACCAAGCGGGTGCCGGGCAACGAGGATCTGGTTGACCTCGACTTCAAGGTCAAGGAACAGCCGGCAGGCTCCATCAACGCCGGTATCGGGTACGGTACCGAATCCGGTCTGAGCCTGCAGGCGGGGATCTCCCAGGACAACTTCATGGGAACCGGCAAAAGGGTTTCTATTAACGCCAGCACCAACGACTACTCCAAGAGCGTTGATCTGAGCTACAACGACCCCTACTTCACCGTGGATGGTGTCAGCCTGGGTGGCCGGGTCTACTACAACCAGTTCCGCGCCGATGATGCCGATATCGTCGATTACGAGAATGAAACCATTGGTTTCCGTCTCTCCAGCGGCTTCCCGATCAACGAGTTCAATCGACTCGACTTCAGTACCGGCATTGAAAGTTCCAAGCTGAGCCGACCGACATTCAATGAGTCCAAGTTCAACGAATGTATCGCCGAAAACACGCCGTCTGCAGACAATACCTACTGCTACGATTTGTGGAACGACAACCGTCAGTCGGTGCAGATGGATCAGTTCTGGGACCTCTATGCCAAGGGTGAGAATAGTGTCGATTTTGTCACCGTGGATTTCACCGCTGGCTGGACCCGCTCGACCCTGAACAAAGGCATGTTCCCGACCGCCGGTGACCGCCAACGCGTGAATGCCAAGGTGACTGTGCCGGGCATGGAGCTGCAGTACTACAAACTCTCCGCCGAAGATGCCCACTACTTCCCGCTCGATGCGGATCACAGCTGGGTAGTGATCGGCAAGGGCCGCGTCTCCTACGGCAATGGCTATGGCAGTGACTCCATGCTCCCCTTCTTCGAAAACTACTACGCCGGTGGTTTCGATACGGTGCGTGGCTTCAAGAGCAATACCATTGGTCCCAAGGCTATCTACAAGCAGTATCAGAATAACGGCAGCTCAGCTCCGACAGAGACTGGTAAATACGAAGGTTCCGACACCTCGGTGGGTGGCAACGCCCTGGCGGTGGCCTCCTTCGAGCTGGTGTTCCCGACTCCATTTGTCTCCGAAACCTATCGCCCACAGATCCGCACCACGGCGTTTGTGGATGCCGGTACCGTTTGGAGCACCGATTTTGCCAACGGGGCCTATCCTTGCGCTGATGGCGCAGACTGTAACTACTTGAGTCAGGACTACTCCAACCCGGGCAATATCCGGGTCTCCGCCGGTGTCTCCCTGCAGTGGCTGTCGCCGATGGGCCCGCTGGTGTTCGCTCTGGCCAAGCCAATCAAGAAATATGAAGGGGATCGGACCGAGTTCTTCTCGTTCAATATCGGTCGTACCTTCTGATGAGTGTTTCACCCCTATCCTGCGGTGGGGGTATTCAATGATGGGACGCGCAGCTTGCGTGCCTCACCAGGTAACAAGACGGTCCTAACGCCGCTTGCATAATCGGGTAAATCAGGTAGCCCTCGCCATGAGGGAACAAGGAGTAAGTGTGAATAAAGCGTTGAAAGTAGCTGGTTTGAGCCTTGCACTGATGGTTGCCGGCATGGGTTCTGCCTTCGCTGAGACCAAGATTGCCGTAGTCGATATGGGCGAAGTGTTCCAAAAGCTGCCCCAGCGTGAAGCCGTTGCCGCCAAGCTGAAAGGCGAATTCGAGCCGCGCATGCGTGAGCTGCAGAAGCTGGAGCAGGAAGGTCAAAAACTGGTGGAGAAGTTCCGCAAGGATGAGGCCTTCATGAGCGCCGAGCAGAAGAAGCAGAGCCAGGAGAAGTTGGCCAAGTTGCAGATGGAGTTCAACCAGAAGCGCCAGGCATTCGAGCAGGACAACGGCCGTCGTCAGTCTGAAGAGCGCAACAAGATCCTGACCAAGGTGAAAGCTGCCATCGATTCCATCGCCAAGAGCAATGGTTACGATCTGGTGCTGGAGCGCAACGCCGCCCCATATGCCGCCAGCAAGCTGGACATCTCCGGCCAGGTCATTTCTCAGGTAAGCAAGAGCAACTAATTGATGGCATTTACTCTCGCACAGCTGGCCCAGCAACTGGGGGCCCAGGTCCATGGCGACGGAACCCTGGAAATCCGCAAGGTAGCGACACTGGAAAAGGCCGGGGAGGGTGAGATTACCTTCCTGTCCAACAAGAAGTACCGCTCTTATCTGGAGCAGAGCAAGGCGACCGCCGTGCTCATTACAGAGGCGGATCTGCCATTTTGTCCCACCAACGCGCTGGTGCTCAAGGATCCCTACGTGGGTTTTGCCCGGGTAGCCCAACTGCTGGACACCACCCCGCAGCCGGCCATGGATATCCATCCGAGTGCCGTCATCGCGGCTGACGTGCAACTGGGCGAGAGAGTGGCCATCGGTGCCAATGCAGTGATCGAATCCGGCGTGGTGTTGGGTGACGATGTCCGCATTGGCCCGGGCTGTTTCGTTGGTCAGCATACCCGACTGGGCGCGCGCTCCCGGCTGTGGGCCAACGTCACCCTCTATCACAATGTGACCATGGGCACCGACTGTCTGGTGCAATCCGGCACCGTGATCGGGGCCGATGGTTTCGGTTATGCCAACGAGCGTGGCGAGTGGATCAAGATCCCCCAGCTCGGCGGCGTGACCATTGGCAACCGGGTCGAGATCGGTGCCTGTACCACCATCGACCGCGGTGCGCTGGAAGATACCCGCATCGCTGACAACGTCATCATCGACAACCAGTGCCAGATCGCCCACAACGTCGAGATCGGCTACGGCACCGCCGTGGCGGGCTCTACCGTGATGGCCGGTAGTCTCAAGGTCGGCAAATACTGTATCATTGGTGGCGCTTCCGTCTTTAACGGGCATATGGAGATCTGCGATCAGGCCACCGTCACCGGTATGGCCATGGTGATGCGACCCATTACCGAGCCCGGTGTCTACTCTTCCGGCATCCCTCTGCAAACCAATAAAGAGTGGCGCAAGACCGCCGCCCGGGTGATGCGTATCGAAGAGATGCACAAGCGGTTAAGCAAGCTTGAGAAGAAGCTGGATCACGAATAATCACGATTGGTATAGGGTACTGTTTTGACTACTGAAAAGAAGAGCCTGGGCATCCAGGAAATCATGGATCTGCTGCCCCATCGTTATCCGTTCCTGATGGTGGATCGTGTAGACGACTACGAGATCAGCGATGAGCGCAAGACTCTGCGTGCCATCAAGAATGTCTCCTTCAACGAGCCGATCTTTCAGGGACACTTCCCGGCCAAGCCGGTGTTCCCGGGCGTACTGATCCTGGAAGCGATGGCACAGGCCACCGGTATCCTGGCCTTTACCATGGTGGGCAAGCCGTCTCCAAACGAACTCTACTATTTTGCCTCAATCGACAACGCTCGCTTCAAGCGCCCGGTCGGCCCCGGTGATCAACTGGTGCTCGACGTGGAGTTCCTGAAAGAGCGTCGCGGTATTGCCAAGTTCACCGGTGTCGCTACCGTCGACGGTGAAGTGGTCTGTACCGCCGAGCTGATGTGCGCCAAACGCGAGGTTTAACACACGTGATCGACCAGACTGCCACCATTCACGATACTGCTATCGTCCATGAGTCTGCCGTGATCGGTAAAGGGGTTGAAATCGGCCCCTTTTCTGTCATCGGCGCCGAGGTAGAAATCGGCGACAACACCTGGGTGGGCTCCCATGTGGTGATCAAGGGCCCGACCAAGATTGGTCGCGGCAACAAGATCTTCCAGCACACCTCCATTGGTGAGGATTGCCAGGACAAGAAGTACGCCGGTGAGCGCACCTTCCTCGAGATTGGCGACAACAACGTCATTCGCGAGAACTGCACCTTCCACCGCGGCACCATTCAGGATCAATCTCTGACCAGGGTGGGCAGCGGCAACCTGTTTATGGTCAACGTTCACGTTGCCCACGACTGCATCATCGGTGACAACTGCATCTTCGCCAACAACGCCACCCTGGCGGGCCACGTGGTGATCGGTGACTTCGTGATCTTCGGTGGTCTCTCCGCCATTCACCAGTTTGGCCGCGTTGGCTCCCACGCCTTCGTTGGTGGCTGCGCCGCCCTCAACAAGGATGTGCCGCCCTACGTGATGGCCGCCGGCAACTACGCCAAGCCGTTCGGGGTCAACTCCGAAGGTCTGCGTCGCCGCGGTTTCAGCGCTGAGGCCATCTCCGCCGTCAAGCGTGCCTACAAAGAGATCTTCCGCTCTGGCAAGACCATCGAAGAGGTGCTGCCGGTGCTGATCGAGATGGCGCAAACCGAACCGGCCGTCCAGCTCTATGTGGACTTCCTCAAAGACAACGAGCGCGGGATCATCCGTGCCTGATCCGGTTCGCATCGGTATCGTCGCCGGAGAAGTCTCCGGCGACATTCTGGCTGCCGGTCTGGTGCGCGAGCTGCAAGAGCGCTACCCGGACGCGCAGTTTGAAGGGATCGCCGGGCCGCGGATGCAGGCTCTCGGCGTCAAGGCCCTGTTCGAGATGGAAGAGCTCTCCGTCATGGGGATCACCGAGGTGCTGGGCCGTCTGCCGCGTATCCTCAAGGTTCGTCGCGAACTGCAGCGCCACTTTATCGCCAATCCGCCCGATATCTTCATCGGGGTGGATGCACCGGATTTCAATATCGGGGTGGAGCTTAAACTGCGCCGTGCCGGTATCAAGACGGTTCACTATGTCAGCCCCTCGGTGTGGGCATGGCGTCAGAACCGCATTCACAAGATCAAGGCCGCCACCGACATGGTGCTCGCCTTCCTGCCGTTCGAGAAAGCCTTCTACGACCGTTTCGAGGCCCCTTGCCGTTTTGTCGGCCACACCATGGCGGATGACATTCCGCTGGTGCCGGATCAGGCTGCCGTGCGTCGCAATCTCGGTATCGATGCCAACCGCCGCTGGCTGGCGGTACTGCCGGGCAGCCGCACGGCGGAAGTGGGCTTTATGTCCCCCCTGTTTCTCGAGGCGTGCAAACACCTGACGGTGCGCTATCCGGATCTCGGTTTTATCGTGCCGCTGGTCAACCAGAAACGGCGCGAGCAGTTTATGGCCATCAAGGCCGAAGTGGCGCCGGATCTCGATATGGTGCTGCTGGAAGGGCAGGGGCGCGAGGCGATGATCGCCGCTGACGTGGTGATGCTGGCCTCCGGTACTGCGGCGCTCGAAGCCATGCTGGTCAAAAAGCCGATGGTGGTGGGCTACAAGCTCAAGCCCTTCAGCTACTGGCTGGCACAGCGACTGGTGAAGACCGAATTTGTCTCCCTGCCCAACCTGCTGGCCGGTCGCATGCTGGTGCCGGAACTCATCCAGCACGAGTGCACCCCGGAGAATCTGGTGGAAGAGGTGAGCAAGTACTTCGAGCACGACAACAGCGCGCTGGTCAACACCTTCACCGAGCTGCACCAGCTGATCCGCTGCAATGCCGACTCGCAGGCCGCCGACGCGGTGGTGGATCTGCTCGGCAGATAACGCTATTTCGGACCGTCGATTGCGCCGTGCCATCCGTTAATCTGTTTTCGAGTGGTAATGCCGCGCCAGTCGCCCCCTGTCAGGCCCCACGGGGCCTGTTTTGATTCAAGGCTACAAGATGATGATCGATATTCCTGACGACAAGCTGGTTGCCGGTGTGGACGAAGTGGGCCGTGGCCCGCTGGTGGGTGACGTGGTCACCGCTGCGGTCATTCTCGATCCCGCCAATCCCATTGTCGGGCTGGCAGACTCCAAGAAGCTCTCCGAGAAGAAGCGCCTCGCGCTGTTTGACGAGATCAGGGAGAAGGCGCTGGCCTGGGCCATCGGTCGCGCCACTCCGGAGGAGATCGACGAGCTCAACATCCTGCATGCCACCATGCTGGCGATGCAGCGCGCCGTGGCGGGACTGAAGGTCACTCCCGAGCTGGTCTTTATCGATGGCAACCGCTGCCCGGCATTGCCGATGGAAGCGCGCGCCGTGGTCAAGGGCGATAGTCTGGTGGCCGCCATCAGTGCCGCCTCGATCCTCGCCAAGGTGACCCGTGATGCGGAGATGACCGAGCTGGACAGCCGTCATCCCGAGTATGGCTTTGCCCGTCACAAGGGCTATCCGACTGCGGAGCACCTCGCCATTCTGGCCGAACGGGGCCCGTTGCCCGAATATCGCAAGAGCTTCAAACCGGTGCGCCGCGCACTGGGGATCGAGTAGACCATGCCATTTTGTTTGAGCAGCGAGAGGAGATGACGATGGCTGACCCCCGTTTTGTCCACCTGCGAGTCCACTCCGACTTCTCCATGGTCGATGGCCTGCAGAAGATCAATCCCATCGTCGGGGCGGCAGCGGCCAACAACATGCCGGCGCTGGCGCTGACCGATCAGATGAACATGTGCGGTCTGGTGCGCTTCTATGGCGCGGCCCACGGCAAGGGGATCAAGCCCATCGTTGGTGCCGACTTCTGGGTGCAGAGCGATGAGCTCGGCGACGAGCAATTCCGCCTCACCCTGCTGGCCATGGATAACGACGGCTACCAGAACATCACCCTGCTTATTTCCCGCGGTTACCAGCGCGGCCACGTGCAGGGGCGTCCGGTCATCGACAAGGGCTGGCTTGCCGAGCATGCCAAGGGGGTGATCGTCCTTTCCGGCGGCCGCGAGGGGGATGTGGGCAAGTTCCTGCTCAAGGGCAACCGCCAGATGACCGAGCAGT
>CAMFLW010000111.1 GCA_945957575.1 uncultured Aeromonas sp. | reverse complement strand
GCTAGGGGCGATCCTGCTATTGCTGGTTCTGCTGGCGTGGGCCCAGATCCCGGCCGCCAGCCGGATTGAGGAGCAACGAATGAAGGAACATCTGCTGCGCGTGACCAAGGCGGTGCAGGCAGATGTGGCCACTCTGGATGCATTCAGCCGGGATTGGGGAATTTGGGATGACAGTCATCGTTTTATGATTGGCAAAAACCGGGAATATATCGATGCCAACCTGCTCAATGATATGCCGATGCGGGACTTTCGCCTCAATCTGATGAGTTTCATGGATCTCAATGGCTACGAGATCTGGACGCGAACCCTGTTGCCCGATGCGCCCGGCATCAATCCTGATCAGTTTCCCTATTTCCTTGATGAGCTGAAAAAGCAGTTGAGAGCGCAGTCGGTGGCGCAAGGTGGGATCAACCTGCACGGCATCAGAGCCTCCCAATGGGGACCGCTGATGTACTCGTGGCAGCCGATCAGAGACAGTGATGAAACGGCTCCCTTCAACGGCTTCTTGCTGGTTGTACGCTGGCTTGATGAGGAGTATCTCAAGCAGGTATCTGAGCGTACCGCTTTGCCTCTTGCTATCGAACACTCCAACTTGCATGTCGCCCCCCCTTTCAAGCCGCTGAAACCGCCAATGACCTACCGCCTGATCGACCTTGGTCTGACCCGGCTCAGGGGAGAGGTGAGCTTGCTTAACAGTGATAACCAGCCCGTATTGACGTTGGCGATTGAGGAAGAGCGGCAAGTGTTGGGTAGTGTGCTGGAAGGGGCTATCTGGACCTTTATCGGCATGCTGCTGATCAGTTTTGTCTGCGTCATGATCGCCATGTACCGGCTCAACGGCATTGTGCTTACCCCCTTGCAGCAGTTGGTGTCGGCGCTGCAGCGCTTTGGGGATCGACCTGAGGCAGATTTGATCCCCTATATCGATAGCAGTGTCGAGATGGCGACCCTGAGCAGCAAGTTCAGGGAGATGGCCTGCAAGGTCACTCGGCAACATGATGATTTGTTGGAGCGATCCAGCCGAATGGAGGTGGCCGCGTTCACCGATCCCCTGACCCGTTGCTGCAATCGCCGCTATCTGGATAGCTGGTTGCAAGCCAATTGGGCCCGTCCTTGTCAGCTGTTGCTGCTCGATCTTGATCATTTCAAACGAATTAATGACCGATTTGGTCATGACATCGGTGATCTGGTGTTGCAGCAGTTGGCAGAACTGCTGCACAAGCTGGTGGTGAGTGATGCCGAGCCCGTTATCCGGCTGGGAGGGGAAGAGTTTTTACTCCTGTTGCAGGTGGATAATGAGCAAGAGCTGGTACAGCGTGCCGAATATCTGAGGCTTCGTGTTGTTCAGCACCGTTTCGGTTCGGAGGAGAGGCCGCTATGGTTAACGGTTTCATCGGGATATTGTCGGTATCCTTTGCATCCAGCGTGTCCCGATACCTTCTGGAGCCACAGTTTCAAGCTGGCCGATCTGGCGCTCTATCAGGCAAAACTGGGGGGCCGTAATCGATGCTGTGGTTATTCGGGCACTTTGTCTGTTCGGGAGGTGATGGAGCAGACCCCGGAGCAACTTGTGGAAGGGAATAGTCTTGCATTGCAGCATGCTGTCAGCCCGGATTAGCTCTGCCGGGCCAATACCAGATAGGCCAGTGCAACAATAAAACCGAGCAGGATAAAGAGAAAGGATCCGATTCCCCACACGGCCGCGAGAAAGGCCCCCACCTTTTGCCATTTCGACTCATTTTTCATAAATAAACCATTACTTCCCAGTAACTTGTGTGGCGCAAAAAATACGCTGATTTGCCCATGTTAACAACAATTAATCGCCGCTTTGTTGAGTGATAAGGTGTAGCTCGCTTGCATCTTTTGGCGTTGAATGCGGGTAGTTACAACTTGTCGAGATAGAAATTTCGGCTTGTTATCTGGTAGTTCAACGAGATTGAGATGGTGCGCAAAGATGTCACACCAATCAATTTATTTGCGCGCAACCTTTGCTTCAGGTCAATAACTTTGCATTTACAAATGGATATAGTCTGCGGGCTTACAGCATCAAATGAAAACAAAAAAGGGATTACGTGATGAAAAAATTACTTCCTCTGATGATTGCCGCTGCAGTGACCTCTCCTTTCGCCATGGCCCATCAGACTGGTGATATTCTGGTTCGTGGTGGTTTGGCCATCGTTTCTCCTCAGGAGAGCAGTGATGATGTGCTTACCACTGGTGAGTTTCAGATCGACAGCAATCAACAACTTGGCCTGACTTTGGGTTATATGATCACCGATAACTGGGGGGTTGAGCTGCTGGCGGCAACCCCATTCTCCCATCGTGTGAGTACTGCTGGATTGGGGGAAATTGCCAAGGTTAAGCATCTGCCACCCACATTGATGGCCCAGTACTATTTTGGCGATGCCAAGAGCAAGGTTCGCCCGTATGTTGGTGTGGGCGTGAACTACACCACTTTCTTTGATGAAAAAGCGGTCGGTGCATTGGCACAGCTGGGTGATGTCAACGTGAGCCTGGATGATTCATGGGGTCTGGCTGGGCAGGTTGGTATCGATATGGCGATCACTGACCGCTGGTTTGTGAATGGCTCGGCCTGGATCATGGATATCGATACAGATGTGAATGTCGATGTTAATGGCAGCCGTGCTGCAACCATTAAGACTAACATCGACCCGATGGCCTTTATGGTGGGTGTTGGCTACCGCTTCTAATGATTCTGACTGCGGTTCTGAACGGACCGCGGAAGATAGCAAAGTACGTCTCTTTCAGCCCGGCTTGTGCCGGGCTTTTTTGTCTCCGCGATTGTCGCTGATTGTGATCCAGCCCGATACAAAACAATTAAATACGCAAGCCTGGTTTCAGTAATTAGCGACCCCTGCCGATAGTGACTATGTTCACTTTACCTTCCCCCAATGAGTGAGGATGTCTCCATGGGTTTATCTATCGTGCAGCGGATCATCGCCGGATTTGTGTTGATGCTGCTGTTACTGATCCTGCTTGGCGTGATCAGTACCTTTAAAATCAAGGGTATAAACGACGGCCTCTCTGCCGTATCTGACCGGGCAACCCCGCTGGTTGTGGCTGTCGCAGGTCTCAAGGGGGCACTGCAGGATAGTAACCGCTGGGTGCTGGTCTACCGTACCAGTGAAGATGCCGCCCAGTTACCGCAACTGGCCAATCAGTTCAAGGAGCAGCAGAATCGCTTCGCCCAGCTGAGTCAGGAGATGGGTAAATTTACCGATGTAGCGGATGCCCGAACCCGCTTCCAACAGGTCGAGAGTGCTACCACCCAATTTTATGGCTTGGCGGATCAGGTGTTGGCCCAGCATCGGCAGTGGGTCAGCGCGCTGGATCAGCGCCACAAGCTGGAGATGGAATTTATCCGCCTTGAGGATACCTACCAGTGGGCGGCGGATCTGCTGTTGCAACAGACCGCCAGCAAGCGCTCCATGCGTAACAAGGCGGAGCTCATTACCTCGGGTATCGCCCGCGATCTGAAGAATATCCGCCGTGCCGATGCCAAAACTGACCTGAACGAGCTGGAAAAGGTACTCAGCAAGGATATAGAGATGGCACGCAAGCGTCTGGAGCGGGTGCTGGTGCCCGATGATGTGAAAGCGCGCTTTGTCTCCAATCTGGATCGGATGCAGGAGTTGGCGCTCGGCGCTCAGGGCCTGCTGGCAACCATGCGTCAGGCCCAACAACTGGCGCTGTCGCTGGCCACGCAAAATCAGCAGCTGGATGCCAGCTTGATAAATAGCCTGAACTTGCTCGATGAGATGGGCAAGTCCGCTGGTGCCATCGCCAGCGATAGCCGGATCAATGCCGATGCGGCGGTCAGCAGTGCCAGCTTCTGGATCCTGGTGGTTGCCGCGATTTCTGCTGCTGCTGCGCTGGTGATCGGTTATACCACGGCGCGCAGTATTCAGCGTCCGCTGCAGATGATCAACAGAGAGTTGGACTACATGGCGGCCGGTGACATGACCCGCCGCATCAACTACCGCAGCAGTTGCGAGTTTGGCAACTTGTCCCGTTCCATCGACATCCTGGCGGGCAAGACCGGCGAGCTGCTCTCCCAAATCAATGCGGGCTCCCGCCATCTGGTGGATGAGGCGAGCCGCGCCGCCGAGATCAGCGATCGGGCCATGTCCCGGGTGCAGGAGCAGAAGAGCCAGACCGATCAGGTGGCCGCGGCCATTACCGAGCTGGAAGTGAGCGCCACCGAGGTGGCCCGCTCTACCGATGGCACCAAGCGGGAAGTGGATCTGGCTGATGAAGAGGCGCGCAGTGGTCGCCAGAAAGTGGCCACCACTCGCCGGATCACCGAGCAGCTGGCTGGTGCCATGGAAGAGGCGGTCGGGATCACCTACAAGCTGGGTGAATTCAGTAACAACATCGGCAGCATTCTCGATGTGATCCGCAGCATTGCCGAGCAAACCAACCTGCTGGCCCTGAACGCCGCCATCGAAGCAGCCCGTGCTGGCGATGCCGGCCGCGGTTTCGCGGTGGTGGCCGATGAAGTGCGGGCGCTGGCCAATCGCACCCAGACCTCGACCGAAGAGATCCAGGGGATGATTGAAAACCTGCAGAGCTCCAGCAAACATGTGGTTGAAGTGATGGGGCGCAGTCAGGAACAGACCCAAAATTGTGTCGAACAGACCCGCGAGATGGATGTGGCGCTGCAATCCATTGCCGACCGGATGGGGGCCATCAAGTCGATGGCCGATCAGGTGGCCCATGCCGCTCAGGAGCAGATCTCAGTCAGTCAGGGGGTCGCTCGTCATATCGCCGGTATTGCCGATGTGGCATACGAGACGGAGCGCGAGGCGCGTGAATCCGCCAGCAGCAGCGAAGTGCTGGCTGAGCTGGTCGCCAAACAGCAGCAATTGATCGCACATTTCAAAGTCTAGGAGGGCTTATGTCTAAAAAGTGGATTGGAGCCCTGAGTCTCCTGTTGTGTGGCCAGCTGATGGCCAGCGAGCTGGTGATTGAAAGCTGGCGAACCGATGACAAGGCATTGTGGGAACAGAAGATCATCCCGGCGTTTGAAGCGGCGCATCCCGGCATCAAGGTGAGTTTTCACCCGGTGCAGAACGTCAACTACATGCCTACCCTGTGGGAAAACCTGAAGGGGGGTAAGGCCGGTGACCTCATCACCTGTCGCCCGTTCGATGATTCGCTGGCGCTGTTCAAGGCGGGCCATCTGGCCGAGCTGACCGAAATGGCGGGGATGGAGAACTTCCCGAGTTTTGCTCAGTCACCCTGGCAGACAGATTCCGGCGCCCAGACCTTCTGCGTGCCGATGGCCTCGGTGATCCATGGCTTCTTCTATAACAAGAAGATCTTCAGTGAGTTGGGGCTCACCTTGCCGCAAACTCGCGATCAGTTCTTTGCGGTGCTTGACAAGATCAAGGCCGATGGCCGCTATGTGCCGCTGGCCATGAGTGGTTCCGAGAGCTGGGTTGCCTCCGAGTTGGGCTTTCAGAATATTGGCCCCAACTACTGGAAGGGAGAGGATGGCCGTCTGGCGCTGATCGGTGGGCAGGAGCGGCTGGACAACCCGCAATATGTGAAGGTGTTCGATGAGTTAGCCCGTTGGCGTTCCTACCTCGGTGAGGGTGGTGAGAGCCGCGATTATGCGACCAGCAACGAGCTGTTCACCTCCGGCAAGGCGGCTTTCTACGTGGCGGGCTCCTGGGAGATTGCCCCCTTCACCGGCAAGGTCGATTTTGGCGTCATGCGTCCACCGGTGGCCAAACAGGGGGATGGCTGCTTCTTTACCGACCACACCGATATCGGTATGGGGATGAACCCGGCCAGCAAGAATAAAGAGGGGGCAATGGCCTTCCTGCAGTGGCTGACAACGCCGCAATTTGCCGAGCTCTATACCAACTCGCTGCCGGGATTTTTCTCCCTCTCCAACCACTTCTTCGATGTCACCAATCCGGCTGCCAAAGAGATGATGGAGTGGCGCGATCAGTGTGACTCGACCATTCGGGTGGCGACCCAGATCCTCTCCCGTGGTACGCCAAAGTTGGGGGACGAACTGGCCGAGGTGAGTCAGGCTGTGCTGCTTGGCAAGATGGAGCCCAAGGCTGCCGCGGATCGGCTGGAAGGTGGCTTGAAGGGCTGGTATGCCCCTCATCAGGGCAACAAGGCCAAGAGCGCGGATTGTCAGTGTGACGCGGTTGCTCCTGCTTCAGCGCCGACGACTGAGGTGTCCGCAGCCCCCGCGACCAGTGAAACGCCGGCCGTGGTGGCACCCGCAGAGCCCGCATCTGCGGCCGCTGCTCCATTACCGGCGCCGTCGGATGAGGTAGAGCAGGCGCTCTCCAACGAGCTGGATGCGCCGCAGCAATAGGTCATCGGCATCAATAAACACGGGAGGCATCAGCCTCCCGTTTTTTATGACTCGTGGCCAGCGCGAATGGTTCTATTGTACCTCGTGGGGCCAGTGACAGAGGCTGCCGATGCGGGCAACCGGGACAAACCCCAGGGAGCGGTAAATGCGTTGGGCATGGTAGTGCTCGTCAGCCACGATGATCAGCTGGTTGGCGCGGGACAATCCTGCGTGAGCCACTTGACTCAGTAGCTGGCGGCATAACCCCTGGTTGCGCCACGCCTGGTGTGTGCGTACCAACTGGAAGCGCCCAAGAGTGTCGCAGAAGAAGAGACCACAGCTGGCGACCAGTTGCCCCTCTTGCCAGATCCCCCACCAGTCCCCGAGCCCATCGGCAATCATGGCCTGATAGAGCGCCTGGCGGGATCGCAGATAGGTGAGATAGCGCTGCTCCGAGTGCCCCTCATCCCGTTCATGGAGTTCGAAGTCGAGCCACTCAGGCCAATCAGCAGTGGTGAAGGTGCGTGCCTGAACCTGGTTCATGTCGCCGTTAATGGGTGGGTCGCACTGCTTATCCAGTGCCAGCACCACGCACTCCATGTATTGGTATCCGGTTGCGACAAAACCGGCGACCCGGCTGTTTTGCCCAGCCGCCAGTGGCCACTGAAAGGTGCGGTGGCGCACTCTGGGATCATTGCCGATCAGTTGATCAAACGCGGCTTCCAGCCAGCCCTTGTCACGATCGCTGGGTGGGGTGGGGAGCAGCAGATAGTTGCCGAAGTAGTAGTCGGGAGCATCCGGCGTGCGAACCGCCCAGAATTGATCGTGCCGAACGACTTCGCCCTGATAGCGATCGAACAGCAAGTCGGTGGCAAAGCCGGGGTGGGTATCCATGATAGTGCTCCTGCAAAGACTCATTCTGTTATCGGCAGGAGTGGGGAATAATAGATGAAAAGGGGCCGGAGAAACCTCCGGCCAAACAATCACACGCAGATTCAGAACGTCCAGGACGATCTGTCCCCATCATAACTCGACTGGGGTGATTTTGGGATGGGCACTTTCCGGTTACGTACCGTTAATTTTGTAAATATGGATCTTATCGGATCGGATATGAGGTAAATGCCTGTTGACTTTGTGTCGTTTTACTCATAAATATAAAGACGTTTAGACGTCCAAACATCCGTTTTGACGTAGGCAGATGGATTGCGGGACAGGGAGAAGAGCAGATGGGATTTCACAGTGCACGTCAGGTTGAGGCGCTCAATCAGAGTCTGGCAGATTTGAATGGCGATATATCGGTCAGTTTCGAGTTTTTCCCGCCCAACAGTGAAGGGATGGAGAATACCCTCTGGCAGTCCATCGAACGGCTGAAAGTGCTGGAACCCAAGTTCGTCTCCGTGACCTACGGTGCCAATTCCGGCACCCGGGATCGCACTCACAAGGTGATTAAGGATATCAAGGAGCGTACCGGCCTGATTGCCGCGCCCCACCTGACCTGTATCGATGCCAGCCGTGACGAGCTGCGCACCATCGCCCGTGACTACTGGAACAGCGGTATCCGCCATATCGTGGCGCTGCGCGGTGACTTGCCGCAGGGGCTGGAGAAGCCGGATATGTATGCCACCGATCTGGTTGCCCTGCTCAAGGCAGAAGCTGACTTCGATATCTCGGTTGCCGCCTATCCGGAAGGGCACCCGGAGGCCAAGAGCGCGCAATCCGACCTGCTCAACCTCAAGCGCAAGATCGATGCCGGCGCCAACCGCGCCATCACCCAGTTCTTCTTCGATGTGGAGACCTATCTGCGCTTTCGGGATCGCTGCGCCGCCATCGGCATCGATGCCGAAATCGTGCCGGGGATCCTGCCGGTCTCCAACTACCAGACCCTGGCCAAGTTTGCCGGTTTTACCAACGTGAAGATCCCGCGCTGGATGCATCAGCGTTTCGAGGGACTGGATAACGATCAGATGACCCGTAATCTGGTGGGAGCGAGCATCGCCATCGATCAGGTGCGGGTGCTGAGTCAAGAAGGGGTCAAGGATTTCCACTTCTATACCCTGAACCGCTCCGAGCTGACCTATGCCATCTGCCATACCCTGGGGGTTCGTCCCAAGGGCTGACCAGCGCTCACCGCGATACAAGCAAAAAGCCAATGAGTTGCTCATTGGCTTTTTTGTTATGGCCGATTATCAAGGTCTAGTCGGGGCGGTCTCTTTTGGCTCAAGATCGATAACCGCATTACCGGCAGCCCCCGGATACCGGTGATAGACCTGATCCTGCTCCAGGGTGTAGAAGGTATCCAGATAGTCGTCGTTGGTCATCCAGGAGTCGGGCAGCGCCTTGACGATACGACCACCCAGATCGAGGAAGGGGAGGCCCTCCGGCAATCCGCCAGCGGTAAAGCCGAGCTTGAGCGCCTCAATCAGCAGATCGGCCAGCCCCTTGTAGTTGACGTTGTCATCCTGCTCCATCATCACGATATCAACCGCACCCCAGCGGTAGCGATCCCAGTAAACCAGGATCTGGTTGGGGGTGTGGTCAGTATTGTCATAGTCGAGGTAGGGCATGTCGACAATATCGACTACTGGCTCATCCCGACTGGGGTTGACCCCTGCAACCACCGCATACACTTCGGCTGCACCGAGCAGCCAGGGCTCCTGATCATCTTGGTTTTGAACGGTGCAGTGTTGGCTGAGGCTTTGGGTTGGACGGCCTGCATATCGGCTGCGGCAAACGCCTTGCGCATCACCTGCAGACCGGCATTTTTTGCTTTCACCGGATCTGCTTCGACCACGAGCACAGGTCGAGCCGGTGCCTTGTCGACATCCAGATAGACCG
>CAMFLW010000110.1 GCA_945957575.1 uncultured Aeromonas sp. | reverse complement strand
GCTACATAAAGAAAGACCCTGAGTTATCAGGGCCTTATCAATATTTCTGTTCTTAGAACGGGATATCGTCGTCGAAATCCATCGGCGGCTCGTTGTAGACCGGCGGGGCAGACTGGGGCTGCTGGGCCGGACGGCCGTAGCCACCCTGCTGCTGCATGTTTTGCTGCGGAGCGGCGGCTGGACGCTGCTGGTTCATCGGCTGCTGCATGGCTTGCTGCGGCTGACCCCAGCCACCTGGCTGGCCACCCATGTTCTGGCCCATGCCCTGACCGCCTTGCGGATGGCCACCCAGCATCTGCATGACGCCGGTAAAGCTGTCGACCAGCACTTCAGTGGTGTAGCGCTCCTGACCGCTCTGATCTTGCCATTTGCGAGTCTGCAGTTTGCCTTCGACATAGACCTGGGAGCCTTTCTTCAGGTACTCGCCAGCCACTTCGGCCAGCTTGCCCATGAAGACAACGCGGTGCCACTCGGTGCGCTCTTTCTGCTCACCGGTCTGCTTGTCGCGCCAGGTTTCAGAGGTGGCCAGAGTAATGTTGGTCACAGCACCGCCACTCGGCATGTAGCGTACTTCCGGGTCTTGCCCGAGGTTACCGATCAGAATGACTTTATTGATGCCTCGACTGGCCATAATCTCTCTTCCACCTTATTTACCGACCAGGTCGAAACCCGGTCCAACACGACTAGATACCTGATTAATTGCTGTGTGCGGGGCGCAACGTCCCACAGACGCATGTGACGGCCATAGTAACAGTTGCGAAGCAGATTGGCAGCATCCTTAAACCGGCTTGATGTACCAGAGGTCATGGCTGGCTCCTGCGGTATGATGATCGACCTGCATTTGTTGCTGATGTGTCTGGTATCACATTTCTGCCATATATTCCTGTTACGCTGACTGATTGGTAGATGTGCTAGTGCTATTTAAATCAAATAAAAACATGTGGTTACCATGTCCATGAGGTCCATTCTCATACTTTTTTAATATTGTGCTCCCATACCTCCTTGGTAGACTCAGTTAGCCAGATTAGGTGGTTTACAGGTTCAAGGAAGAGCACACAATGAAAGCCACATGCCCAATCACACTGGTCACTGAGAATAATGTTCAGGCCAGCACATTTGCTGCATACCTCATCTCTCATTTGAGCCGCCCCGTCCAGCTAATCAACGAGATTAACCAGCTAGATAACCAGTGTGAAGGAACGCTGTTTCTCATTGATCTCGATTATATCCGCGCCAGCCAGCCACAGGGCTGGAACCGGGTGATCTCCGAACGTTTTGGTATGGCGACGACCGCGTTGCTTAATGCTCCCACTACGACAGACCGTGACCTGTTGCTGATGTGGCCACAGATCTGTGGTCTGTTTTTCCGTCAAGACCCGCTCGACAGACTGGTTGCCGGGTTGCAGAAAATTCTGCTGGGCGAGTATTGGATGCCACGTCATCTGTTGTGCGATCTGGTCGAATACTATCGCCAGGGCAACAGCTACCTGCTTCGCAACGACACCCTGCTGACTGCCAGAGAGCAGGAGATCATCCGGTATCTGATGACGGGCGCGTCCAATGTTGAGATCGCCGACAGCCTGTTTGTCAGCGAGCACACCGTCAAATCCCACCTCTATAACGTGTTTAAAAAGCTGAACGTAAAGAATCGGCTCCAGGCGGTGAGCTGGGCCAAAGAGTATCTCGATGTATCGGACTCCCACTGATGAACGCGATCTCTCCGGCGTGCTGTCTCGTGCTGCTCTTGGGCTGCACGACTGTTGTCGCGGTCGAGGCGGATGTGCCGCTGGAGTCGGTACAGCCGGAGCAGGAGAGCGATCGACTGGATGTTGATGGTCTGGTACTGGATCGCACCTTTACCCGTTTCGGTCAGGGCTTTTATAACGAATTTACCCGGTTGCGCAGTGATGAAGAGCCGGATGCCAGAGAAAATCTGACGATTCATGAGCGCCCGACTGCCCGCTGGGGCAGCCTGATCTGGATCACTCATAACCGGAAGGTAATTTTTAAAACCGCGCTCTCTCCTGGACGAAATCAGCAGGAGCAGAGCGCCAAACTGGCTTGGTCACAGGTCAGGCAGACCCTCGAACAGCAGAAGATCGCGACTCTGTTCATGGATACCTTCGATTTGGAACATGATGAACTATAAGGATATTTTTCATGCGTGCCCGGTTATGGCTAGTTGCAGCACTGATAGCGCCAGCGCTCCATGCGTCGGAGCTGGTCTATCGCCCCGTCAACCCCAGTTTTGGGGGTAACCCTCTCAACAGCAGTCATCTGCTTGGCACCGCCAATGCGCAGAATGATTACAAGGATCCCGCCAGTGGCAGCGGTAGCAGCGGCACCTCGGCGCTGGATCGCCTGACCTCCAACCTGCAATCCCGCCTGATCAGCCAGCTGCTGGCCGATATCGGCAAGGATGGCAGTCAGAGCGGCAGTCTGGTGACCGATGATTTTGCCATCAATGTGGTGGATGAAGATGGCACCCTGGTGGTCTCGATCACCGACCGGGTGACCAACCAGACCACCATGATCGAAGTCAATGGCCTGATTGCCGACTGAGGGCGTGATGAAAAGACAACTGTTATTGATAGTGCCCCTGCTTGCGCTGGCCGGCTGTGCGACCCATATCGGCTCTCCCGCGGCCGATGAGAAGGCGACCCTGATGCCGCGATCCATCTCTTACAAGGAGCTGATCAGTCTGCCCAGGCCAAAAGGGAAAATTGTCGCGGCCGTCTACGACTTTCGTGATCAGACCGGTCAGTACTTGCCAGCACCGGCGTCCAACTTCTCCACGGCGGTCACCCAGGGCGGGGTGGCCATGCTGAGCACTGCTTTGTGGGATTCCCAATGGTTTGTACCGCTGGAGCGGGAAGGGCTGCAGAACCTGCTGACCGAGCGCAAGATTGTGCGAGCGGCCCAGAACAAACCCAATGTTCCCGGCAACAATGTCAATCAACTGCCCTCGCTGGTTGCCGCCAACATCCTGATTGAGGGGGGGATCGTCGCTTATGACAGCAACGTGCGAACCGGTGGTGCGGGGGCCAAGTATTTCGGCATCGGTGCCAGTAGTGAGTACCGGGTAGATCAGGTGACGGTCAATCTGCGCGCTGTCGATATCCGCTCCGGCCGCATTCTGAACAGTGTGACCACCTCCAAGACCGTACTATCGCAACAGGTGCAGGCCGGGGTATTCCGTTTCGTCGAGTACAAGCGCCTGCTGGAGGCCGAGGCCGGTTTCAGTACCAATGAGCCGGTACAGATGTGTGTCATGTCGGCTATCGAATCCGGGGTGATCCGGCTGATTGCCAATGGGGTACGGGACAATCTGTGGCAACTGGCCGATCAGCGGGATATCGACAATCCGATCCTGCAAGCTTACCTGCAAGATAACGCTCCGCTGCTTTGAGTTTTCCTGTTCTCGCAATGCCCTCCCTGCTGGAGGGCATTTTTTTGGCCTCTATCGAATACGACTTAAGACTTTCTGCTCAACAACAGAGCGGCGCTTTTCATCCTCGAATCAGCGGAGTGCCTGATAGGCCGCCTCTGGTCTGACAGGGATACTGTGGGAGTTTTCTAACAAGGCGATGGCGCGATGAAACACCTGTTGAGTGCTCTCTTTTTTCTGCTGATATCGGGCGCCCCGCAACTCGCCGCAGAGCCTGCCGCCTCCGACGAGTTGGCGATGGCAAGCGAGCTGGATGCAGGGCTGCAGGACGATGGGAATCAGGTGCTGTTGTGGCAACTCGGTAGCGAGCAGCAACTGCACCTTACCCAGCAAGGGGAGCTGAATCAGGCGCGCCTGCTGCAACAGGGCTGGGCCAATGAGTTGGCGCTCTCCCAAGTAGGGGAAGAGAACTGGGTCAATAGCGCGCAACTGGGCGAGGGCAATAGCGCCGAGCTCTATCAGACGGGGATCAATAACCGAATTTGGCTGCTGCAACAAGGCAGCGGCAATGAGGCCTGGATCAGCCAGCAAGGGGTAGACAACCAGGCCCGGGCGATCCAGCTGGGTGATGGCAATCAGGCCAGCATCGAGCAGAACGGAAACGGATTGGCGGCAACCGTTATTCAGACGGGGGCCAACCAGCAAGTAAATGTCGTTCAAACCAACTGAGCCTAGGCTCAACCATTAGCACGAGAGGGAAATCATGTTTAAACACACCATTATTGCCTCGGCAGTTCTTCTGGCGACCAGCACCGCTTGGGCGGCATCTACTGGCAACCAGGCTACGGTGAACCAGGCCCAGAGCGGCAATACCGCCACCATTAATCAGGTGGTGGGAAGCGTCGATAACAAGGCTAACATCGATCAAGCTGGTAATGACAACACAGCTGTTACCACGCAAAAGAATACCGGCCAGTCAGATGCAGATACCAGGCAGGTGGGTGACCGCAACCGTGGTTACATCTTGCAACAAGGTGACACCAACCTCTCCAAAGCCTCCATCGATACAAAGGGGAGCGATAACGTTGCTGATGTGACCCAGCAATTCTGGAACGGTGGCGCAGTTGCCTCAGTCGTTCAGGATGGGGAGCGCAACGATGCCAAGATCAAGCAAGATAATGGTGATCTAGCTGACTCCAGGATCACTCAAATCTCAGATGACAACGAAGCTGTCATTGATAACCAGATATCCGATTATGCCAAGGCGAGCGTGCAGCAGCTAGAAGGAGGGAATCACAAGGCTTACGTGACCCAAGAGGCAGCTGATGGAGCCAACGCCGAAGTGGTTCAGCGTGGGGATAGCAACACAGCGAAAGTGCTTCAGGCAACCGGGAGCTATGACTATGCTCCGGCGGAAGGGACTTCTGCGGTGGTGACCCAGAGCGGCTCCCTTAACGATGCAGATGTCACTCAATACGATCGTGCCAACGTTGCGACGGTTGAGCAACGTGGTACCAGCGGCAAAGTGGTGACCTTGCAACAGGGTTCTGTGGCCGGACAAGGAAACAGCCTGCTGGCCAAACAGGCCGGAACCGGCGAGTTTGCTGATCTGAAACAGGATGGTAATCACAACCGGATTGAGACCGATCAGCAAGGTGTTGGTAATGACGCCTTGGTCAACCAGACAGGCGATGACAACAAGGCTGTGGTCCAACAGTTAGCCAGCAGCACCAATGGCTTGGTTACCATTGATCAGATTGGTAATGATAACTATGCCAATGCCGTACAACAGGCTGGCAGTGGCAACACCATCGATATCGACCAGAACGGCACTGGCAACCAGGTTGCCTCAGCTCGTGACGTTGAGGGCAAAGGTGCCTGGACCTGGGGCTCGGGCAACGAACTGACGGTAGCGCAAAAAGGCACTGACAACTGGGCTTATGCTGATGCATCTCACTCAGAGTCTGTGGTCAAAGTGACCCAGGATGGTGAGCTGAACAATGCCAAGGTAGAGTCCTATTGGGGGAGCAAAAATGATCTGACCGTTAGTCAGACCGGCGCCAACCATAAGGCGGATGTCTACGTCAATGCCGGCATAGGCGGTGGCGAGAACCTGGTTAAGGTCGTGCAGACCGATAGCTTAAATACAGCTGCTGTCGATGTTTCCGGCAGCCACAACCAGGCTTATATCTATCAGGGGTCCGGTAGCAACTGATGGGTATAAGTGGATTCAGGGGCCTGCGGGCCCTTCTTTTATTCGCTCTATTCTCTGGGGGGGCGGTTTTCTTGCCGCTGCCGACAAGGGCCATGGAGGCAAAAGCGGTGATCAATCAGCCAATCAGCATTTCCCTCAATTTGGTGCAGCGCGAGCAAGGGCTCTCCCTTGCCCCGACCCTGCTCAGTGAGCACGATCTGACGGTGACATTCAGGTTGCTGGTGCGCAGCGAAGGGGCGGTCGGGAGCAGCTCGCAGCAGCAGAGTCGCACTTTGTCGCTACAGGCAGGGGAGGTCAGGGATACAGGCAAGATCGGGCTGGCTCTGCGCTGCCCCTATCGGGTCGAGGTCACCGCCCGGATATGGCAAAACGAGCAACTGCTGGTGGAGAAAAAGGAGCAGATAGCGTGTCCGGGATGAGGCGCATTTGATCGCATGACTGTCTATTCATCCAGTAGTCTCTATGCCATACTGACTCGCTCAGGTTTCCGTATCGAGCGTGCAACAAGATGGAAAAGATCGTGGTCCGGGGTGCTCGCACCCACAACCTCAAGAACATCAATCTGACCCTGCCCCGCGACAAGCTGATCGTGGTCACCGGCCTCTCCGGTTCGGGCAAATCCTCTCTGGCGTTCGATACCCTCTATGCCGAGGGGCAGCGCCGCTATGTGGAGTCACTCTCCGCCTATGCCCGCCAGTTCCTCTCCCTGATGGAGAAGCCGGACGTCGACCATATCGAGGGGCTCTCGCCCGCCATCTCCATCGAGCAGAAGTCCACTTCCCACAACCCGCGCTCGACCGTCGGTACCATCACCGAAATCTACGACTACCTGCGTCTGCTGTTTGCCCGGGTCGGTGAGCCGCGCTGCCCGACTCACGCCATTCCGCTCGCCGCCCAGACCATCAGCCAGATGGTGGATCAGGTGCTGGCTCAGCCGGAGGGGAGCAAGCTGATGCTGCTGGCCCCGGTGGTGCGCGATCGCAAGGGGGAACACACCAAGCTGCTGGAGAATCTGGCGGCCCAGGGCTATATCCGTGCCCGCATCGATGGCGAGGTGTGCGATCTCTCCGATCCTCCCACGCTGGAGCTGCACAAGAAGCACACCATCGAGGTGGTGGTGGATCGCTTCAAGGTGCGCGAGGACCTTGCCTTGCGTTTGGCCGAGTCGTTCGAGACGGCGCTGACCCTCTCCGGCGGCATAGTGCTGGTAGTGCCGATGGACGGGGAGGAGGGCGTCACCCCCATGACCTTCTCCGCCAACTTCGCCTGCCCGGAGTGTGGCTACTCCATGTCGGAGCTGGAGCCGCGCATCTTCTCCTTCAACAATCCGGCCGGTGCCTGCCCGACCTGCGATGGCCTCGGGGTGCAGCAATATTTCGATCCGGCCAAGGTGATCGGCGATCCGGCCATCAGTCTGGCCAACGGCGCCATCCGTGGTTGGGACAAGCGCAGCTTCTACTACTTCCAGATGCTGAAATCCCTCTCCGAACACTACAAGTTCGATCTGGAGACGCCGTGGGAAGATCTGCCGGTCAAGACCCAGGAGGTGATCCTGCGCGGCTCCGGTCGCACCGAGATCGAGTTCCGCTACATGAACGACCGCGGCGACGTGGTAGTGCGCAAGCACCCGTTCGAGGGGATCCTGCACAACATGGAGCGGCGCTACCGGGAGACCGAATCCAACTCGGTGCGCGAAGAGCTCTCCAAATACATCGCCAACAAATCCTGTACCAGCTGCGGTGGCAGCCGACTGCGGGAAGAGGCGCGTCACGTCTTCGTCGACAACCGCAACCTGCCGGCCATCGCCGAGCAGTCCATCGGTGATGCACTGGCCTTCTTCGAAGGGTTGAACCTCACCGGCCAGCGCGCCCAGATTGCCGAGAAGATCTTGAAAGAGATCGTCGAGCGGCTTGGCTTCCTGGTGAATGTGGGTCTCAACTATCTGAGCCTGTCGCGCAGCGCAGAGACCCTCTCAGGCGGCGAAGCGCAGCGCATTAGACTGGCCAGCCAGATCGGTGCCGGGCTGGTGGGGGTGATGTATGTGCTGGACGAGCCATCTATCGGCCTGCACCAACGCGACAACGAGCGGTTGCTCAAGACCCTCACTCATCTGCGTGATCTCGGCAACACGGTGATCGTGGTGGAGCACGATGAGGATGCCATTCGACTCGCCGACCACGTGCTCGATATCGGCCCGGGCGCTGGGGTGCACGGCGGGGCCATCGTCGCCCAGGGCACGCCGGAAGAGATCATCGCGAATCCAGAGTCGCTGACCGGTGACTACCTCTCCGGCCGCAAGCAGATCGCCATTCCCGCCGAACGCACACCGCTTACCGGCAAGTGGCTGAAACTCAAGGGGGCGAGCGGCAACAACCTGCGCAACGTCAACCTGGATCTGCCGATCGGGGTGATGACCTGTGTCACCGGCGTCTCCGGCTCCGGCAAGTCGACCCTGATCAACGACACCCTGTTCCGCATCGCTCACCGCGAGCTGAACAAGGCCACCGAATCCACGCCGGCACCCTATCGCAGTGTCGAGGGGCTGGAACATCTGGACAAGGTAGTGGATATCGATCAGAGCCCTATCGGTCGTACCCCACGCTCCAACCCGGCCACCTACACCGGCCTGTTTACCCCAATCCGCGAGCTGCTCTCCGGCACTCAGGAGGCGCGCTCGCGCGGCTACCAGCCGGGCCGCTTCTCCTTCAACGTGAAGGGGGGGCGCTGCGAGGCCTGTCAGGGGGATGGGGTCATCAAGGTGGAGATGCACTTCCTGCCGGACGTCTACGTGCCGTGCGACGTCTGCAAGGGCAAGCGTTACAACCGCGAGACGCTGGAGGTGAAGTACAAGGGCAAGAACATCCACGAAATCCTCGAGATGACGGTGGAAGATGCCCGCGAGTTCTTCGATCCGGTGCCGGCGGTGGCGCGCAAGCTGCAGACCCTGATGGATGTGGGCCTCTCCTATATCCGCCTTGGCCAGTCGGCCACCACCCTGTCGGGCGGTGAGGCACAGCGGGTCAAGCTGGCGCGCGAGCTCTCCAAGCGGGATACCGGTCAGACCCTCTACATTCTGGATGAGCCGACTACCGGGCTGCACTTCCACGACATCCAGCAGTTGCTCAAGGTGCTGCACCAGTTGCGGGATCGTGGCAATACCATCGTCATCATCGAGCACAATCTGGACGTCATCAAAACTGCCGACTGGATCGTCGATCTGGGACCGGAGGGGGGCGCCGGTGGTGGCCGCATTCTGGTGACGGGGACGCCGGAGGAGATATGCGCCAATAAAGAGTCTCATACAGCACGCTTTTTACGGCACCTGCTGGAGCGATAAACCGTTATAATCGTGGGGCCTTGGGCCCCTTTTTACTATGAATATCGGGCATATGAAGGTGCAGCTCGTGTGAGACGGGTTGGCTGGGTATCACGACATCATGGTAATGGATATATCGGGTTATGACTCAGGCTCCGCGTACGATTGATCATCAGTTAGCTTACTCCATGCTCCCCATCTGGCTAGGTGTGATCTCTCTGTAGGTTGTTCACTCGGGGCATTCCCGGAGAATTGG
>CAMFLW010000109.1 GCA_945957575.1 uncultured Aeromonas sp. | reverse complement strand
ACCTGGTGTTCCTCGAGCACAACCACAAGGGCGGCCTGATGCTGTTCCGGATGTTCGTGCTGGGGATGGTGATGTTCGGTTCGGTAGGAGAGTTGCCGACCGTGTGGGCGATGGCGGATGTCTCCATGGGGCTGATGGCTATCGTCAACCTGGTGGCGATCCTGTTGCTCTCCGGTGTCGCCATCAAGCTGGCGAAGGATTACAACGATCAGCTCAAGCTGGGCAAGGTGCCCACCTTTGATGCCAGCAAGTACCCCGAGATCCGTAGTCAGCTGGAGCCGGGGATCTGGGATAATCCCAAATCCTGATGATGTTTGAGTGAGGGAGCCATCGGCTCCCTCTCTTTATTGATCGGCCCAGCGCTGCAAAAAATCGAGCAAACTGGGTGGGGAATAGGCCAGATTGCAACGCAGCCAGGGAGTGGCCGGCCGCCCCTGACGAAATTGGCTGCCCGGAGCGAGCAAAAAGCCGGCAGCGAGGGCATCTTCGGCACACTGGGCCGCATCCTGATGGCGTTCAGGCAGGCGAACCCAGGAAAAAAGCCCCCCTCCCGAAGGGGCGAAACTCTGCCAGCCGATCCGCTCCAGTCCCCGTTCCCAGCGTTCAGAGGCAGCCTGCAATCGGCCACGCAGGCGTATCAGCTCGCGCTCTCGCTCCGGCTCCCCCAGCATGCGCAGTACCAACCGCTCGGCCAGGCCGCTGGAGGAGATGGCGTGAAGGGCCTTCAGCCGCATCAGGCGATCGACTCGCTCCGGCGTACCGAGCAGATAACCGACCCGCAGGCCCGGGGCCAGTGTCTTGGCAAAGCTGCCTATGTAGATAACCCGCTCCAGACTGGCCAGTGCTGCCAGGGTGGGGCCAGGATCGCGTACCAGGGGCGCACTCACATCATCTTCCACGATCAGACAGTCGTGGGCTTCGGCCAACTGCAACACCCGAAACGCAGTTGCCGCCGAGTAGCTGGCTCCAGTTGGATTGTGCAGCCTGGGATTGGTGAAAAAGAGGCGCGGGCTATGTTCTTTTAGCAGCGCCGCGAGTCGCTGGCAGTCAGGCCCCTGTGGAGTCCAGGGGACACCGATCACCCGCATTCCGTTTTGCTCGAGCAGGGCAATCAGGTTGCAATAACCGGGGTCATCCACCAGTACAGTCTCTCCCGCTCTTAACTCGCTCTGGATCACCAAAGAGAGTGCTTGGCTTGCACCCTGGGTTAATAGCACTCCTTCGGGATCAAGGTTGAGCCCTTGCTCTTCATATTGAGACCAGATGCGTTGGCGTAGGGGTTGCCAGCCGGCACTCTCTTCATAGTGACCGCCGCAGTCGGGATCGCGCGCCTGCTGGCGTAGCACCTTTTGCAGCAGCGTATTGGGATACCAGTCGGGTGGCAGCCAGCCGGCGCCGGGTTGAATGAGCTCGGGGGCCGGGGTGACGCGGTGATCCGTCAGCCAGCCCGCTCCCGGTACCGGACGTGGCGGAAAGGGGGGTGATGGCTCCTCTCGCGCCACATAGTAGCCATCCCCGGGGCGAGCAAGCAGGTGACCGCTGTGGGCCAGGCGGCTATAGGCATCGGCCACGGTAAACGTGCTGATCCCGAGTTGGCCGGCGAGTTGGCGTACCGAAGGGAGTCGGCTGGCCGGGTGCAGTTGGTGTTCGCGGATCCCCTGCTCGATGGCGTACATCAATTGCCGCACCAGGGTGCCATGGCGGGGGTCCAGAGTGAGTAGGGGCATCTGTATTGAACCTCTGACCTGTACAGCGTGATGAAGTGTTAATGGATTGTATATGTTGAGTGCCGCAAAGATGCAATAGCCTGAGGATCCCAAGGATGAGGAGATTGACCATGAAGATTGCCAAATTGCTGTTGGGTTCTCTGCTGTTGACCGGTTCGTTGCAGGCGGCGGAGCCCGTAATCCGGATCGCCACCGATGGCACCTTTCCCCCTTACAGCACGGTCCAGCCAGATGGCACCCTGGCCGGTTTCGATGTAGATATCGCCAATGCACTCTGTAGCGAGATGAAGGCGCAGTGCTCGATCGTTCAATATGACTTTGATGGCATGATCCCGGCCCTCAAGGCGCGCAAATTCGATGCGATTGTCGCCTCCATGGCTATCACCGAAGAGCGCAAGAAGGTCGTGGCCTTCAGCGACAAGTATGAGGGGGGCTACTCCCGTTTCATCGGGGTAAAGGGGACAACGCTGAGCGGCGACCCCGACTCCATGAAGGGGCAGAAGATTGGCGTCCAGATGGGGTCGATTCAGGAAAACTATGCCCGTGAAATCTATGGCAAGGCGGGGGCGACCGTGACGACCTATGGTTCGCCGGAGCAGGCCTGGCTCGATCTGCAGGCGGGACGACTCAATGCTATCGTGGTCGAGATAGGGGTGGGCATGGAGCTCAAGAAGCGCGAGGGAGCTGCCGGTTTTGACTTCTTCGGGCCGAATATGGATGACCCCAACTACTTCGGTGTGGGCTCGGGTATCGCTGTGCGCCATCAGGATAAGGTTCTGCTTGCCCGTATCAACGCAGCCCTCAAGAGCATTCTGGCCAACGGCACCTACCAGCAGATTAACGACAAGTATTTCGATTACGATCAGTACCAGTAAGGTTTTCAATGAAGCTGATAAAGATGGCATTACCTGCCCCCGTCGGAAGTGGTCGCTATGAGCTGCAGGCCTGGGAGTTTGGTGACAAGGGCCCCCTGGCCTACCTGCAAGCAGGGCTCCATGCCGACGAGTTGCCCGGTGTGCTGGTGCTGCACAGGTTGCGGGAGCTGTTGACCCAGCTGGAACAGGAGGGGGCTCTGCGCGGGCGCATTCGCCTTCTGCCTCTGGCCAATCCCGTCGGGATCAACCAGCGTTTTCTCGCTCGTCATGAGGGGCGTTTCGAGCTTGGGAGTGGTCGCAACTTCAATCGCGGCTATCCCCGGCTGGCTCGCGCCGGTGAACAGTGTGACAGCCTGGCCAAGGCGCGAGCCATACTGCTGGAGCGGCTCGCCGGGCAGTCCTCTTGCGCAGAGCTGGAGCGGTTACAGCAGATCCTGTTTGGCTGGGCACTGGAGGCCGACCTGGTGTTGGATCTGCACTGTGATAGCGAGGCGGTGGTGCATTTTTATGGCAACACACGCCAGCAGGTGGAGCTGGAAGCCATAGGGCGCCGGCTGGGGGCTGAAGCAATTCTGGTCGCCGAGGAGGCTGGCGGCATGTCGTTTGACGATGCCCTGCTACAAAACTGGTATTCCCTGCGGGGAGAGGCCGACTGGCCGGTTCCCTTGGCGGTGACGGTGGAGCTGCGGGGGCTGCGGGACCTGGCTCCCGAACTGGTGGCGCAAGATTGCGAGCGACTGCTCGATCTGCTGACCGAGCGGGGATGGCTGGTGCGCCCTTTATCTACCGAGTTGTCTCCTCCTGTCAAGGCCACGCCGCTGGCCGGTGTTGAAGGGGTACAGGCCCCCATGGGGGGCATAGTCCACTATCTGGTCTCCCCGGGTCAGGCGGTGGTCGTCGGTCAGCTTTTGGCCGAACTGCTGGACCCTGCCAGTGGCGAGCGATGCCAACTGCACGCCGGGGTTGCTGGTGTCTGCTATGCCCGTCTGCTGGCGCCTCTGGTGGTTACAGGAGAGGAGGTACTCTTTATCGCTGGCGCTACCCCCCTGCGTGAGGGGGAACTGCTGGGTCTCTAACCGCGATTTGCCAATGGCGGATCACCTGGCGCAACCTGCGAGTCAGGGCGCGGGCCATGCGGCCATGCTGACTCTTGGTCAGGGGGGCATAGCGCAGACGGCGATAGAGCCATGCAGCCTTTAACAGGGGATGGGCAAGGTCTGGACGCAGCCGTGCCAGCCGCTCGCACCAGGCTCCCATGCTCTCGGCGGGCTCTGGAGGATAGCCGCTGCGTTTGCCCCGTTTGATCAGGGGTTGCCAGATACGCCGCTCTGGCGGCAGACGGGCGGGCAACAGCAGGGGCAGACTCACCATCAGGGCGACCAGCATCAGGCTGGCGAGGATCAACCAGGGAGTGTGTCCCGCCAGTGCTGGCCAGCGCAGACCGATTTGCTGCCAGAACTGGCCCGCATCGTGGCCGATCACCCAGCGACTCCACTGGTAGTCGATATTGTTGCCCCACCAGCGCAGCTGATTGAGCAGCGCCCAGTTGCGATAACGCTGCAAAGCGAGGGGGTCGGCGGCGGTAAATTCGTCGCTCAGCGCCTCCCTCACGCCGCCCTCAATGCGCTCCGGTGCCACTGCCGCCGTGGGGTCGATTCGCCGCCATAAGCCCCCTTCATCGAGATACTCCACCCAGGCGTGAGCATCGAACTGGTGTACCGCCAGATAGTTGCCCGTAGGATTCCACTCGCCGCCGAGATAACCGGTGACCAGCCGTGCCGGAATACCGGCGGCGCGCAGCACGAAAGCGGTCGCCATGGCGTAGTGGCCACAAAAGCCCTGTCTGGTATCGAACAGAAATGTATCTACCCCGTCACTGCCAAGTCGTGGCGGTGTCAGGGTGTAGTAATAGGATTGGCTGCGAAACTGCGCTAGCAGGGCGGCGACCAGCTCTGCGCGATCCGGATAGCGCGCGGCCAGCGCTTGGCCATGGGCGCGTGCTCTCGGGTTGCCTCCGGCTGGCAGTTGCAGGTTGCGCTGGGCTGCTTGGTGGTCATCCTCGGGCAGCGTTTCGCCGCGGCCAATGCGATAGCGGATCGCCACCTCGCCGCTCCCCTGACGATAGAGGGTGTCGAGAGGGGTAAGCAGCACCGGACCCGCCAGCAGGCGTGGTTCACTCAGGGCAAAGGCCCAGCGGTGGCGCTGGGGCTCGGCGATCACCTCGTAGCTCCCGGCTGGCAACGGGCTATCTGCCAGTTGAGTACTGGCCCGTGAAGAGGATGTTAGAAGGGTGAGCCCGGTTTGCACCGGCACTGTCTGCTGCCATGCTTTGACCTCGGGGCTCAGCAACCAGCGCTGGCCATCGAAAACTTCTTGGCGCATCACCGGAAAGTAGCGCTCGCGGGTAGGGGGCGGGCCATCGGCAAAAGTGACCCGAAACGCCAGTTCCGAGGAGTTGACCAGTTCGCTGATATCGCCGGGGGCCAGCTCTTCCGAGAGTCCCGCCAGGGCGCGGCTGGTGGTGGGCATCTGCCACAGAGGCGGCAGCC
Organism: uncultured Aeromonas sp.; assembly: GCA_945957575.1. Lineage (GTDB taxonomy): Bacteria > Pseudomonadota > Gammaproteobacteria > Enterobacterales > Aeromonadaceae > Aeromonas. Next base: position 4,027 of record CAMFLW010000109.1, on the reverse strand, counting down.
TTGGCAGCAGCAAAAACAGAGTGATAAGCAGCGGAAACGCCAGCAGCAGGGCGCCGCCCGCGCTGCGCCAAGGCTGCTTCTGCTCGGGGGCGATAGCGGCTACCAGCGTGGTTACTGCCAGCCAGAGTGCCACTGCCATCCCGGCTGTCCAGCCGATGCTTTGGCGTTGTACCAGCGCCAGCGCGATGAGGAAGAAGGCGAGCAGCAGCACCTGCTCGATATCCCGCTCGCGCCGCACCTCGATCATCTTGAGGCTATAGCCGAGCCAGAGCAGATTGATCAGGGCGGACAGGGTGCCCAATGTGCGCCACTGCAGCCCCAGCAACAGCACGGTGGTGATGGCCAGCAGCGCCAACCAGCGGGCCGGAAGAGGCGGCCAGCCGCGCCACAGCATCATGGCCCGGACGCCGAGAGTGATGGCGCCCACCGCCACTACCCAGAGCTGCAACTGGGGCCAGATCGCCGCGACCAGCAGCAGCTGTTGCAGGGCGATGAGTGGCAGCAGGCGGCGGTTATCAAGCAGCATCTGGCGTGCTCTTCGGTGGTGTTGCATCGAATCTGGCCAGTGCCAGCAGGCAGCGCTGCACAAAGGCGGCACCGCTATCGGGCCCCAGCGTCTGACCTGCCAGCGTGAGGGTAAAGGGGATGCCCCGCTTGCCGTAATCGACGCACCACCAGGCCAGTACCGCCAGCCGCCGCTCCAGATCACCGCCCGCGATACGTTGCAAGGTGAGGTGAGTCTCATCCTGCATCGGCTCCTTGAACTGTTTGGCCAGCAGGCCGCGCCCCTGGGCGAGCTGTTTCCAGGCGACCCGGCTCATGCTCTCGCCGGCTTGATGTGTCCGCAGGAGATCAAAATCACCGAGAGGTGCGGGGGCGGGTTGGCCCTGATCTCCCTTGTCATCACCTGACAGTTCTCCTCTCAGCACCCCATGCTCCGGTTTGGGGGCGAGCCAACCCTCCAGTTGCAAGTCCAGTAGCGTCCAGCAGCGAAACAGACCGAGGGGGTAGCGGCTCTCGACCCGCAATCGACCAAGGGGCAGCGGCCCACGGCGCGAGCCCGATACCGGCAGGATCAAGGTGTGGGGCACAGCATCGGCCTGTGTCAGCCAGAGGGAGCCTTCGTTGAGGCTAAAACGGAGTGCCAGCACCGGGCGCGGGCTCTGCACCAAGATACGAATAGGAAGCTGGCTGCCCACTTCCCCCAGCACCAGAGGGCCACCCAGCAGCTCCAACCCCAACAAGTTGCGATGGGTGAGCCACATGGCGGCCATAAACAGGCTGCCGAGGCAGTAGGCCACCAGCAGCACCAGATTGTTCTGGTAGTTGGTACCGAGCAGATAGATGGCGAGCAGCACCAGCAGATAGAGCAGCCCCATGCGGGTGGGGAGGATAAAGAGCGAACGTGGCCCCAGCGTTATCTGGCGGGCCGGTGGAATGCGGCGATCGAGCCAGCGCCGCTGCCAGCGGGCTCGCCACTGCTGCCAACGGTCAAGCAATTTGCTCATCAGGGATGGTCCGGATCGACCCTGGCCAGCAGCCGCTGGCTCAGGGGGCAGGCTTCGCCGTGCTGCACGCCAAAGCTGCCCCGCAGCCGATGCTCGGCCACATAGGGGAAGACCGCCTGCACATCCTCCACTGTGACAAAGCTTCGCCCGGCTACCAGCGCCCAGGCCCGGCTCACCGCCAGCAAGGTCTGGGCTGCCCGTGGGGAGAGCGGCTGCGGCAGTTCGCCATCAAAACGGCTCTGGTGCACCAGTGCCAGCAGGTAGTCGAGGGTGGCATCAGAAACATGGATGGCATCCCCTTCGCTTTGCAAGGCGGCGAGTCCGCCGTCATCCAGCATGGCGGGCAACGGGCCAGTCGGTTGGTGGCCGCGCAGCAGCTGGCGCTCCGCCTCTCGTGGTGGAAAACCCAAAGAGAGCCGTACGGCGAAGCGATCGAGCTGGGATTCCGGCAGCGGATAGGTGCCCGCCTGATCCGCCGGGTTCTGGGTGGCGATGACGAAAAACGGAGCGGGGAGGGGATGGGTATTCCCCTCGATGCTCACCTTGCCCTCGGCCATCGCCTCCAGCAGGGCGCTCTGTACCTTGGGGCTGGCGCGGTTGATCTCGTCCGCCAGCAACACCTGGGTGAAGATGGGGCCGGGGTGAAAGCGAAATGTTTGCTGCTGGGGGTCAAAGATCTGCAACCCCAACAGGTCGGCTGGCAGCAGGTCAGCGGTGAATTGCATTCGCCGGCATGCAAGCCCCAGCACCTGCGCCAGCGCGTGGGCCAGGGTGGTCTTGCCCATGCCGGGCAGATCCTCGATCAGCAGGTGACCGCGTGCCAGCAGCGTCACCAGTGCGATTTTCAGTTGCAGCGGCTTGCCCAGAATGACTCGCTCCAGTGCCGCCAGTACCGCCGTGATCTGTTCTTGTGATCTCACCTGCGCCTCCGATTCTCTCTTTGCTTCTACAGCTTATACGCCAGAGGGTTGCGGCAGGGCTTATCGGCTAACAAGCCTGTGAAGGTTGGCCAACAGCAGATCACTTCACAGAGACTTCACACCGCTTCATCGTGGGTACATGCATCTGGTTTATGCTGAGGTCAATTTCATTCACTGTGAGAATAACCATATGCAACAACGACGTGCGTTCGCTCTACTGATGCTGGGTAGCCTGCTGCTAGCCCCTTGTACTTATGCCAGCGAGGAGGCTTCGCTGACCGCCGCTGTAGACGGTATTATCCAGCCGGTGCTCAATAAGTATCGGATCCCGGGGATGGCGGTCGCTGTGCTGAAAGATGGCAAGGCCCACTTCTTTAACTACGGCGTGGCCAACCGGGAGAGTGGCCAGCGTGTCAGTGAGCAGACCCTGTTCGAGATTGGCTCGGTCAGCAAGACCCTGACCGCGACCCTCGGTGCCTACGCTGTGGTCAAAGGCGGCTTTGAGTTGGATGACAAGGTGATCCAGCACGCCCCCTGGCTGAAGGGATCCGCCTTTGATGGTGTGACTATGGCCGATCTTGCCACCTATAGCGCGGGGGGATTGCCGCTGCAGTTCCCCGATGCGGTCGACTCTTCCGCCAAGATGCAGGATTACTACCGCCAGTGGGTGCCGCGCTTTGCCGCCGGGACCCAGCGGGAATACTCCAATCCCAGTATTGGCCTGTTTGGCTATCTGGCAGCCGGTTCGCTGGGTCAGCCGTTCGATCAGCTTATGGGTGAGACGCTATTGCCCAAGCTCGGTCTTGCCCATACCTATCTCAAGGTGCCTGCCGCGGCCATGGGGGATTACGCCTATGGCTATGCCAAAGAGGAGAAACCAATCCGGGTCAATCCGGGGGTGCTGGCGGATGAGGCCTATGGCATCAAGACCAGCTCGGCGGATTTCATCAAGTTTGTGGCGGCCAACATGGTCAAGCAGGATGACGAGGCGCTGCAACAGGCGATCGCCATGACCCACACCGGCTTCTTCTCGGTCGGGGGGATGACGCAAGGGTTGGGTTGGGAGAGTTACGCCTATCCGGTGACCGAGCAGGTGCTGCTGGCAGGCAACTCGCCAGCGGTGAGTTACCAGGCCAATCCGGTTGAGCGCTTTGCCACGCCCAAAGCGATGGGCGATCAGCGACTCTACAACAAGACCGGGTCGACCAACGGCTTTGGTGCCTATGTAGCCTTTGTGCCCGCCAAGGGGATTGGGATCGTGATGCTGGCCAATCGCAACTACCCCAACGATGCCAGGATCCAGGCGGCTCACGCCATCCTGAGCGAATTGGCGGAGTGACAGTGTAGCCGTTCTGACCGAGATAAGTACGCCGGGTTGACCCGGCGTACTTTGGGGGTTGCCCAGCACGATCCTTATTCACACTCACCAAAAGGTGGGTGTCCCAGATTTTATGTATCGTTGCGCACAACTCATCAGCGCGAAATTGAGCCTGAGCAATTGCAATGGCCTGGTCGGTGAAGCGCTGGCAGGGGGGAGCGCGATGAGCAAAATGGCGAGACTTGAAATGCTTGCCAACCCAACAGAGAACCAATTGGAGT